>NZ_KI912148.1:2304088-2607288 GCF_000517105.1 Fischerella sp. PCC 9605 | reverse complement strand
ATTTTTGAAAGTCAAAATTTTGGTGGTTATCAAGTGTTTTTATTCTCTAAATCACTCTGGATAATGATTGTAGAGATAAAATTGCAGATATTTATACCACACATTACTTTTGGATTATGTTATGATGAAATTATCGAGAATTATTTTCGGCTATGTGATTGAACTTTATAAACAAAAGCCTCTCCGAATCTAAATCTCTACACCCTTTGATTCAGGAGGCATTTTATGTCAATTTATGTCGGCAATCTATCTTATGAGGTTGAAGAATATGACCTCAAACAGATCTTTTCAAAATATGGAGCTGTTAAGAAAATTCAAGTATCTACGAACCAGAAAACTGGTGAGAAAAAAGGATTTGCCGTTGTAGAAATGGAAACAGGCGCCGAAGAAGCGGCGGCAATTCGGGCGCTGAGAGGCATTGAGTGGATGGGTCGTAGCCTCAAAGTTAATAGAGCTAGGACTAAGTACACTATTTTATAAATCCGTAACGAATTGAGCGATCTACTGAATCAAGCTTTAAGGAGTTCGATATAGTTAAATACCTAAAAGCTTTGGGAATCAAAAATCTAGAGATTTTAGGTCTTAAGTGGAAAGAATAATTTTGGATTCAACTACAAATAAATTACCGCCGCCGTCTCTAGTGAGATATGAGTCGGATTTCAACAAAAATTCAGATTAAAAAAATGCAAGTTTTATTGAAGAGGTCGAGTCAAGCACTGACTCATCCTACAATTGGTAACAGCCAAGGGAATACAGCCATATATATCTGGCAATCCATGATGAGTAAGCATACCTGCCCTTGCTGTTCATACACTTTACTCCGTCATATACGTTTGGGAGGTATTTACTGGCGTTGTAGCCATTGTTATCAAGAAATGCCAGTTTATACTCTTTATTAGGAAATAAGATCTGCACTTGCAAGTCAGCGAAAGAGGTGCAAGGTTCGATGTGGAATCCCACAAGCGTAATTAAAGGTTCTGTGTTAAGGTTAGACTATCGAGAATTATTTTCGGCTCTGTGATTGATACTACAGCCACCTTCCCGAATCTAAATCTCTACACTCTGTTAGATTCTGGAGATATTTTATGTCAATCTATGTCGGTAATCTATCTTATGAAGTTGAAGAAGATGACCTCAAACAGATCTTTTCAGAATATGGATCTGTTAAAAGAGTTCGATTGCCTATGAACCGGGAAACTGGTGAAAGGAGAGGATTCGCTTTCGTAGAAATGAGAACAGACGCTGAAGAAACAGCAGCAATTCAGGCGCTTTTAGGCGCTGAGTGGAAGGGTCGTAGCCTTAAAGTGAATAAAGCTATTACTAAGATAGATAGAAGTTCGTCGTGCAATTTGTAGGACGTATATTGCACTGGAAGCACTTAATATGTCGTTAAGGGTGTAGGATATTTTCTTCATGCTGGTAAACCTCACTCTTGCGATCGCACAGTCAAAAATTGGTAGCATGTCTGTCGCAACTCTGGGTGACTCCCATGCTTAGCACACATCACTGTAAAAGGGGGTTCGGGATTCGCCTGAGAAATGAATCATTGTTATAACCCTTTTTAATGACGAATTGTACTTAAGTTAACGGGTTTTATACTCCCGTGAGGTCTAAATGAATTTTGAAATACCTACAGTTGTCTCGCCTGGCTTTGCTCGTTTTGTAGCTTCAGAACTGGAACCAAAGTCATTAAAGAAAAAAGACATAATTAAATGCCTAAAAGCTTTGGGAATCAAAAATTCAGAGGTTTTAAGCCTGAAATGGAAAGAAGAATTGTGGAATCTATTACAAACAGCCGCCAAATTGCCATCACTGTCTCTAGTTAAATCTGGAATCTCTAAATACCAGTTGAATGCCAATGACAGGAACTGAATAGCTAGACTTAATCGCGAGTTAAATAGGCGTAGACCTAATAGGGCAAGGTTCTTCCAGATGTAAAGAAAAATCGTCATTCTGAAACACTTCTTGCTAGCGATAGGTAATTATTTTTCTGCTATCAGGAAATCTATCATGAACAACGCTTCTGTTCCCATCTACCAAACCCCGTCTCTTAATGGTTTAAGGGTGCTTATAGTAGATAATAACCCCGACTGTGTTGAGTTAATCAGAGTAATTCTTCAAGAGTTTTCGATATTAGTAAAAGTAGCGACGTCTGCACGAGAAGCTTTGGAAGTATTTGCGACCTGTCAAGTAGATGTTTTAATTTCTGAGATTGCTATGCCAAGTGAAGACGGTTACTCTCTAATTCGCCAAATCAGAATTCTTGAACAGCGTCAAAATCTCAAGCTTCTTCCAGCTATTGCCTTGACAGCTTCTATTACGGAAAAAGTATGCGATGAAGCTCTTAGTTCAGGTTTTCAAGTGTATGCAGAAAAACCGATTGAACCAGATGAGTTGGTAGCAAATGTAACTTATCTTGCTAGAACAATCGAAGAAATGGCACTGGCATCTTGATCAAACGACGAATTAAGGGCAGTGATTGGAAGAGCGATCGCTTTTATTTTCTCCGTGACTTACCAATCGCTAACATCAGTATTTCAGCTTGATAATTCACGATCAACGACAAACTATATAACCATTCGGCAATTACGGGCGAATTACGTTATAAAAAGAATAATGAGGATTCTTCGTAAAAAACGTAACGCCCTACGCCAATCGCTGGCGGTGTTTCGCTACAGTGGACGAGCGATCGCTCTAGTATGGACTACTAGCCGTTCCCTCACCATCAGCCTTGGCATTCTAACTTTGGTGGCTGGTCTGTTACCAGCTGCTGTAGCTTATATCGGTAAATTAATTGTCGATGCGGTTGTAGAGACGCGAAATTTCGCGTCTCTACATAATGTCAATAGCTATCATCCTCTGCTGTATGTAGGATTGGAAGCTATTGCTGTGGCTTTACTTGCAGGTAGTCAAAGGGGACTCACAGTTTGTCAGTCGCTGTTGCGGGTGTTACTCGGTCAACGGGTGAATGAACTTATCCTGGAAAAAGCCCTAACTCTGGAACTAACACAATTTGAGGACTCAGAATTTTATGATAAAATGACTAACGCCCGGCGAGAAGCTTCCACTCGTCCCCTCTCGTTGGTAAACCGCACCTTTGGCTTGGTACAAAGCGCCCTTTCACTCATCACCTACGGTGCTTTGTTGGTGCAATTTTCAATTTGGGCGGTGATGATACTGATATTGGCAGCTATGCCTGCATTCATTGCCGAAACGAAATTTGCAGGAGAAGCTTTTCGCCTGCTTCGTTGGCGTGCACCAGAAACCCGCCAGCAGCATTACCTAGAAACATTGGCTGCTAGAGAAGACTTCGCCAAAGAAGTGAAACTCTACCAGTTAGGAGAAATGTTGCTGGAACGTTACCGCGACATCTTCAATCAACTTTACGACGAAGATCGCGATTTGACGATACGGCGGGGACTGTGGGGATATTTGTTGAGTTTGCTCAGCACTGCCGCTTTTTACGTAGCATACGCTTGGATTGTTGTGGAAACGGTAGCGGGGAGAATTTCCTTGGGGGATATGACGATGTATCTCACCGTGTTCCGCCAAGGACAAACAACTTTTTCTGGTGCGCTGACTTCCATCGGTGGAATGTATGAGGACAACCTATATCTTTCTAATCTTTATGAATTCCTAGAAGAGGAAGTACCTAAGCCAAGTGGTAAAGCTACCAAAGGCATAAAGCCCAAAGATGGAATTCGCTTTGAGAATGTCACATTTACCTATCCGGGAAGTTCCCAACCTGCGCTGAAAAACATTTCTTTCCACCTCAAACCCAAAGAAAAATTAGCCTTTGTTGGCGAAAACGGTTCTGGCAAAACTACTTTAATTAAATTACTGACTCGGCTTTACAACCCCGACTCTGGACGGATTTTACTAGATGGCTTGGACTTGCAAGAATGGGATGTAGAGGTGCTGCGGCAACGCATCGGTGTGATTTTTCAAAACTTTGTCCGCTACCAGTTTACGGTGGGTGAGAATATCGGTGTGGGTGACGTAGAACGCATGGAAGACAGAGAACTTTGGGAAGTTGCTGCTGAAAAGGGCATGGCGCTACCTTTTATTGAAAAACTGCCCGCGGGTTTCACCACTCAGCTAGGTAAGTGGTTCAAAGGAGGACAGGAACTTTCTGGAGGCCAGTGGCAAAAAATTGCCCTTGCTCGTGCTTTTATGCGAACTAACGCAGATATAGTAGTGCTAGATGAGCCAACATCGGCGATCGATGCCCAGGCTGAGTATGAGATTTTCAATCACTTTCGCACCCTGACAAAAAATCAGATGGTATTTTTAATATCTCACCGTTTTTCTACCGTACGGATGGCTGACAAAATTCTGGTGATTGAAGCAGGGGAAATTGTAGAACAGGGAACCCACGAAGAGTTATTGCAAGCTGGGGGGAGATATGCGAGGTTATTTTCTTTGCAAGCAGCCGGGTATCAGTAAGGGAATATGGAGAGGGGGAGAGGGGGAGAGGGGGAGAATAACAACCAACCACTAACCACTAACCACTAACCACTAACAACTAACCAATGTAGAGACGTGCCATGGCACGTCTCTACAACCACTAACCACTAACCACTAACAACTAACAATTAAGTTATGAAATTCATTTCTGAACCGTCGATACCTGTAAAAATTCAAAAGATGAAGGAACGGGTGCGTTGGCGTAACGCAAGTATTGTCTCGCGGGGTATTGACCAAACTTGCATGGCGATCGACGATCGCAACTCGGATAATCCAGAATTTTCTTTTATGGTCATTGGTGACAGCGGTTCTAGTGCTTCCTACCGACAACACAATCCCCAGCGAAAAGTTGCTGAACTGATGCTTCCGCACCGCGAAGAGTGTAGTTTTGTCTTGCACACGGGAGATGTAATTTATATTGTTGGTTCGCACGAATATTACCCGCAAAACTTTATCGAACCTTACCGCGAGTTTATTGTAGGCGGAGTAAACCCCAAACTCATTCCCTACGATCGCATGGTTTTTAAAACCCCAATCCTGCCAGTTCTCGGTAATCACGATTACTATGATGTACCGTTAATGTACCGACTGCTGGCAGGCAGTACACTACCACTACGCCGTTTGTTCCGCTACAAAGATATCGAAATTGGTTGGCATGGTTCCTATCAAGGAGATGCCTATGCACGGGCGTTTCTTGATTATCTCAAGGCGTTCCATTCCAAACAGGAGTTAGAATTTCACCTCGACGAACACTACACAGCTAAAACAGACACGGGACGCTGTTTGCGCTACGAACCCGGACGTTTTACCCGCTTACCCAATCGCTATTACACGTTTCGTTACGGCGGTATTGACTTTTTCGCCCTGGACTCGAATACTTTTAACGAACCATCACCGCTACCCGCAACCAAAGAAGGAGAAAGCAGTCGCCGCCAACTGGAAAAGCGCCGCCACGAGATCGAAGAAGAGGAAATGCAAATTTTGGAAGTGTGCGATCGCCTTAACCCAGATAACCCCGAAGAAGCGGAAAAACTCGATGCTCTCAAAGCCAAACTATACCAAATCGATGAAGTCAAAATTGACATCGAAAAACAACTCGCATCCCACCACGAACCAGCCACAGATTTTGAACAATTAGAATGGCTAAAGCACAGGTTAATTGAGTCTTGGCATACTCAAGAAGTACGCGGACGGGTAATTTATTTCCACCATCCCCCCTACGTCACCGAGGCGAGTAAGTGGCATCAAGCACAAACATTAGCAGTTCGTCGCCGCCTGCGCTGGGTATTCGATGGCGTCGCCCAAACCCTTGGTTCATTGACTCAAGGGCGTGCGATCGTTGATTTGATTTTAAACGGCCACGCTCACTGCCTAGAATATCTCCGCACCACTGATACCGGACACGCTGACTCTCACCTCAATTGTATAGTCTGTGGTGGTAGCGGGCGTCGTCCCCGGCGTCGACGACGGGAGGGATCGGAATTAATGGAGACTTTTGAGGACGTAACAGGTAGCCTTAACCGTAAAGTCGCGGATTCACTACTTTTTGTTGGTCGTCATGGTTACGATGTCTTAAAGCGGCTTCCTTATTCATCCGTGCGGATTGATGTTAAAGATGGTTGTCCAGCTAAGTTTGTCGTCACACCGTTAGTTATCGAGCGTTTTCAGGGAGAGTGGTATAATCGCGAACTAAAACCATTTGAGATTTGACTTTACAATTTACGCTTAATGTAAATTACAACCTATCGCAAAAATCAGGTTTTGGAAATTGACCACAGATCAACAGGGGACAAGGGACTGGTGACTGGTGACTAGGGACTAGGTATTAGGAGATAAGAAGAATCTTCTCCCAATAGCCAGTACCCAATCACCAATACCCAATAGCCATGTGCGATCGCCAAATTTTGACCGTAGATAAACAGAGATAATTGCTAATAAGCATCTGGTGAAAAAGAATGTAGAGACGTTCCGTAGAACTTCTCTACAAGGGTTGTGGCAATCGTATATTTAATTTCTGGAGATGTCTAATGTACGCTCAATTTTATCAAGACTACTCTCTAATTAAATCCTTTATATTATTTGCACTCTTTGTGTCCTTTGTGGTTAGTTAAATAAATATTATTCACGCGAGAATAGACTGAAACAGCTACACCTGATTACCAATGAAAAATAAACAAAAATATAATTTTTTCCCTTTAGTACTCATTTTCCTAGTAATTATCTTGGGCTATTTGCCTTACCCTCTTGACACAGCAATTGCAGCTACCATATCTTCCCCTATTTACGAACAAAAGCTAATTCATAGTCCCGACGGTATCGGAAAATATTACATGGGTCGGGAAATAGCTAAAGTCATGGGACACACAGGTGCAGCTTGGCTAGAACGTCCCAGCCGTGAACCAGAAGAACAGCCGAGTAAAATAGTAAACGCCCTCAACCTGAAACCTACTGACGTAGTTGCAGACATTGGTGCAGGTACAGGTTACTTGAGCTTTCGCATCGCTCCCAAAGTATCACAAGTGCTAGCTGTAGATATTCAGCCAGAGATGCTAGATATTATTAACTTTTTTAAGAAAGAGAAAAAAATCACCAATGTTGAGCCTGTATTGGCAACTCCCACCAACCCCAACCTGCCACCTGCAAGTATTGACTTGGCATTAATGGTGGATGCGTATCACGAATTTGAGTATCCACGAGAAGTGATGCAAGAAATTGTAAAAGCATTGAAACCAGGCGGTAGGGTGATTTTAGCAGAATACCGGGGTGAAAATCCTTTTATTATGATTAAAGCTCTACACAAAATGACTCAAAGGCAAGTGAAAAAAGAAATGCAAGCTGTTGGTTTGATATGGCAGGAAACTAAGAATTTGCTACCGCAGCAACATTTAATAATATTTGAGAAACCTTAACAATATATCTATTAAGCAAGTATTTTTGATTTGCGGAATAGGATAGCGATCGCTTGTATATTTTGACCTCCAGGTGGTTTCCCTCATGAGTACCTGCCGGGGATAATGGGGGATCTCCAAAGATTGGATTGTACTAACTTAACAGTATTGGGTTATTAGTAAATAGTTTCATCTAAATTGATAATTAGGTTAATTAAGCCAATAATGTTTGTGAAAGTTATGGAATTTTGACGATGTAAATCGTTATGTTTGAACATTTAAAACAGATAATTAAGGCTATGGTAGGATGAGCGTAAAAGCGCAAATATAGTTGTAGAAAAATTGCAGAAGGTAAGTTCATGGCAGTACTCACAGGATTGACATTTGGTGGTAAAACTTGGACACCCAAATTCGCGCAGTCAATAGATGAACATAAATGCATCGGTTGTGGCAGATGCTTTAAAATTTGCGGACATGATGTGCTATTGTTGCGGGCAATGAACGAAGAAGGCGAATTTGTAGACGATGAAGATGATGATGAAATTGAAAAAAAAGTAATGACAGTTGCTCATCCAGAAAATTGTATTGGTTGTGGAGCTTGTTCAAGAATTTGTCCGAAAAACTGCTACACTCATGTTGGATTGAACAACTAAGAATGAGTAGTAGTTTTTGTTTTTAAAGGACAGCTCGTAGACAAGAGGAATAAGCATAGCAAGATAACTAGAGGGGAATGCTCTATTTTTTTATTAAAAATCCAAATAAAGTTCACAATAAACAAATTTGTGAATGGCAAATGTTAGTAATTAACAGATTTAAACTTGCTGCTAATATAGCCTCACAAACAGTTGCTTATATGAGCAACAGAATTATATATATGGAAGTTTTTAACAATAAAGATAAGTTAAAAGATGTTTAAATTTCCCCAAGAATCTGGCGATCGCCTCGACAATTAATAAGTAACAAAACTTGGGTTCAGAAGGTGTAATAGCATTAGCAATCCAACATGATTTGCAAAATGCTCCGTCTGGTTTGTTGTTGGTTGTTAGTGGTTAGTTGTTTGTTGTTTGTTGTACCCTACGGGAAGCGGAATAAAGCGCATCTATGGAATAAGTAACTAATAACTATCAACAATCAACAAAAAACTACCAACAACCTTGACAATTTCCAGGCTTAAACAAAATTATTCTCTTCTCTGGCGTGGGGTATATATCAAGAGCACAGGATACAAGTTACTGGAATAAAACAGGCGAGAGTCACACCTTGAACGACGTTTTTCAGAGCAGGTATGTATGCAACAAATTCCTGTTTCGCTGTTAACCCTAGTTGCTGGGGTAATTATTACACTCTTCAGCCTTTGGGTTGGTCAACACCATAGTCTACTGCCGATACAGGCATCTGAACAAGCGCCTTTAGTAGACGGGTTTTTCAATATTATGGTGACAATTGCCACTGCTTTGTTTGTAGTGGTAGAAGGAACTATTTTGATTTTTTTGGTGAAGTTTCGTCACCGTAAGGGTGATGATACAGATGGTTCGCCAATTGAGGGCAACTTACCCTTAGAAGTATTTTGGACGGCAATTCCAACCATCATAGTCCTTGGCTTGGGGATTTATAGCGTTGATGTCTTTGGAAGAATGGGGGGGTTAGAAGTGGGCGGTAACAGCCATACCCCAGTTCATGTTGCCCAGATGCCAGGAAGTGCGATCGCAGCTACCCTCAGCGATCCCTCTGGGATGGAATCAGAAATGGCAGTGCCAGCAAATGACCCTGACATTGGTATTGGTGCAGGTGCTAACGAGAAAGGGCAAAGGGCAGACTTGGTTGTAGATGTCACGGGGATGCAGTTTGCTTGGATTTTCAACTATCCCGACAGTGGTGTTACAGCTGGTGAATTACACGTCCCAGTCGGCACTGACGTACAGCTTAATCTTTCTGCTACAGATGTGATCCACTCATTTTGGGTACCACAATTTCGCCTCAAGCAAGATGCAATTCCCGGAATACCCACCAAACTGCGATTTGTCGCAACTAAAGTTGGTACCTACCCCGTAGTTTGTACAGAATTGTGTGGTGGCTACCACGGTTCCATGAGGTCACAAGTAGTAGTCCATACTCCCGAAGAGTATGAAAGCTGGTTGGCAGAAAACCGCATCGCACAGCAGCCAGAAGGACTGAAACAAGCTGTTGCAGTTAACCCTGCTGAGTTATCAAAGTCAGAATTTCTCGCTCCCTACGCCCAAAAAATTGGGGTAGTCAATAGTCATTAGTCAATAGTTGTTAGTAGGTGCGAAGCATTTGAACATCTATACTTTCCATCAAACCGAAGAATTCTCGTACAAATGCTTCGCCCGTACAGTGGTTGATTGGAACAACCAACAAACAACAAACAACAAACAACAAAGGACTAAAATATGACATTAGAAATTCCACAGAATCAACCACCTGGAAGTGAGTCCACTAGTGTTGTGGTTACTGAATCCACTCATCATCACCAAGCGTGGAAATGGTATCACTACTTCACGTTTAATGTTGACCACAAGGTCATCGGCATTCAATATTTGGTGACGGCGTTTGTGTTCTATCTCATCGGTGGACTGATGGCGATCGCCATGCGTGCCGAATTAGCAACACCGGATGCAGATTTACTCGACCCAAACCTGTATAACGCTTTCATGACCAACCACGGGACAATCATGATTTTCTTGTGGATCGTCCCGAGTGCGATCGGGGGATTTGGCAACTTCCTAGTGCCATTGATGGTGGGTGCTAGGGATATGGCTTTCCCGAAACTAAATGCGATCGCTTTTTGGTTGAACCCACCCGCAGGTTTATTGGTGTTAGCTAGTTTCTTCTTCGGCGGTTCCCAATCTGGTTGGACAGCTTACCCACCGCTAAGCCTGGTGACTGCCCCCATTGCCCAATCGATGTGGATACTTGCCATTGTCTTGGTAGGAACTTCCTCAATTTTGGGTTCGCTGAACTTTGTCATCACCATCCTGTTTATGAAAGTTCCCAGTATGAAGTGGGATCAAATTCCCCTATTCTGCTGGGCGATTTTGGCAACTTCTGTCTTAGCACTGCTATCTACACCAGTGTTAGCAGCAGGATTGGTACTGTTGTTGTTTGACCTCAACTTTGGTACTTCCTTCTTTAAACCAGATGCAGGCGGTAACGTCGTCATCTACCAACACCTATTCTGGTTCTATTCTCACCCGGCAGTTTATCTGATGATTCTGCCCATCTTCGGCATTATGTCCGAAGTTATTCCCGTTCATGCCCGCAAACCAATCTTTGGATATAAAGCGATCGCCTATTCCAGCCTTGCTATCTGCCTTGTGGGTTTGTTCGTTTGGGTACACCATATGTTTACCAGTGGTACACCTGGCTGGATGCGGATGTTCTTCACCATCTCCACCCTAATCGTTGCCGTTCCCACTGGTGTAAAGATTTTTGGATGGGTTGCTACCCTCTGGGGCGGTAAAATCCGCTTTACCAGCGCCATGCTGTTTGCCGTCGGCTTGTTGTCCATGTTTGTCATGGGTGGCTTAAGCGGTGTCACGATGGGAACAGCCCCTTTTGACGTACATGTCCATGATACTTACTATGTAGTCGCACACTTCCACTACGTCTTATTTGGTGGTTCTGTATTTGGTATCTACGCTGGTATTTATCATTGGTTTCCCAAAATGACCGGACGGATGATGAATGAAACCTTGGGTCGCATTCATTTTATCCTGACCTTTATCGGTACTAATCTCACCTTCCTACCTATGCACGAATTGGGTTTGCAAGGAATGCCCCGTCGAGTGGCAATGTATGACGCGCAATTTACTCATCTCAACGAGATTTGTACCATCGGTGCATATATTTTGGGGTTATCAGTGATTCCCTTTACCATCAACGTGCTTTGGAGTTGGGTTGCTGGTAAGAAAGCGGGTGACAATCCTTGGAATGCTTTGACCTTGGAATGGACAACTAGTTCGCCACCTTTAGTTGAAAACTGGGAAGTGTTGCCTGTTGTCACTCATGGTCCTTATGACTATGGCGTGAACGATCGTGGTAGTAAAATTCAATCGATTGCTGCTAATAGTTAGTGGTTAGTGGTTAGTGGTTAGTGGTTAGTGGCTAAAAATCAAATACTAACTACTAACTACTATCTACTAACTACTATCTACTATCTACTAACAATTAAACGATATGGCGATCGCAACAACGACAAGTCCAGCCCATCACGAGGAACATAAGGATCTACGAGTTTGGGGATTGTTGACGTTTCTTGTGTCAGAGTCCCTAATGTTTGGTGGGTTTTTTGCAACTTATTTGTTCTTCCGAGGAAGTGCCGAAGTTTGGCCGCCAGAAGGAACGGAAGTAGAGTTATTAGTACCGACAATTAACACGATCATTCTGGTTTCCAGTAGTTTCGTCATTCACTTTGGCGATGCGGCGATTAAGAAGAATAATGTCAAGGGAATGCGCTTTTGGTACATCCTCACTGCCATCATGGGCGCAATTTTCCTAGCTGGTCAGGTTTATGAATACATGACCTTGGGATATGGTTTGACTACCAACGTCTTCGCCAACTGTTTTTACATCATGACTGGGTTCCACGGTTTGCACGTTTTCGTGGGACTGCTGTTGATTTTGGGTGTATTGTGGCGATCGCGTCGTCCCGGTCACTATTCTGCGACCAAACACACTGGCATCGAAATGGCAGAAATTTACTGGCACTTCGTGGACATTATTTGGATTATTCTCTTCACACTGCTGTACATTTTGACTTTGTTTTAGGAGAAAAGTTAGTGGTTAGTGGTTAGTAGTTAGTGGTTAGTGGTAAACAATTAACTACTATCTACTATCTACTATCTACTAACCAAGCGAAAGGAGATTTTTATGCAAATTGATGCAGAGAGATTTTCTTGGTTTCAAGTGCCAGAGGAAATTAAAAGGTTATTGATATTAGCAGCCGAAAACTGGGAAAACACATCACAATCAGAAAAATATATGAATCAAGCCTTAGCCAAAACAGAAGACAACACAGAAGTTTTGGTAGCAGCATATAGATATTTTTACTATAAGAATAATTATCAAATGGCACTAAAAACAGCCATTAAAGTTATAGAGAAAATTAAAGAAGCAGAGAAATTACCTGATAATTGGGAAAAACTCCGGGCAATTTTGACAAATCGAAAAGAAGACCCGTCAATTAGGCTCTACATCAATGCTTATGCAGCGTCAGGGTTAGTATTGGCAAAACTGGGAGAACTAGAAAAAGCAAAAGAAATTAGCACTAAAGTTAAAGGTATTGATGATACAAACGACTTTGGTGCTGGAATATTACTTGATATTCTGACTCGCCCGCCGGAAGAAGAGTGAATATATCCAAAACATGATTTTGGTCATAGGTTTAATTCATATCAGACATAACTTATGAAACATAGAGATTGGCATGTCAATGGAGATGGCCAGTATCAAACCTGTAAATCTGTAAAAGCATGGGATTTATTAAGAGATAATTATCGCCTTTATCGCTTTTTAACTGAGTTAGAAGATATTCTCAATGATGTGGAAGATCAAACCAGTCGTTTGCCACAAATTCAAATGCTAGTAAGGCGGTTGCTTGTTAATTCTTATTGGGTGCAAAGTCAGCATTTAGAACCTTGTCCAGAAACTGGAATTTCGGTTTTACTCCTTTATGATGAATTAGGTTTTCCATTTACCGTGCAAACAGTAACATTCGCACCAGGCACAAAATCAAATATTCATAATCATGGTACTTGGGGAGTAGTAGCAGTATTAAAAGGACAGGAAAAAAATACTTTTTGGCACCGAAACGCCAGCCGTGAATTTCCAGATCAAATTGAACAAACAGAAGAGTTAACTTTGTTACCTGGGGATATTATTAGCTTTACTCCTGATGCAATTCATTGTGTAGAAGCTGTTGGTGATGAACCAACTGTTACTTTTAATCTTTATGGTGAAACTGATCCAAAACAGCGATTTGAATATAATATATTGACTCATATTGCTAAAAATTTTTAATTAGTCAACAGCAATAATTTTTAACTACAAATAAATTAGAAAAATCATTAAAATTTAATTATGGTGAACAAAGCTATTTGTCTGAACTTGTTCATCATGATTGAAGAATATTTCTTAATTATTAATCACACAGACACTAAGAAAAAATTTCTTTGTGTCTTGGAGTCTTAGTGGTTAAATTCTGCTTCTCAACTGTTAGAACTATTAGGAGTTACTGTAATGGCAAGGGTGATTTTCTATGAAAAACCAGGCTGTAAGAACAATACCAAACAAAAAACTCTATTAACAGCCGCAGGTCATGAAGTGATAGCGTATAACCTACTAACAGAACCCTGGACTGTTGAACGTTTGCGCTCATTTTTTAGCGATCGCCCTGTAGCCGAATGGTTTAACCGTGCTGCTCCCCGCGTACAATCAGGTGAGATAGTTCCAGAAAACATAGATGACCAAACAGCCTTGATGCTGATGCTCAAAGATCCCCTATTAATTCGCCGCCCTTTGATGGAAGTAGGCGATCGCCGTGAAGTAGGTTTCGATGCAGAGAAAATTGACGCTTGGATCGGCTTAAAGTCCAAAGATGCGACTCTCAAAGAAATAACTGAAAAGCTGATGAACCAAGATCTACAAATCTGTTCCCATAAGCACGGACACGAACACAAACACTAGAGACTGGGGATTAGGAAGACAAGGAGGACTTGGAGGGATGGGGTGATGGGGGATTTCGCGCGGACAGTCTCCCCACTACCCCTCTCCCTCGCCTACTTTGTCTTCTCAGAATTCCCAATAAGCTTAAAGCATATTTAAATTGCATATTATATTTTCTCAATCTCTTGTGGGGTGTGCATCCTGCCTCCCAAGTTATGCAAATGAGATGTGGAACAGCTTACCCAGTCCCCAGTCCCTTGTACAAGTAATATTTTCTTTCCCTAACAAATTAAAATTTTTGTGAAGAGCACTTAAGTACGCTTGAATACTAGCGAGAAAATTGGTTATTTTGTTCCTTGCTTCTAGCAACAAGAGTCACTTGTTTATCTAGTAGCTCACGACGGCGTTCGCTCAACCTGAAAAGCCTATATTCTAAACTGTTTACCTTCTGCCAACTGAGTTGACCGCATACCTGCCTTCTTTATACTAGAGTCTTATGCTGACTCAATGAGTATCAGGGATTTAACTGATGGTGTCAAAAGTAAAAAGTACCATCAATATTCTCGCGGAAGCTGCGGAATGTGGGGAGTATACAACATGCCCGAATTTCAACACAGCGAACTGTTATTTGGCAGACAAGTGTTAACTGAAAAACTATACCAGTTTATGAGTAAACAGCCGCTAACTGTTGTGTTGGGGGCTTCTAAAACTGGAAAATCTAGCTTAGTCCATAAAGGTTTGATTCCCTATCTCAAGCAGTTACAGGCAAAATCAAATCAACAGCAGTGGCATATTCTAGCTATTGTGTGTCCCAGTCATAAGCAAAACGTGGAGAACCTTGCTGCCCAGATAAAGATTTGGAGTCAAAACAATCCTCAGTCCAAACTGCTACTAGTTATCGATCAGTTGGAAGAACTGATAAATCTCTCTCCGCAAAAGCAAGAATGTGAAAAGTTTATCGAATTCTTAGCACAAATTGTAGCAAAGTATTCAGACCAATTACGAATTATACTGATATTAAGAAGCGACTTTGAATTTCAATTTAGAAATTCTGTCTTAGAACCATATTGGAATGCGGCTCGATTTGTCATTCCGACAATGATGTGGGAAAAAATGCATTTCTACACTGAGGAAGCAGCATCAGAAAAGATGCTGTATTTCCAGCTTTGCAGTTTGATAGAGAATTTTATTGATGAGGTAGCACACATGCCTGGAACACTACCTCTATTCTCTTTTACATTAACTGAACTCTACCTTAAATATCTCAAAAGTTTCACAGAAGCTAGAGGAAACAATCAGTTAATTACCCAAGAAAACAACGAAGAAATGGGTGGAGTACTACCCAGTCTCGTCGAAAGAGCTGATAGTGAATATGAGGCGTTAATCAAACAGGATAAATCCTACGAGCGAATTATCCGCTATGTCATGCTGCGAACGGTGGCTGTGAGTAATGGTAAGTTGGCTCGCAGACGAGTTTTATTCTTGGAACTGGAGTACCCAGAACCACAAAACACACAAATCAAAGAGGTGATTCGGCGCTTTTGTGCAGCAGGTCTACTAGTTACAGGACGAGATACTGAGGGGAAACCTTATTTAGAACTAACTCATGATTTTTTACTACAAAGATGGCAAAAGTTGCTGGAGTGGAAACAAGAACATGAAGAAAGCTTTATTTTACAAAGGCAGCTAGCACCCGCAGCAATGGAGTGGAAAAGGCAGCAAAAAGCAAAATACCTCTGGAATACCAACCCACGACTTGATTTGCTTAAACAAGTACTCAACTCCAATGACAACTGGTTTAACCAGATAGAAGTGGAGTTCGTACGCCAAAGTATTGTACAAAAATATAAAAACTCTGCTCTGCGTAAGAGCTTTACAGTAGGTTTTAGCTTGTTGGCTATTATTGCTCTCGTTGTTAAAAGAGAGTCGCCGATCGCTCAAACCAATACTTTTAGAGAATCTAATGTTAGTAAAAGCGTTAGCGAAACTCACCATTTATGCGAAAATCAGCCACCTTCGTTAACACTCCCAATCCCTTGTCCTCCTGTATTGATTCCCAATACAACTACAGTTACCAAAGGACAATATCGGACAATTCAACCTCATAGTACTATCTCGGCTTCTTCTACACCCCTACCAATTGTTATTGAAGATTTCTACACTAGAGGCAGCGAAATAACTGAGAGGAGCAATCAAGAAAAAGTTATCAAGAATTACAATCAGATCATTAGTAAAAATCCTCGCAATGCAACGGCTTATATAAATAGAGGCATTGCTTACTACAGACAGGGCAAGTACGACCAAGCTATTACCAATTACAATCAAGCCATTAGCATTAGCAAAAATGTCCATGCCTACATCAATAGAGGAATTGCCTATCACAGACAGGGCAAATATGAACTAGCTATTGCCGATTACAATCGGGCACTTGGTATTAATAAAAATAATGTTGACGCTTACATCAATAGAGGGATTACCTATCGCAGGCTGGGTTACTACGAACAAGCCCTTGCCGATTACCAACAAGCTCTTAGTATAGATAGTAACAATGCAGATGCTTATTATGCCCTAGGCCTTACTTACGCCCAATTAGGAAATAAGCAAGCAGCGGCTGAGAGTTATCGCAAAGCTGCAAATCTTTACCAGCAAAAAGGCAAGAAAAATTACCACAAGAGTGCATTGATGCGAATTAAAGAGCTTCAGCAATAGCCCCAATTTTATCAAAGCAACTTATACCGATTTAATAAATGTTTACAACACATCCTGATGTAGAGACGCGCCATGGCGCGTCTCTACAATGTCTATTTGTCGCATTATTTTTTCAAAATGGTATTAACTGATGTGCGATCGCCATGCAATCAAAAAAATTCCTTGAGGCATCTACATGCCTCAAGGTAATGCCGAATATTACATGCTTGCACTAGTATGCCGTACAGAAGTAATTTTGTAACGAGGAGTCTGATACCTAATACCAATTGACTCTAACTGCGCTATGGAGTAAGTCTTTGGGAAATGAATACATCCAAATTGAGGCATATCTTGAATTAAAAGTTCAGGATATGGTGCAAGTCACAATTATAGAACTTTATTATTTATTATAGAACTTTATTATTGTTGTACACTCCTCCAAAGGAGGCTCGCCAGCATTTACTCGCTCCAGTTCAAAATCTCTCGAATTTGCTCAACTAACTCCACAGCCTTAAAGGGCTTTGCGATCGCTCCTGTTACACCCAAGTCGATAAAATGCTGTTGTTCGCTAAACTTTGCCTTCGCTGTCAGGAAAATAGTTGGAATGTGCTGAGTGAGAGGATTAGCCTGTAACTGCCGAAAAGTTTCCGGCCCGTCCATATCAGGCATCATCACATCTAGAATAATTACATCAGGCTGTTGGGTTTGGGCTATTGCTAACCCCTCAGCACCAGAAGCTGCTGTCAACACTTCCCAACCAGCCGCCGCCTCTAGAGAAAATTGAATAATCTCGCGGACACCATCTTCATCGTCAATCACTAAGATGCGCTTGGTTGTCATCGCACACGTCCTCTGCTATCCAGCCAGGTAGCGTAAAGTAAAAAGTGCTACCTTTACCCAAGATACTTTCAGCCCAAATTTGCCCTGCGTGCTGCTGTACAATGCTTCGGCAAATGGCTAAGCCTAAACCCGTCCCTCCTTTTTTGCGGGAATCGGAAGCATCAACCTGCTGAAAACGCTCAAAGATACTTTCTAGCTTATCAACTGGAATACCGCGCCCTTGGTCTTGCACCTCGAACAATATAGTATTGGGATTAACTAACTCCGATTTTACAGTCAACCAGACTGTAGAACCTGGGGATGAAAATTTGATGGCATTGCCAAGCAGGTTCGTCAGCACTTGGATAATGCGATCGCCATCAACATCCAACTTCATATCTTGGGAAGAAACGGATAAAGTAATTCCGGCTCGATTTGCCATTACCTGCATCAAGTCTGTGGCTTTTATTAATAAATCAGCCACATTGCAAGGCTGCTTTACCAAACTGATCTTGCCTGACTCCAAGCGTTCCAACTCAAGGATATCGTTAACAAGCCGCACTAGGCGATCGGCACTTTCTGCGGCAATGTCAATCACGCGCTTACCTTTGTCAGATTGAGCATCGATCAAACCGCTGGCAAGCAAATCCAAAGCACCGTGAATCGAAGTTAGAGGGGTGCGTAGTTCGTGGCTAACAACCGAGAGAAACTCATCTTTCATCCGTTCCATCGCGTGACGCTCGGTAATATCCTCGCCGATACTCATCGTACCAATGGCATCACCCTGCGAATTTTGGAGCAGAGTATTATTCCAGGCAATTAGCCTTTCTTCACCAGACTTGGTAAGAATAGGGTTTTGATAGTGGGGATGAAAATTTTGCTCTAATAATTCTTGGAAAGATTTCTCTAGCGGCTGTTTCTGGTAGCGCGGGATAAAATTTTCAAACCAATCTTTGCCAATGACTTCCTCTTGAGTATAACCACTTAATTCCAAGAAGTAAGGATTGACATAATCAACCTTACCATTGCCATCCAGTCCTACAACGACTAAACGAACATTTTCTAGTAGAAAACGCCACCTCCGTTCTGCTTCGCGCAGGCTGGCTTCGGTTTGCTTTTGTTGGGTAATGTCGCGAGCCACAGTAGAAAGCAGTTTAACCCTGCCATCTGGTGATTTGTGGGCGATAATGACTTGGGAAACTGGTATTTCTCGTCCATCGTGGCTCAAATAAGCTGTTTCGCCAACCCAGACTCCGCTGCACATTGCTGCTGGAATTCCTTCATTGCGGACGAGTTCGTAAGCCCATTTCGGGTGAGCATCGGCAATGGTGAAGTTGGCAAAATCTTCACCTTCACTAAATCCAAATATCTTTCGAGCAGCCCTGTTTAAATAGCTTACCCGCTCATCTGTACTGGCAGTACCAACAACATCAGAGGTAGCTTCCAGGATGGCTATCAGCTTTGCTCGTTCCTCTTCTGCTTGCTGGCGATCGCTGATATCGTCTACTACATAAGAATATCGGGAGCGTCCGCTAGAGGCTTTGCCAATAAAACAGACAGTTGCCGACAAGCATCTGATATCTGTACCGATATTATGATTGTACTCAAAACGGACAGGG
Source organism: Fischerella sp. PCC 9605 (assembly GCF_000517105.1). GTDB lineage: Bacteria > Cyanobacteriota > Cyanobacteriia > Cyanobacteriales > Nostocaceae > PCC9605. The sequence goes on along the minus strand of NZ_KI912148.1, from coordinate 2,588,123 downwards.
CTACCGATGCGTTCGCTTTCCTGGTAGTACGCTATCCACTGGCGGATGTGGGACTGAGGAGCTCCCAACTGGCTAGCTCGTCGATTCTGCATTGCCGCAGGCGTAGTTCCGAAAAAATTGGCGGTGGCTTGATTATCTGAAAGATGCAGGATGTCATCCTCCAGCAGTTCCACAACACCCATCATCATCGGAGAACTATTGTAAAAGCTCCGCAAGATTGCTTCCTGCTCCCGTAGTGCTTCCTCTGCTTGCCTTCGCTCTGTCATGTCGGTATGCGAACCTGCCATCCGCACAGCGTTATCCGCTTCATCCCAGAGTGCCTGTCCCCGATCGAGAATCCATTTATAGGTGCCGTCTTTGCACTGCACTCGGTGTTCGCTAATGTAAAATGGCGTCTTCTTGGCAAAATGATCTTGTATTATTTGAGTTACCAATTCTAAGTCATCGGGATGAACCCTTTTTGCCCATTCATCCAAATGATTTGAAATCTCGTGGTCTTCATACCCAAGCATTTCCTTCCATCGGGCGGAAAAGAAAACTTCGTTGGTTTTGACGTTCCAGTCCCAAATACCATCATTGTTACCGCGTAAAGCTAACTGCCAGCGTTCTTCACTCTCTCGTAGTGCCTCAAGTGCTCGCTTGCGCTCTGTGATGTCTTGAATCTGCGTGACAAAGTACTGTGGTTGACCGCGAGCGTCACGTACTAACGAGACACTTAACAAAATCCAAACAATTTGTCCGCACTTGTGGAAGTAGCGTTTCTCCAATTGATAGGAGCGAATTTCGCCAGCTAACATTTGGTGTCGGGAGCCAAGGTCAGTTTCCAAGTCATCTGGATGGGTGATCGCCTGAAATTTCATGGTCAGCAATTCCTGCTCCGAATAGCCGACAATTTCGCACAGGGAACGGTTGACTTGCAGCCATCTACCATCCGGCGAAACCAATGCCATTCCAATCGGAGCATGTTCAAATGCCCCATGAAAGCGTTCCTCGCTTTCCCTGAGCGATTCCTGTGTACGCTTATACTCTGTAATGTCAGTATTAATTGCTAAAATTGCAATTGGTTTACCCTCCTCGTCTCGTTGCAGTGCCCAACGACTAGTGACAATCACCGTTGAGCGATCGCGTTTAATTTGTCTTAGCTCTCCTTCCCAGCAATCTTGACGAAACAGTTCGCGTTCAATCTCTGCTAAGGGCTGGGGAAATTGGGTTTGCAGCAGTGCATGGATATTAGCTCCTAGAGCCTCTTGTTGCGAAAAGCCGTATCTTTCCTCAGCACCACGATTCCAAAAAGTAATGTTATTGTTCAAATCGCGGACTACGATCGCCTAGCGCGCCAAATCGAGAAGTTGTGCTTGCTCTCTTAACATTACTGCTTGCTTTTGCAGTGCCTCTAGCGCTTGCTTGTGTTCGCTCAGGTCGCTTTCTAGTTCTTGGTTGGCTGCCTCTACCGCCTTGGTACGTAGCTGTGCTTGCTGTTCTGCTTGGCTTTGGCATTCGTGGTTGACTATTTCACGATACTGGTGGAAGAAGTCTGCTAAAGCAGGCGCTTCCCCTAGTAAACTATGAAGGTGGTCTTGCGATCGCTTGTCTGCTGTGTAATTATATGCGACTTCGGGATAGGCTTCCATCCAGGCATGACAAGCCTTCACGTAAGCGATCAAGGCTACGAGGTGCTGATAATTCTCTACTCCTAACAGGCGGTGGAGTTCATTTCGATAGGAGCAATTAGCATCTTTTCCCAGAAAAGTCAAGGCACAACAGTAAAGTAAACCCTCTTCCAGTGCGGAGTCTAGCTCAGACAGAAGGTTTAGTTTTTCAGGGAAGGTCTTTAGTACACGTAGGTGTTTGTTGCTCTGTATTTCTTCTATAGGAGGAGCCGATTCTAGTAGCTTTAATACCTGTGTTGCCTTCATCCCCAGAGAGTACAAGGAACAACTGTGACAGACCATGCAGTAGGGAACTAGACAGTAGCGCGAGAGGTAGGCTGAAAGTTTTTCCTTAAATAGAGTGGGCAAGGGATTAGTCACATAAGCGCTCAAGGTCTGTTGCCATAAGTTTTCTAATATCTGTGGGTGGGGTTGCGCTGGACTGAAGAAAGGAGGGAAAAATCCGAATTTATCCTCAATTTCTGCCTTGATTTGTTCACTAGTTCGCATAGATATATCAAGTTCGTTTAATCACTTATAAAAAAATATGTCTGTCATACTGAGCGTAACGCAGTCTAGCGAAGTATCTCGGAGATTCTTCACTTCGTTCAGAATGACAACTAATCATCCGGACTTGGTATTATTCCCCATTTCATCAACCTAATACCTGATTTCGCCCTGCTGCCTTAGCTTGGTACAATAAGGCATCAGCAACCCGGTAAAGTGCTTGCAAGTCAGCACCATCTTGGGGAAATTCAGCTACACCCGCACTGAAACTGACGCAAAACTGGCTGCGATCGCGATCGCTAAACTTCTGCTGGTGTAAAATTTCTAGAACTTCTGTCAGCCGCTTCACACCAGAGTTTCTGGTCGTATCATATAGACCGACAACAAACTCCTCGCCACCCCAACGAGCTACTACATCTTCACTACGAAAACTCTGCTTTAAAAGTTCTCCTAATCGTCTGAGTACTTTATCTCCAGCATCGTGACCGTATTGGTCATTAACCTGCTTGAAATTGTCTAAATCTAGTACGGCAAAACATAAAGGTTGATTTTGGCGTTCGGCTAGACGCAGCAATTGGGTTAGCTGTTGGATAGATCTGCGCCGATTGGTAAGGCCAGTTAGCTCATCAATTTCTGCCAAGTTGCGTAAGATTTTTGTCCGTTCTAGCCGATTCAGCACGCGAGCAATCAACTCTGCCCCTATAATCGGCTTAGTTACGTAGTCGTCTGCACCTGATGTAAATACCCGCTGCACAGTCTCTATATCTGTGTGAGCAGATAGAAACAGTATGGGCAAATCATGCCAGCGTGAGTCATTACGCACCACTTGACACAGATCGATGCCGCTCAACTCTGGCATTTCCACATCTAAAATCAGTAAGTCAGGGGCTGACTGCTCCAGAGTACTCCAAAACTGCTGCGGATCTTCTAGCAGAGTCAGTTGAAACCCCCAAGGCTCTAGTAAAGAGCGCAAAAAATCTAACACTTGGGGGTCATCGTCTACAATCATTAGCTGTGCTGATGGCTGACTAGATTGTTGCAGAACCGAAGCGATCGCATCCATGACTCGCTCTGGAGATATTGGTTTCTGGAGAAAGCCCCGTCCGCCCAGCCTTGCCACTTTCACTCGATCGGCAAAACTCTCAGCCGCTGTAAATACTAACACAGGTACGGTTGGCTGTTTGGCGGTCAATTCCGCTAACAGCGTGAACCCGTTCTCTGCTGAGTCGGGAAAGCATAGATCGAGTAAAACTACATCTGGCTGGGTGTGGGCTATAGCCTCTCTAGCTTGAGATAAGTCTGTAGCAAGTTCTACCAACATTCCCCTAGTTGTAGCCTCTGAAATCAACTGCTCAGCTAGTGCTGTATCGTCATCAACAACCAAAAGTCGAGCTTGCTGCTTGATAGTAATTGATTGAGGCGCTGGAGACTCTAAAATCGCTGGTGTTTGCTCCAATTCTTGCCGCAATGCTACAACCATTTGAGAAAGCTGCTCAATCTGGACTTGGGGAAGCTTTTCTTCGATTTTAAGTATCTGTTCTATCTGGCGGGACAAGCGAGAGGCTTCGTCAAAGCCAAAGCTGCCTAGTGACCCTATTAGTGTATGCGCTTGTCTAAGGGCTTTTTGCCGCAATTCTTCACTGAGTGTGGTTTTGAGCAGATATGTTACAGCTTGCTCTAAAACCGTGATGCGATTGATGTACTTTTCCTTGTGCCGTTCCCAAATTGTAGATATTTTCTCAGTAGTCTGCTGCTGAGTCTGGGGATTTTGGATTTTAGATTTTGGACAACCCTTCGGGGATATATCCTGGGGGCGTCTATGGATTTTGGATTTTCTCTCCTGGCGAGCAATACTTGATTCTCTTGATTTCAGCCGATAGCCGAGTCCGTAAACTGTCTCAATCAAATCAGTTTCTGCCCCAGCTTTCTTGAGTTTTTGCCGTAAACTCTTGATATGCGCTCTAACAGTATTGTCTGAAGGTAGATCTTCAAATGACCAGAGCTGATCCAGCAGGGCACTTTGACTAAATATCCGGTGACTGTTACGCAAGAACAGCTCCAGTAGAGCATACTCTTTAGCTGTGAGGTGTAGTAGTTGCCCGTCGTAACTAACCTGGCAGTTACTGGGGTCAAGACGCAGTGAACCCCACTCGATCGCAGGCAGTAGAGTTGAACTGCTCCGTCGCAACAAAGCACGTACCCGGGCTAATAACTCCTGTAAGTCAAAAGGCTTGACCATATAGTCATCTGCCCCAGCATCTAATCCTGTGACTTTTTTGGCGATCGTGTCCTGAGCAGTCATTAGAAGAATTGGGATGTGGTGCAAGTGCGTGGTGCTGGCGCTCACCTGCCGTAGGCGTTTGCAAAAGCTAATACCGTCCAAATTCGGCAGCATCACATCCAATAAAATCAAATCATAGGCAAACGCTTCCGCCAGTTCACAACCTGCCTGACCATCAGTAGTAAGATCAACTAGATAATGCTGAGTTGTAAGAGTTTTCCTAACTAGTCGAGCAAAGCTTTCATCGTCTTCCACCAGTAGAATTCTCACCGTGGCTAGTTATCCTTAATACTAATAGTTACGGCAGCATATAGTTACGGCAGCATAGGGAATTACTCTTGTTTAAACTCAGTACAGTTGATAACCCCCTAGCTAGCTTTTCAAGTTTATAAATGAAGTGTCGTGTATGTGGTTAAAAGAAACAATTGTTTGTAAACTACTCCCGCCTGCTACGTGCTCGGCGGGAGCTTTCAATAGCCCTCCAGTAGTCTCGTCCAAAGGGCAAGACAACCAGGAACCTTCCGGCTGGTTTACAAGGCAGCCGCCAAGCAGAGCAATTACCAAAGAACCGTTAGTATCCGCGTCTCCGATCCAACCGCAGGAAGTATTGATACACTTAAATTTCTTATTGGTTCTTATGCCAATATGCAGGCAGAAATTACATGTTTGCGATGTATAGGCTGGAGGAACAGTTATTACTTTTACCCCTTCTTTAATACCCTTATACTCTAGAAAAATTCGCAACTGATGAAATGCCCAAGAGTTAGACCGTCTACGCTCTGTTCTATTCCTTGGCTGTTCATTTTTCTAGCATCGTTGTAAATAACAGCTTGGATTGAGTTGCGGTTGGTTAAAGATGGTTTGACTGAGGAATTAATGAACTCGCAGCATGACGCGAACTCAGTTGCAGTATCCTTCAGCTTGGCATACTGTTTTGGGTCGGTTTGAAGTCTTACAACTAGCGTCAGTACTTGATTCATGGACAGAATACTACCACTCTTTGTAGATATTATTGTCAACTTCGGGGGTGTTGAACCCCCGAAGTTGACCGCTCTCCCCCTACGGCTTATCTCCACTTCGTTCCGATTGAAGCCGTAGCCCCTCGCGTTTCGGTGGGGGACTTACGCCGATTTAGTTAAATTCACAAAATATTCACATTAATACTCTAACTTCAAAATATAGCCAGATAAATCATTGGTGTAACTGTAGTGGATAGGTTTTGCGTGAAGTTCAGCTGTCAAAACACTTGAAAAGCTTCTGTTTGAAGACTCTTGTCGCAAATCTTACTACTGTTACTCACATACTGTCGATTGCACTTGTAGTCTTTGTCAACTACTAGTTTCAACTTTGATCCTGATTGTGTTCCGAAAAGTTCCCTTTTGTTAAGGCAAAGAGCAATAAGTATGTGTGTGTCCAGTGTTCGCGATCTTAACGTTGAGTTAGCAGTGGATGTTTTCAAAACTCAAGACCAGGCATTATTAATCTCTCTCAAAAACTTTCTAACCGTTTTATCCGATCCCAAGTGTCTTGAAGATGTTTTGACAGCAGCAATTTATGGACTGTCAGAAGCTGATCCTGATGCTTGTCGCTGGATTTTGAGTAATTTCTCTTATCTAGAGCCTGAATTGGATCTAGTCAAACTAGCGAAGAATTTGGCGCTTACCAAACTTCAGAATCAAGGGTTAGTGCTAGGTCAAGATTTTAGATTTGAATCAAGCGGCAGACTACACATTAATGAAAAGGCAAAGGCTGAGTTGATGGCTAGGATTTCACCTAGCGATCGCCTCCTTTTAGAGGAAATTGTCCAAATTTGCAAATAACTTCATTACCTATCGCCTTTACTACTCAATCTTCTAGTAAATAAGTTGAAGGTTAAATTAGTGCAGCAGCTAGCTTTTGAGTGTGCGATCGCAATTCGTCAAGCCTGAATTTACCAAGCTGTTCAAGCTTTTGTAGCCGAAAATGCATTTAATTAACTCAAAAATCTAATTATTCACAAAATATTCACAGTCCACTATTAACTTCAGAATCAAGCCCATTTTTTAAGTCAATATGGTTCAGTGAATGGTAGATTTCACCCGTGCATGGTACAGCTATTCCTACAAAGCCTGCTCACTCAGTAGGCTTTGTAGGAATAGCACCAGGCATTTCTGCCAGCTTATCTGAACCGTATTGTTTTTTTTAGTTAGCAGAATTTTTAGCCTTGGTTATAGCTCTTGCCTACGCTATCCTTGTCATTTTTGGTTCTGTTATTTACCTACTTTCAGGTTTTAGATTAATTAGCTCAACCATTGAGCCTAAAAGTAGCAATAAAAATCACTATGAAAAAGATTTTAATGATAGAAGATAATGAAGATTTTCGTTTGATAGTTTGTGAATTTTTGAGACTAAATAATTTCCAACTCATCTGTGCTGAAAATGGTTTAATTGGCTTAAATATAGCCAAAGACCAGCAACCTGATTTAATACTTTCTGATATTAACATGCCTGAACTTAATGGATATGAGGTTCTAGAAGGATTGCGAAATAATATTTATACAGCTACAATTCCTTTTATCTTTATCACAAGTGAAGAAGATGAAGCTTATCGTTGCCGTGCTTTGCAACTAGGAGCTAATGGTTATCTAATAAAACCTGTAGATATTAATGAATTCTTGGATGCAATTACTACTCACCTGACATAATTACATCTTGATGTCGAGTACGTGGATATTTGGGTTCAAAAGCAGTTTTGGTAAACCTTGAGAGCGATCGCTTTTGCGAACACCACCCGCCATAATATATTCCTGATTAAGGAGAGGAGAACGGGGGAAACCCCCGTAATCTGGCTTAATCTTTGATTTATGTGATTTTTCTTATTGTTTGAGCAATCGCTTGAGCATCTTTGCCAACAAAAGTTTGCTTGTCACCATTGTTCCAAGTAATAAAACAGGCAAATTGCCAAGACATCTGATGAATATTAAGAGTCCGAAATCTAATTTGACGAGCGTAAGTTAAATTTAATAAGCCTTTTGTGGGTGTTTGACAAAGAATAGGTTGTGGCATCATATTTAATTAGACCTTACTAAATAGAGGTTTGGTCAGAGAGGCGTTGTCTACTTCCAGGTATGAACGCCTCTCTTATTTATATATTAGTATGAGTGAATCATATTAGCAATAGCATTTTTAATATTCTTAACTATTCGTGCCTATTTAACACATCAATAGCTATACTGAATATGTTGCATTAGGATGTACTGCTTTGACTGAAAAAATGAGCCGGACGAGTGTCACAATTCCAGAATCACTCTTTGAGTGGTTTAAAGAGTATTGCAATAAGCAGAAGCGATCGGTGTCAGCCCAAATCAGCTTTATGATTGAGCAACTTAAAGAATCTGAAGAGAAAGAAGTCAACCGTGATTGATATGACATCTGTCAATTTGCGATCGCTTTCACGTTTGTGATGAATGTCTTCACGTTAATAAGGAACATCAAGACGTTGCTTACAAATGACTTGATGTTCTCTGTAAATGTGTTGACGTTAATAAGTAACGTCAAGACGTTGGTCACAAATGTCTTGATGTTCTCTATGGATGGATTGATGTTGGTGATGAAGGGTGATTGTGTAAGTGCGATCGTTCACATCTTGCACGCCTATGCAACAGCCCCCAGGCAAAGCCTCCAAACCCTTCCATAATTTTTACGCGTGAAAACCACTACCCCAATCCCCAATCCCCAATCCCCAATCCCCAATCCCTTTTAAAATGCAGGACAACCAGCAGTTGTTTGAGAAGCGCGTTGGGGAAGATTGGTAGCAGTGGGATCATAAGCTGTAAGAACTACCTCGCCTTTGTCGTTAAGCACCCATCCTCGTGCAGGGATAATATGTTTAGTATTAGTATGAGTTATTGGCTTGTTGATAGTTGCAGTTTGGAAATTGCCGCTACTAGCGACAGGTTCTACTAAATCAACTCGAACATTGTCACTTTTCAAGCTTTGATTCGGACTAGAAGGCAAGCCGCCACGTCTGGTGATTATAAATGTACTGTCAGAGCCTTTTTGACAGGGATTTTCGGCAATCTGCTGTGAGGGGTCTATTACATTTTCTAGCAATTCTATTAACCCCCGGCTGGGGTCAACATCTGGAATTTTAATACTGACAGTACCACTCAAGTTTGCGCTCGTCTGGGAAAAGGCAGTGATATCACTTGTTGGCAATTCTCTGGGACTCCTTATATTTAGAGTATTAGGAAATAATCTCTCTAGTTCTGCCCGAGTACGCTGCACGAATCCATACAAACCTTGAGTTTCAATTGTGATGCTCCCACCATTTCCACTGGCAGCATTAGCGATGATGTCACTATTTTCCAAGCCAACTAGAACGCCAGTGGTAATGTTAATATTGCCTCCATCCGCTGCGCCTCTAGCGTTAGCAGTGATTTCGCTATTGCGACGCATTATCAAATCTCTAGAGTTTATGCTGATAGTTGCCTCCTGTTTATTTGGGTTAGGCTTATTGCTGTTTGTGTCAGCAGTCAAGATAGCTTTATTATCTAAATCAATAGAACTAGCATTGATGGTCAGCTTACCTGCACTCCCCAAGCCTAAATTTCGTACATATATACCAGCCCCATCCTGGACAATTAAGTTACGGGTGTCAATTGTTAAGTTTCCCGCATCTCCTGTTGCGTTTGGACCAGCTTGAGCAAACAAGCCGCTGCTGTTGTTGGAAAGCTGGACGGAATCTGCTTTGACAGTCAAATTCCCTGCCTTGCCCTCACCAAAAGTGTTAGCACTGATTCGTGCCCCATCCTGGACAATTAAGTTACGGGTGTCAACCGTTAGGTCTCCCGCATCCCCCGTTGTATCTTGCTCAGTTCTAACAAACAAGCCGCTATCTTTGTTGGAAAGCTGGATGGAATCTGCTTTGACAGTCAAATTCCCTGCCTTACTTTCACCAAGAGTGTTAGCACTGATTCGTGCTCCATCCTGGACAATTAAGTTACGGGTGTCAATTGTTATGTCTCCCGCATCTCCTGTTGCGTCTTTGTAAGCTTGAGCAAATAAGCCGCTTTTGTTGTTGAAAAGCTGCACGGAATCTGCTTTGACAGTCAAATTCCCTCCCTTACCCTCACCAAGAGTGCCAGCACTGATTTGTGCCCCATCCTGGACAATTAAGTTACGGGTGTAAATTGTTAAGTTTCCCGCATCTCCTGTTGATTTAGGTGCAGCTTGAGTATCGACAGGCGGACCATCCACGGAAGTACCAATCGCTTGTATAGTATCGGCTTTGACAGTTAAATTCCCGCCGTCGCCTTCACCACGTGTACGAGCACTGATTCGTGCCCCATCTCGAACAATTAAGTTACGGGTGTTAATCGTAAGGTCTCCCGCATCCCCTGTTGCACTTGGGTAAGTTGTAGCAGACAAGCCACTGGGAAACTTCTCATCGAACGAAGTACCAATTGCTTCTACTTGCTCAGTTGCATTCACTACCAAAGTTCCACCTTGCTCTGCTCCCAAAGTGCTTGTTTCTATCTGGGAACCATCAGTGAGGGTTATACGCCTACCCCAAACCTGTATATCACCACCACCAAGACCACTGGCATCTACTGCCGTCTGTTGAGATAATTGGATGTTGCCGAAGTTTTGAACATTATCATAGCCTAAAGCAAAACCTTGGCCCTGAGGCGTAATGTTAATTAAATCAGAACCTACGACACTACCTAATTCTATTCGTCCACCAGCAGTTTTGAGTGTTGCCCCCTCTAAGCTGACATCACCCCCCACTAATGCTAAAGTTTGATTTGGTTGCACTCGCAGCCCAGATGTTGTATCAATTAATTCATCAGTCCTTGATCTCAGTCCTTGACCATCACCCTGTACGTGGATGCTGCCGGGATTATCTCGAAATCGCAAGCCGATGGGAATATTTACAGTTAAAAGTGGCGGTGCTTCTGGATTAGTAGCGCTAAATTCAAAATTATTACCAAATACCAAACTGTCGGCTGTGGTTGCAAAAAATGATCCACCCAAATTCAGACGAGCATTTGGCCCAAAAAAAATCCCTTTCGGGTTAATTAAGAAGAGATTCGCGTTACCTAAAACACCGAGTGTACCGAGAATATTGGAGGGATTACCACCTGTGACGCGAGTGAGAATGTTTGCAATCCCAGCCGGATTGGAAAAATAAACTCCCCTACCTTCACCGACATTGAATTCCTGAAAACTGTGAAACAGATTTGAGCCACGAATAGCACCACCATCTAGGCGATCGCTGGGAATGTTGTTAATGACATCGCCAGTCACAACAGAATTTTCAGCGCCCAGGGTATTATCAGGAGTGACTTGCGCTATTGCGATAGTCATAGGTGCAAGGCTGCTGACGGTGCATAAGGGCAAGGTAATCAGAGGGAATAGATCGCGAGCCAGTTTTATCATCAGTACCTGAGAAGATTCTAGAGTCAGAAAACGGCAATCTTTAAATTCTGATACACCCTGGAATACGGCTTTCTAACTATTCAGATAATGTTACAACTTTTAAATTATTCGCTGTCGTAATTTGGCAGAATTTAAATGATTTAGCGGCATTCAAGTCTAATTGATGAAGAACATCAAAAAGTTGGTCACAAATGTCCTGATGTTCTCTGTGAATGGGTTCACGTTAATAAGTAACATTAAGAGGTTGGTCACAAATGTCTTGATGTTCTCTATGGATGGATTGATGTTGGTGATGAAGGGTGATTGTGGAAGTGCGATCGCCAATCAGCAATCAAAAACTAAATAATTGTCCCCTTCCGCTTCCCGCAGGGTACACCGATGCACGTGGATGGACGCAGTAGATTTGTAGTGGCGTGGCACAGCTAAATTTGTGCATTAGATTTTTAGCCTGTTTCGCGCTGAAGCGCTTACTACGAACATTTTCTATTACACCATTTTAGGCTTGCCAGTCCAGTAGGGTGTGTTATGCCGCAGGCTAACGCACCATCCAGTGATTTTTGATGCGTTAGGACTAATGTCCATAACGCACGCTACCAGATTAAAGTTTTTATACACCAGTAAAGGATTAAAAATCTTTGTGTCTTGGAGTCTTAGTGGTTCAAAAATTTTTACCACCAAGGCACTAAGCTTGCCTTCGAGCGCAGCGAAGGGACGCCAAGTATTTTTAAGTCAGTCATGGAAAATTTCACAACCGAACATGAAAGTCACCTCACCCCGTCCTATCGAAATTAAGGAGAGGGGAAGGGGGTGAGGTTTTTCATTGAGACTGCCTTTATTAAATACAAATTTATGCAAATTTCTACTAAGTTTTGCAATTTGGAAGCAATAAGAACAAACAAATTGCTAAACTTCTTTGATTAAAAATCAAGTTATAACTATGGCTACTGCTAAAAATCCAAAATTTCCGAGTATCCTAATTAAGATTTGAAGTGTCAAAAGCGCGGACAATCGATAATTTATCTAGGGTTATAGTCAGGAGATTGTATGAAAAGCGACATAGCAATGGAACAATTGCGCCGCTATAAAGAATATGGAGAATCTGTACTGCAAAGCCTAGAGTTAGTATCACAAAATCCACCCCCCCAAGAAAGCTGGGTTCCTATTAGTGTTCATGAACACATCCAAAATTTGCAATCAGCTGGGCAAAGAGTAGTAAAACTTGCTTCTTCACCTGTGAAAATTGGCATCATGGGTGAATTTAGCAGTGGCAAAACTTTATTAATAGGTAGTCTGATTGGTTACGCTGATGCTTTGCCAGTCAGTGAAACTCCTACCACTGGTAACGTCACTGCTATTCATCTGCGTCAGCAACCAGACTTGCAAACAACGCAAATTGGCAAATACACCGTCGAATATTTGTCTGATGAGGGTGTGAAAGAATGTCTGCGCTTTATGCTACAGGAAATGGAAGTGCGAGTCAAAGCAGCAGAAGTATCTTTAACCCAAGTTGAATCTCTAAAAAATTTGCACCCCACCACTGTTATCGATAGCAACGGTATCTTGAAATGGTGCGAACAAGTTTGGAGTCAGACGCAAAGCTTAGAACTGCGATCGCTACTGCGAGAGTTAGTAGTATTCATGCGTACCTACAACGCCTACGGCAAGCATATTTGCGGTAAAAGCTACCAGATTGACCATACTACCGCGAAAAAAGGGCTGAGATTAACTGAGCCACCCATGAATATCTTAGAACTCAACTTTACACAACTACCACCACCTCCCCAAACGTGGGCAAATTTCGCCCAACCATCAGCAACAGATTTGCAGAACAGCTTTTCTTTAATTCGCCGTATCGATGTCACAGTTGAGGTATCAAAAGAAGTTTGGGATTTATCTTCCCTGCAAGGGACAAATGAGTTCGTACTCTTAGACTTTCCCGGTTTGGGATCTGCGGATTCTGGGGTGCGGGATGCCTTTTTATCGCTGCGGGAACTCAGAGATGTCCAAACTATTCTGCTGCTACTCAATGGCAGATATCCAGGCGGTGCGATCGCATCTAAAATTCGCACAATGCTGGAACGGGACAAGGGACAAGACTTAAGAGATAGAATCATCGTTGGTGTGGGACGCTTCAACCAACTCCCCCTCACCTCAAGTGACGAACGTACTCTTGATGAGCTTGTAGACGAGCCGTTACTTTCAGAAGAAACTATTTTAGAACGCCTCAGCATCCTCCAACTTACCATTGCCAGCGCCAGCAATTTAACCACAGAGAAAAAAAATATTGTCCTGCTGTCTCAACTCCACGGCTTAACTAAACTTGCCGAACTGTCTTCACTAGTGCAAGTATGCTCCCCAGAGTTTCTCCCCGAACTCGACATCCCCAACAAACCCCAGGAAGTGGAATTGCGGGAAAAATGGCAACAACTGAGTCAAATGCTACCCGCTTCTAGCACCTTGCAAAAACAACTCAGTGACTTTGCTGAAGATGGCGGAACTAGCAGGTTGCGCTCATTACTCAAAGACCACGTAGCCCAACATGGCATGAAACAACTTGTAGAAGACACCCAAAGGGCTGCGGAAGCTTTGCAACAAGAGCAAGACAACCTCAAAACTCTCCTCGAACAAATCCCAGCATACATCCCCGTTGAAGAAAACCCGGCTTTCATCGAACTGCGGGAAGCGATTGAAAATTTAGTAACTATCTACAGACAATTTCAAGAAGAGTTAGAAAAACAACCTATTTTAAAGAACCGCAACGGCATAGCTGTCAGTGATGTAGTCAAGGACGAGTTAACTAATAAAATCTTTTTTGAGTGGAGCGAGTGGACATTACTCTTTGATAGAACTAAAAATGGCGCGATCGCCCTTACCAAAACCGAAAGCTTTTTTGGTGACGAAGAGATAGAAGACACAATTCCCACTAAAAGTGATGACTTTTACCCTGCATTTGCCCAAACCATCCAGGAAATGCAAGCCTTCGCCCACGATCGCACTAAAGAGGCAGTGACAGACTTTTTTAGTAAACTATCTGGGGAAGTATCTCGCGAACGCAACACAGTCAATTCTGTAGTGTCGCCCGAAATGGAACAGTATATCCAGCAAAACTGCGGTAAAAATCAACTCCGCCTTTACCGTAACCTCCTGCGTGCAGTCGATCCGGCGAATAAATGGCAAAAATTGATTATCGAACACAGTGGACTAGCTGGTAGCCAACTTCCCATCAACGCCGATACCTTATTCCCCTTAGCACGGAAAGATGACAAACACCCTACAGGCCAAGTTTTAGACTGGAGTCCTGATAAAAAATTTCCCGTTCCCCCCAGACCATTTAATCATCAAATCGCCGTTTTGCGACTGCGTGATGAAATAACTGCCAGTGCTAGTTTACACCTCGTTCAATACGTGAGCCAATTAACTAAACAGGTGAAATTTTCTTTTTCTAGAGCACTAAAGGAGATTGTAGACAGCTTGCAAGAACTTTTGAAATCAAAACACGAACCTTTACTTCGACATATCGCCGCTACAGACAAGGACAAACCTGTATCTGTTCCACCTTGGTTAGAAACACTTTCGCAAGTGGCGATCGCCTCTGAACCAAGAGAAATTTAATCTTTGTGTCTTCGTGTCTTGGTGGTTCGTTTTTTAAACCACCAAGACACTAAGACACGAAGAAGAAACACAAAGGAATATATAATAATGCCGATCAAAATCGAACTTTTTAATCGTTATCAACTACGTACTAATCCAAACAACCCATCACTGTTACTGCTACCAGCAATTGAAATTAAACCTTATCCTACTCATAATTTTCCTCATATTTTCCGAATTAATATATTTGTTACTGGCACGCCAGAAGAATTGGCAGTTGCGATGCAAGCCGCATATAAAAGTGTAAACTTTGGTACAACTAAACTTTTACAACTTTCTACTCCTCAGCGATTAAGGCAAAGTGATTGTCGGTGGAATCAACCTTTACCAGCGGGTGTTAATTGCACTTTACAGGTAGCTGTAGAGTATTTTGACTCAGATGCAATGGGCGAACCACTTTTGTCTATAAGTAAATACACCACTGCTGAATGCAATATCTGGACTAATCCAAGCAAAGATTATTCGATTAAAAAACCAATCATGTCTTTTACAGAATTTACAGATTCAGTGTTAAGCTCATTCAAACATCCAACATCGCAAACGCTACCAGAAACGGAATTAGTAGCAGAAGCTGAACCAGTTAAGCAGATCGAAAATCAGCCAGAAATTACTTATCCCGGCTGGTTTGCAATTGATTTTGGTACATCTAACTCGACAGTCACACTTTACGATCCGAAAGTGATTGTCACGCCTCATAGTTTTCCTAGCGAACAAGAAACTAGGTTGCGCGATCGCTTAGCTGCATGGTTAACTCAACGTCCTGTGGAGAATATCGCGGGTTTAAGTCAGGATGCTTGGGTGCAAGAATGGCAAAGATTTCTGGCTGAAGCTAGTAAAAATTTGCAAGATGATAATAGTGTAAATTTACGCAATTTGCATGGAGAGCAATTTTTAGAAGCGATCCGCCAAATTGAAATTGCTCTGAGCAAGCGCTTGCCTTGGTTTCGTCGCGCTGCTAGCAAGCACTTAAACAAAATCTACCATGAAGTATTTCGCGTTCCACCGCTAGAATGGCAAAGTTTAATCTCGGTAGAACTAGATAAAGATCGGCGTTTGAGTGAAATTCCCAGCGAGATCGAAATTATCAGTTTAGAACCGTTTTTACCGAAGGACGATCCAGCAAAAGTCAAAGTCAGCTTAGGTGAACAAGCCAAGCAGCATCGCCTCGACGCCATCAGACAAGGAGAGGGAATTGATAGCAGGTTCCTGCATTCACCCAAACGCTACTTTGGGCAAGAACGCTCTTTTCAAATTACCCTGAATGACAAAGAGGATACTATCCCTGTCAACAAGCTTTTGCAAGCAGCTTATGCTCAGCTGATTGATTTGACCGAAAAATACCGCCAGCGTTCGGGTAAATGTTCCCAAGGTAAATTTTACCGCGCCGTAGTCACTTACCCAACTATCGCTTCACCATTTGTCCGCCGCGAAATAGAGCAGTTGGTGAAACAACTGGATATCGACGATGTGCAGATGGCGTATGACGAGGCTGTTTCGGCAGCGATATTCTTTTTATGGCGAGAATTTGGCGGTGATTTGAATTTAGGAATTGAATCTTTCAAAACTCGCTGTCGTCGCGAAGGGGATAGATGGTGGCAAAATGTTATGGTTTTAGATATTGGTGGTGGCACTACCGACTTAGCCTTGATTCGCCTTACCCTAGAAGAAATTAACCCTTTCGAGCCAGGGGAAGATCGAGGTGATGGTGGACGCTACTATAAACTTACGCCTAAACTGTTAGGTTCTTCCGGTCATTTGCAACTGGGCGGCGAATTGATTACACTGCGACTGTTTTTACTTTTGAAAGCAGCGATCGCCGATTGTTTACTCAGTGCAATTGCCGAGGAAAATTTACCCCCAGATGTATTAAAAGTCCAACCAGAAGAATTGAGCGACCGCTTTCTCCAAAAGGGTAAATTCCAGAAAGGTTCGCTGTTAGCTTGTGTAGATAACGAAATTCGCGAAGGCGAAGCTTACAAAGAAGCCTTAAACGACGCCGAAAAAGTATTACCCACCCGCTGGAAAAACGCCCCATCTCGCGCTCAAACTTTTTACACCCTTTGGGAATACGCCGAAGCAGCTAAACTCACCCTCGGGGAAAAGCGTGTAACAGCAGATACACCTGTATTTAACCTGGATGGGCAAAAAATCTCAGAACTGCTAGCACATAACGACATCAACTTACCTAGTGATGTTAGCGATCGCTTGAACGTGACAATCACAGTTGAACAATTTGAAAAGGCCGTAGCCCCTGTTATTCGCGAAGCTATTGGTATCGCCCAAGGATTGATCGAAAATGCCTTTAAAAATCAATCTGTCAATCCTCATAATTCTCCAGAAACAGTAGATTGGTTAATTCTTTCGGGCAAAACCTGCAATTTAGAACTTGTCGAACGCGAACTTTACCGGGTATTTAGCAAGTCTAACTATTTCGTCTGGAACGAAGAACGCGTCACCTTTGAACCTGAATATACCAAACTAGCAACTTCCGCCGGAGCCTGCTTTGCCGAAAAACTCAGACAATTGAGTTTCTCCCCCCAACAAGCCAAAGACTTGCTGCGTAAAGGAGCCAACCAATTATATATAGATGTCAAAAACCTGTTTTATTTTCTACCCTGCTCCTTTGTTAGAGAAGTAATTGGCGGTAGTCCCGATCCAATTTTTCATGCCGGGCAAGAATTGTATCAACTCCAAGCCGACGATGCAATGGCCAAATTTCGCAGTCCTTGGCTGGGGATGCAATTGACGAACAACATCAGGCGTCAAGACTTTGAGAATATGAAACTCCAACTTTGGGGTAGCTACAACGGTGATGTCCTGATGAAAAAACTAGGAATGAATGAAGAAGATTTCAAAAATCACATTCAAGTCCAGTTTGAAATCAATCAAAAACTAGACATCGACTTGCTACTTTCTCGCGGTAAACCCCATTATTTAATTCCCGCCAACATTCCCAGCCTAGATGCAGCAAAAGCGATCGGTTCCTCAGCAGTCATCTCCGATGAAAGTAAAGTAGTATGCGATATTGCAGTCAACGTTGCCGAATCTGCGATCGCCCTCAAAACCGATGCTCACACCGTCCTATTTGCCGCCGAAAAAGACCACACTCAAGATTTACAAATTTTCCGCTATGAAGACAGTGAAATGCAACTACAAAGCATGGGGTTAATTGCAGAATTACCTCCCTTTCCTGCCAGTGGCAAACACACTTTTTACTTCCAATTTCGCAACCCAGAATCCAATAAATGGGAACTCATTGGCGAATTGCCACAACCAGACTTCAAAACCGAATATCCTTGTAAATATTACGTTTCTCTCAACAAGCAAGGTATCTTGCGAGTCCATGCCTTTGAAGTACCTTACTGGACATCAACAAATCCAGAATGCCTCAAACAAGAAGGATGTGTTTTTCGAGACTCCCTGCAAGCACAATCTAATAACGTTGAGACAGAACGCGATCCATTTTGCGGATTGCATTAAAAAACTCTGCGCGACGGCAGTCGCTACAACGGGGGGCTGCGGGGCCCCCACGTCAGTGGGGTTGGGGGGAAACCCTCCAACGCGCTGCCTCCCCTCTGCGGCTAACCTCTGCGCCCCTTTGCGTTAGAAAATTTTAAATGAAACGCAGAGGACGCAGAGAACGCAGAGGAAAAGAGAGGTTTTTGGCGTGAGCATTCAATAAATAATGGAGAAAACATGCAGCACCTCAGCAAGTTATTAGAGATTGAGGACTCAAAATTAGCTTGGGTACTGCGGTTGGGTTTATATGGACTGCGGACTCAATTACAAGAAGCACTGAAGGAAGCCACGAAAGATCCAGGTAACAGTATCTGCCAGGAACTGTTACAGGAGTTAAATGAACTTTTGCAAGCAAAGATATTAACCGAGAAAGATTGGGAGGTGGGGAGAACCGGAGATGGGGAGAAGATAACACCCCATCACCCCATCACCCCATCACCCCATCTATCTTGGGAGGATGTGTTTGAACCAATTCAACCAGCAACAACAGGCGAACTGAAACTAAAATACATTTGCGAAGCTTTGCTGACTGATAAAGAACTGTTGCAATATGTAGGTGAATACGAATTTCACAGCAGCAATGATACTGATTTATGGAATGAACTGCAACGTCTGCTGCTGCGAGTTCCAGAAAAGCTGGCTCATGTTTGGCAGGAGCGTATTTTAGCAGAAGTAAGTCAGTTAGGCGCTTTAGAAGACAAGTTTTCCCTGCAACAGATGTCTTTCTGCCGCAACGAGCATGTTTACTCTGGTTTGAAGGGAAATATTGAAGCTAAAGGATTGTGTTTGTCAAACAATATTGGTTTCGATCCGCAATTGAGAATGGAAACAAGAGATGGAGAGTTTGATGTTTTAGCGGGAATCGTTTCTACATGTGTTAAATTTATCGAGATAGATAAGTGTTTGCACCATGCCTTGAAAAGTGTTGATCGCTTTGGTGTTAGGTCTTTGGATTCAGAGTCAGAACAAGCTAAGTATGTTACAGCACTCCTCGATCGCTTCCACCGCGTCCTCGCCACTGCTGACGCTGACCCAGCGATCGCTCTCCGTGCCAGACTTGATTTAGATGAGGCGATCCATTCTTTAGTTTACTTACCAATCTGCGATCGCTTTTCTTGGTGGGGCAAGTTGCAACAAGAAGCGCGGCGCACTCTCAATGGAGTAGTGGAAAAAGCCCGTGATGCTGGTTATCAGGTGCAGATTCGTCCGTTGTGGGGAACCTATGCCGATGTCTACACTTGGTCAAAAGACGATTTGCAACTTGATATTGGCGGTATACCGGGAGAAGTTTCTGCCTGTCTGCGGGTTTATGCCAAGATTAACGACGAGGTACTTCCAGGACGTGTACTTTTTCGTTCTTCGCTAGAGGCATAAAAATTATGAATTATGAATTATGAAATTTTCAGCATTCAGCATTCATAATTTTTACCTATTCCTAATTCCCAATTCCCAATTCCTTTTACGACTGTATTGTAGCTGACTGATAACTATATCTATATATGACAGTTTTAAGAGGATATCTTGAATCCTCTGAAAAAAACTCATGCCGGTCAAGGTCAAGGTTGTGGTCAAGGTCGGTGATCTTGTCGTCAAGGTTCGTGTTTTGGTCAAGGAGGGCGTCGGCGTTAAGGTCAAGGTTGTAGTCAAAGACCAATCCAAAATTGAACAGGTAGGTTAACCATGATTCGACTTGGTGTCTTCGTGTCTTGGTGGTTAATAAAACTTACTTTTTGAACCACAAAGACACAAAGACACAAAGAATTTACAGGAGTAGAGGCGTAATCTGGAAATACTCAGCGTTGTGCTAATTCAGGAGTACGCCCTTTTAAACCGATCATCAACTTGAGAGTATATACTCTTAACACTGGCACTCGCCCCACAATCCATAAACCCAGGCGACGAACTAGCATCACAGGCAAGAAACTATTAGAAAATATCCTGTCTAACAAGTCAGTAAAACCTAAAATGGTCAGGTTCTCCCGCTGACGCCAACGTTCGTAGCGTTTGAGGATTTGAATGTTGCCAATATCTTCACCAGCTTGATGGGCTTGTTGTATTACCTGTGCCAAAGCTGCTGCATCCCGTATGCCCAAATTTAAACCTTGACCGCCGACGGGATGACAATTGTGTGCTGCATCTCCTACTAAAGCCAATCGGTGTAAGGCATAGCGATCGCTTTGCATCAGTTGCACCTGAAAAATAAAGCGATCGCCGAGTAGTTCCAATTTGCCCATCCGATCGCCAAAACGGCGAGTTAATTCTCTTAAAAATTGCTCATCATCCAAAGCACACAGGGCTTTTGCTTCCTCGTGGGGGGCAGTCCAAACAATCCGGCAGCGATTCCCTGGCAAAGGTAAAATTGCAAATGGGCCGCTAGACCAGAATTTCTCGTAGGCAGTGTTGTTGTGAGATTTCTCTGGTTTGACAAATGCGACAATACAAGATTGCCAATATTTCCAGCCTCTGGTTTTAATACCAGCAGCCTGACGAATGGGCGATCGCGAACCATCAGCAGCCACCAATAATTTGCTGCGTACTGTCCGCAATTCCCCTGCCACTTTGATATCTATTGCTACTGTATCTTGGTGGTAATGCGTACTTACCACTTCCGCCGGACACAGATAAGTGACATTCGGGCAGTCTTGAACAAACTCCCGCAATGGGTACAACAGCGCTTGGTGTTCTGCTACATAGCCCAAATCTGTTGTATTGATATCTGCTGCTGTAAACTCTACTACATCTGGATAATCGGCATCAGAAAGGCGGACGCGACGGTAAATTTCAATCTGGGGCAATATTTTGTCCCAAACTCCAATGCCTTGGTAAATTAGCGCCGACAGCATGTGTACGGCGTAAGCTTGTCCCTTAGTTACCGCCGCCGATTCTACTTTCGCTTCAATCAGCAGCACACTCAACCCAGAATATTTTAAAGCAGAGGCTAAGGTCAAGCCGATGATTCCGCCGCCGACAATGACCAAATCGTAATCGTATCCCCGTTTGTCTGTAGCTACTTGGCTTGGGGAAACAGTTTGTGAAAGCTGTGCTTGCGCCATTGTTAAGACAAATTACAGCATTTTAATTATTATTTTTACGCGATCGCGTTGTAGAGGGCAAGCTTGGAGGAGTGGGAGAGTGCGAGAATAATTATGGGAGCATCTCACTTTTTGAGGTGGCTCAAACAGATAATAATCCATTGAGCCTGATCGGCAGCAGCGTCGGGAGTATGTCACGTAAGCACAGCTCGGAGCAAGGACTTGAGGCACGTTTTTTCGTTTCCCACGTCAAAAGCTAATAAAGCTATTCATCTTCGTCTCCTGACGGTCGTTCGCTCCCGCTTTGTTGGGCATTCCACTCCAAAACAATGCGCTCCAACATTTCAGACTGCGTACAGTTATTAACAGCGGCGTACATTTTAATCAACTGTCTCACTTTCGGGCTAATGTAGCGTATCTCTAGTTGGTTACTTTCTGCCATGTCCATTAACGGTTGCTATCTATTACATATGTTGAACTATTTAACTGTGTCTGTTGCAATAAGCTTTGTTAATAGTGACCACCTACTATCGCCTGCTATCCCCAACATCGCCAATACTAAAACAACACAAACATTGAATTAGTGTTGCCTGCATGTTTGCACAACTCCCTGTACTACGAACACCCATCAAAAGCCAAAAGCATTTCATAGAGATTCGCAATCGGTTCGCCGAATTGGAATGTTGCCCCAAGCAAATTAACGCCTACAAGTACTATTTGATACTGTTAGTCAAATTACTACAAATTAGATATAAGAGATGATACAGACGCTAAAATTATTAATTTGTCGTTGACCGTTTAAAGTGGCAACACGTCTGTAGAAGGCTTTGTAATACCTTCGCCAACCGCATCAACGAAGAGATTTTAAATACTAAAAATAAAACAACTTTAGTTTTATCCATCTAAAGTAATAAGGCTAGAGTGAGGGTTATCCTGGACGCTACTCACGCAAAATTTAATATGGTCACGGATAGCCCGCTCATAAATTATAGTCTGCTTTGTTCGTATTCCTACAGGCTGATATACCAAGTTAATTTCGGGAAACTCGCACCAAGACATCAAAAAAATATCTCTAGCGGGAGTAGTAATTTCATAATTATTCTCTTGTTTTTTCTTCTGAAGCCTACAATTATTTAGTCGTAATTTTTGTCTAAATAATTTTTCAAATTCTGGAATGAGATTTGAAGCGGTTTTCATATTTTATACACGTTTAAACGTGTTATTTAGGAAAAGAATATCTGGGGATGTTACTAAGTATAACACTTCAGCTACCTATCATAACTTTTTTCAAAAAAGCTCAAATTGATTATTCGCCTTAAGTGCAGTTCGCGTCGCTATCTCCACAAGCAAATTCTCTGGGCGCATTTAGATAACTTTGCACATGAGTTACTAAAGCACCTAGCATCTCTACTACCTTCAAAACGCATATATCATTGTGTAGATATGTAATGCTTTTTCCAATCTCCCCCTAAAAGTTGACTACTATGTCATAATAGGAGATGAGAGTTAATTCGGTTAATAGTGTTTGTTTTTAGTATTAACAGGGTTTTTGTTTTTGGTATTTACAAACTTTTCTCCGAAAATTAAATCTCTACACATTTATAATTTCGGAGACATAATTATGTCAGTTTATGTAGGTAATCTTTCTTACGAAGTTACAGAAGATAGTCTGAATGCTGTGTTTGCAGAATATGGTTCTGTCAAGCGGGTTCAGCTACCTACGGATCGTGACACGGGTCGTTTGCGCGGCTTTGGTTTTGTGGAAATGGGTACAGATGCTGAAGAAACAGCTGCCATTGAAGCTCTTGATGGTGCTGAGTGGATGGGTCGTGATTTGAAAGTAAATAAAGCTAGACCTAAAGAAGAAAGAGGCTCGTTTGGTGGCAACCGCAGTAATTACGGCGGACGTAACCGTTATTAAGCTTTGCAGATTTAGCTATTTGAGCTAAGCCGTTAGTCCACAAATTAATTTGATGTAGTAGGGGCTCAGGCATTTCTGCTTGAGCCTTTTTGACTCAGAATTTGGACTGTGCGTTGAAAATTTAAGGTTTAGAAGCCAAAACCCATTCACTGGAGTTCTCTATGACAAACTTAGGCTTTCCTGTCCAACCTGCCGTCCTGATCACTATTATTGGTGAGACAGTACTCAAAGACCGTATTGTTAAGCTACTAAAAAGCCACAGTGTAAGCGGTTACACCATTAGTCAAGTACAAGGTGAGGGCGGGCATGGAAGACGCTTGGCAGACTTAGCAGGCTACAACACTAACATTGAAATTAAGACTATTGTTTCACTAGAAGTATCTGATGCTATCCTTTGGGCACTGAAAGAGGAACAGGGTAAGCACGCCTTAATCGCCTTTCGACACAATGTAGAAGCCTTCTATTAATTAGCCCTTTTTCATCAGTTTCGTTTTCTGAACCAACAACTTTTTAGCTGTTCAAATTTTTAGTGAGTCTTCACTTAGGTTGAATTAACACAGTAGTTTCGGTTATCAACTTAACAAATCTTTTAAAGTCCAACTAGTCTTTAGGATACAAGTACAAATATCCATAAAAATCTATATAAATTTTGGCAACTTAACCCAGGATAATTAATGTTAGACTTCAACACCTTGACAGCATTCTCAAGCACTTACTGTATTGGCATTTGTGCCTTTCTAATTCCAGCCAACCTGATTGCTACCTCATCGACAATAATTATCACATTATTGGGTCGTCCGGCTATTGAAATCTGGCAAACTGCTGGAATTGCTAGTTTCTTTGCTCTATTGATGATACTACACGTATTTGCTTGGTTCATGATGGGAGTGGTGATGGCTCCCACATACATTTTATTGGGACTAGGAAGCATCTGCTTGTTGGCCAATTTAAGAGCGATTCTGTCACACAGACGCTTTGCTTTGTGCACATAACTAAGATACGGTTCGCTTATATTCTAGGTCAGCGCTTGGCAGCTAAAGCCACGAGGGGTTCAAGCGACAATGTTGGGAATTAATATACCGTGGTATGTAGCGGTACATTCTCACCCTTTAGCTAAAGGGAAATATTCGTAATGCGATCGCCATTCATAACGTGTTAGAGAGCAACTCATGCCTGTTCGGCTGTTACGAAACAGCGCACCAAGCGCTGCATGGCGGAGTTGAGGAAGCACAAAAGAGAGCATCCGACTTTGGCGAAAACATCAAATATATTTTTTCTTAACTAATGACTAATGACTAAGCCATAACAGCCATTAGTTGTTCTGGCATTTCAAAATTAGCAGTGACGTTTTGGACATCATCCAAGCCTTCAAGGGTATCAATTAATTTAAGCAGCGATCGCGCCTGATCTGGATCGCTGACTTCTACGTTGTTACCTGGAATCCAGCGCAATTCGGCATCACTAACCTGAAAGCCATTTTCTTTTAGGGTTTGGTTGAGGTTTTCTAAATTTGTCACCTCAGTGAATACCTCAGCAGTGTGATCTTCTGTCATTTCATAAGACTCGGCACCGCCTTCTAGGGATGCTTCTAAAAGCTTTTCTTCGTCTTCTACTCCCTCAACAGTACAAACACCTTTTTGAGCAAACATCCAGCTAACGCATCCTGTTTCACCAAGATTACCGCCATTTTTACTAAAAGCTGCACGCAAATCAGCTGCTGTACGATTGCGATTATCTGTGAGGGCTTCAATTAAGATCGCAACTCCTCCAGGCCCATAACCTTCGTAACGAATTGTTTCCAGTTGAGAACCATCGCCTTCAAAAGTACCCGCACCTTTGGCGATCGCTCTTTCAATATTTTCATTAGGTATGCCAGCTGCTTTTGCCTTTTCTATTGCCGTGCGAAGTTGAAAATTCCCTGCTGGATCTGGGATGCCACTTCTGGCAGCAACGATAATCGCACGCGAAAGCTGAGTGAATGTCTTACCCTTTTTTGCATCCACTACTGCTTTCTGGCGTTTAATATTGGCCCATTTACTATGTCCTGCCATACTTTGAATCGGTCAACTCTGTCTGTTCAAAAATTAAGATACACCTATCTCTGGCATAGAGACGCCAAGTTGTTATTCTTTGCGCCCGTATGCGAAAGTTCAAAAAAATCTCTATGATAATTGTGCAACGCTATTTACAAACTGCCAAAAAATTTAAAAAGTCAAGAGTCAAGAGTCAAAAGTCCAGAGTCAAGAGTTTTTCACTAATAACCATTGACTATTGACCATTGACTAATGACTAATGACTAATGACTAATGACTAATAACAGTATCTAAGCTGGGTGTGGGCATATGCTTCATTTCCCAGACTTTGAGCAAAATCAGATACTCATAGAATGCCTGCAATGTACACCAAGCCAACCCAGCGCGTCCATCCAAGCAACCACCCAAAATAAAGTACATATACAAAAAACGTAGCAGGGGTCTGGCGGGTAAGCGCAAAGACAAATCTTTCAAAGCGCGGCGACGTTCAACTTCTGAACTACCAAAGAACAAATGCCACCAATTGACGTTTCCATTTTCTAGTTGATATAGGGTTTCTCTGGCTTCATCGCTGGAATAGCGGTTATGTTTTTCAATCCAGCGGTTCAAACCCTTACTACAAGTGTAGTGAGGATAGGTTTCTTTTAAAAAGCTTGTTGCCCCGTCGCAAACTTCTCGTTCCGTATGACCGTAATCTGCAAACCAGACTTTACCGTGATGGAAAAGACGCAGTTGGTAGCGAGGATATTGCGTACTGCGGCGAATCCAGGTATTCATGAAAATGACGCGCTCGGCAACATAGTAGCCGATATAGTTTGGATTGTGAATTGCCTGTTCGCATTCAGCGAACAGTTCTGGCGTCATGCGTTCGTCAGCTTCAAGAATGTAGACCCATTCGTATTTCGGAGGTATATTTTCTAGCATCCAGGTGCGTTGACGGCCGTGGCTTTCAAAAGCGTGTTGAACGACGCGGATAGGATAGTGACTGGCAAATTCCACAGTGCGATCGCTACTGCATGAGTCCACAACAATAATGTCATCTGAGAGCATTGCTGACTCAATACAAGCAGATATATCTAGTTCTTCGTTATAAGTCAATATGTAAATTGAGAACATTTCAAACTCATTAATAGCATCAATAAATGTTATAAATAATTCTATAAGCTACGTAAATACCGCATACCCATCTTTAATAAAACCTAATCCGAAATTTAAAATCTCAAATCAAAAATCTATAGAAGTGGCAGTATGAGAATCTAGTAACTTTGTGTATAACATACTGCCTTAGTACAACATTGCATAAGTTCATGGCGAAATTTTAGCACCAAGACTCCGCGCCCCTTTGCGTTTACCTTTGCTCACGAGTGCGCTTTAAATCGCTACGCTTTTACGCAAAGCTGTACTTAGATATAACGAGCTAGTGCAGTACGGCGAAAATAACCAGACAGCTAAACTATGACCAAAAATTTGATTTCATAGCTGTTATTGCCTTCTGCCTTAAGAACTAACGTGCAGTAGCTTTGCCTATATTACCTTGTGCAGCACCCATAGTTCTTAATCCTGTCCAGCCGATGATAATGTATCCGATGGACAATAACAAACTGCTCATCCCAATTCGCAGTCCAGATTTCCATGCTCTTTCTTTAGCTTGTTTTTCAGCTTCTTCCTTATCCTGACGAATTTTCTGGAGTCGCTGCTTGGCAAGTTGCTCCGGATCGCTTTGCTGGGCAATAAATTTATCTAGTTCTTGGGGATTTGCTTTAGCCTTCTTGAGTAGGTCTTTTACAGCAGGGGGAAGGTTAGGATTATTAAGTGCTTGCTGATATTTCTGCTCATCTTTGAGCAGTTCGCTAAATTGAGCTTTAACTTGGTTTTTCTGTTTTTCTAACTCCGCTTTGATTTGTTCGTTACTCAATTGAGCTTGCACTTGTGATAGCTGGTTTTGCAGTTGGGTTTCTGCTTGTTCTGCATCTTTGTTGATTTGCTCTACTCTTTGAACACTAGCTTGACGTACATTGTTGAGGTGCAGAGGAAAAATTAGCAAGAACATCAAACCCAAGATACAGGATAATACCAACCCTGGGAATCTTAAATCTATACCAGACGGGCGACCATCATTAACAGTATCAGCCCAATACCCACCAAATAACATAGCCAAACCCACCAAGGGCACAATTCCTCGATCAACCAAAGCTGTTGCCAACTCTATTTGCCATAGACGATTGGTTGGTTGGAAAGGAAACAACAAAATCACGAAGTCAAGCAAAAAGGACAAAATTAAAATTATCCCGACCACCTTCAGTGTACGGGCAGCAGTAACAGCAGCAAAATTGTTATTCATACATCATCTCGTACTCAGTAAGAATGAGTGACTATTCTATGTCAAATTTCTTGAACGTTCCAATTTCTGAGGGATTGTTGAAAACCCAGAGTTTTGGGTGATTAATTATTTTTCTTGTCTTTGTCAATACACCACGGTAACACTTACGGATACTAGTGTCTTCCGGAAAACCTTAGTGTTAGTTGATACTATATGTGTAGGTAGGGAGAGTAGATACTAGAGCATCGATTCAACATTCATGAATTCTTGGTGCGGTAAGACAAGGGAGAAGGGGAAGAAGACGCGGGGACGCGGAGAGTGGGAGACGCGCTTAATATGAATAAAAGGCTCTCCTTGTCCTCCTTTTCTTCTCTTCCAATTTGAAGATTACTGAATTGGTGTTCTAGCCCTTTGGTGGTGCAATCCTAAACAATAAATTTTCTTGGTGTCTTGGTGTCTTTGTGGTGAAAAAATAAATTTTCTTGAACCACCAAGACACTAAGACACCAAGTCGAATCAGGAAAAACCTAGAGGCTGGATAATTGACAACCAACGACCAACAACCAACAACCAACGTTTTCTCATCTCTACTCCCCAGCAATAGCTTTTTCCCAAATTAACAGATCCTCTGGACGGTCAACATCGGCTAATGTCGGCAAGTAAATTATTGATAAATTAAGTTGATGGGCAATGTCTACAGTTTGTTTTAATACTTGAACAGTTCCCCAATTTATGTTAATGAATAATTCTGGAACAGGACGCCGCAAACCAATCAAGTAATAACCACCATCAATTGCTGGGCCAAGCACAAGGTCACATTGCTGGAGTTCTACAAAGGCTTTTGCGAGAATCTGGGCATTAACACCAGGGCAATCAGTGCCGATAATGACTACAGATTGTGCGCCTGCAACAAAAGCATTCAAGAGCGATCGCTCCATCCGCTTCCCTAAATCCCCTTCACCCTGAGACTGATAAACTAAACCAATCCCCAACCAATTTTGCATCAGTTCAAAATTGCCACCAGCAAACCGCACTTCTACAGAAACAGTAGTTGTCTTTTGCAATTGTTGAACCTGAAATAGCGTATGTTCAGTCATTTGGCGCTGGAGTTCAGCAGCACCTTCAGTTCCCAAAGCGGGTATGAGTCGCGTTTTTGTCTTGCCTGGTTCCGGATAGCGAGTAAAAATAATCAGGTGCTGTTTCGCGATTTTTGGTGATTTCACCACGGAATTTCTTGTGTAAATTCAACCAATAATATCTTAATAGCAGTATTTATCATTGTTGTTGGCTTGGGTATGCTCTTTTCCCATTCGCATCGCCCCTAAAATCGTCGAAACGTAGACACAGCGTTTGGCTTTACCACCGTTTTGACTGTACAAGGTTATCTGTCCTAGTGCTTGTAGTGATGTATGGAGACATTCATTTCCAACTTCATAAACGGGACAACCTTGGTAGTTAAAAATCACTCGCCAAGCTTGTTGTGAAGATTGCTTTCGTAAAGTTGTCTCGTATTTACCTTTCTTGTTTTGTTCTTGATCGATGCGAATATTTTTATCAAAGTTATGCCATAGCTTATCGTTGGCACTGACACCATCAGGAATGAATTTACCTGCTTCAGCTTGATGAACTGTCCACTTAACAATACCGTTTTGTTCGCGAAAGCTAGCTTGCCAGGTCAATTTTTCCTTGATTGCTTGGCTTTGGGCTTGGCGCATGGCGCTGTAGACTTCACTTTGAGCAGCGTTGAGGCGTTGAATGTCTACAAAAGCCAGCCAGTTAGGTAGGGCGATCGCAGCTAATATACCAATTGCTAAAATTACTACCAGCGTCTCCAGCAGCGTGAAGCCGCTAATAGAGCTATTTTTAAAAAAATTTTTTGCATAATTAGACATATAAAAACACACCAGGATATCTATTTTTATTTACTGGTAGGTTTTCGATTCTCCGGATATTTATGACTTATTCAGTTTCTTCGTTTTCGTCTTTATGCCAGTTAATAATGCTGTCGATAAATTAGAGGGTAGTATCATGATAAATACTATTTTAAATAAGAGTTTTAACGTTAATTTTGTACTATATATTCTTGAAGAATTGTTGATGACATATTTCCATAAAAATCTAGCCGCAGCTAAACCTTTTCGTCGATTGAATGGCTTATCCATTGCTTTACAAGTCAGGTATTTGTACAGGTTAGTAAGGCTCTGTTTGCGAAGATGTTGTAAATCTTTTGAACTACCATTATACGCCTTATCAAGTACTTTCAGGCAGGCTTTTTCTTGTCTGGCAAGATTAGAAGACAGGGAATTAGAACTTTTTCGATATAGTATCTGAACTTTAGGTACAGCAACGAAACTGAATTCTCTTGCTAATCGCAGCCACATATCCCAATCCTGACCGGCACTCAAGTTTTCATCAAATCCACCTAATTTAATTAGAGCCTCTTTACGAATCAAAGGATTAGAACCATTCTCTAAAAAATTGTTCACTAATAGCTGTTCATACACATCTCCATTTGCATTAATATGTGTGCCTGCAAGCAAGAATTCACCTTTCTCATCTATATAATCAGTCCAACTATAAGCAACACTTGTTTGAGGGTTTTCTTGCAATGCCTTCATCTGACTAGCAAGTTTATCAGATGTCCATAAGTCATCTGCATCTAAGAAACTAATAAATTCTCCAGTTGCATGAGCCAGACCAAGATTACGGCTAACATTTGCCCCCTGGTGAGGATAGGAAAATACTTTTATCCTAAGGTCATGAAATTGGGAAACTATATCTAATGTTGAGTCAGATGAGCCATCGTTAATTACAATTAACTCATAGTCTGTCAAAGTTTGTTCCAAAACCGATTCTATTGTATATTTAATAGTCTTCTCGCTATTGTAAGTTGGGATAATTATAGAAATAAGTGGCATGATAATAATTAGAAGAGTGTTCTAGCATCATTTACAAGTACTAAGGTGAATCAAATCGAAGTTAAAATAGTAATAAATGACGCCAATATTTTTGGAATATTAAACTTTCAATAATGGCTTGTTCACTTCCATATCAGTGTTTTTAAAAAATAAAAAGGACTTAGCATACTACTCAAGTAAAATTCCATTTCCACAAGTGCGATCGCATCATTTTGTAATTGCCTCCTATACTTAATAATATGCTGTAATAATCGACGCAAGTTACCCAGAATAATTCTAAGGAAGATTATTGGTTTTTGCCAGTTTTGAGCATTGATCAAGCGCAGATGACAAATACACAAACCACAACCACGAGCTAAAGATAGTAAATAATCGTTTTTTAATCGCCAATGTGGAATTTGATGATAAGTATGCATGGCTGGATTGTACCAAATTTCCCAGCCTGCCTTGTGTATATAAAGCAATGGTTCATAATCATCACCCTGCACCATTTTCCCTGGAACTTTTCCGGTTAAAAAGGGACGGCTAGGAACATTATCACACCAGACTTTTCTACGAATAACAAACGCTGCTGCTGGAGGAAGACTTAAATTTATTGGATCGTATAAATTTGGTTTTTCTCCGCGTTCTCTTATAGCCAAAAAGCTTTGGATTCTAGCAAAATTTTCTGGTGGCTGGATTTCAAAATCACCGTGTATTTGACCACCAAAAGCTCCCGCGTGAGGATATTCTTTGGCAAAAGCAACAGCTTGTACAATCCAATCAGATGCAGGTAGATTATCGTCATCTAAAAACCCAATCAGCTCACCTTTAGCTTCACTTACAGCACGTAATCTTGCAAAGGCGGCTCCTTGTTCGGTTTCCAGAAAATACCTTAACTGACAATTAATCTGCCAATTAGTTTGGTAATTACGAATCATTGCGGCTGTGTTGTCGGTACTATTATTATCAACAATAATAATTTCCCATTTCAGGTCTTCTACTCCAATTTGTGAACATAAATTTTCCAATAGATTAGGTAATAATTTTTCCCCGTTATACGTAGGAATTGCTAAAGTAAAATCTAAGGGTTGATTCTCAATCATATTTCAAATATTGATTTCTATTATGTATTGATTATTGATATTTTTCTTACTCAAGATTGAGAAAAAACTAATAAATAATCATGAAATAATCTTTTTGCAATCAGATAGAAAGGGCTGAACAAACTATTAACTAAAAGTTCCATTTCACAGGAAACAATTAAATCGCTTTGAATAGAACTTCTATACTTAAGTAAAATAAGTGTAATTTTGCGTAAGTCATTGATAAAATACCCCAGACTCGCTAGAGGTCGTAACCAAGGTTGCGTTCTGAGCATACGGAGGTGATGACGACTTAAGCCAACACAGCGAAATAAACGAATTAAGTATTCTCTTTGCAAACGCCATGCTGGAATTTGATGGTAAATATGCATTTCTGGGTTATACCAAATTTCCCAACCACCCAACTGAATATGTAGCACTGCTTCTAAATCTTCACTTGCTAACAGTGCTTCTCTACCCTTGTGATTTAAAAAAAGACGTTTAGGAACTGTTTGACACCAAGCTTGTTTACGAACAACCAAGCCAGCTCCTGGAGGTAATATCTTTAATTGTGGTTCGTATCTATGAGGTTCTGTACCCCGTTCAGTGATGGCTAAAAAACAAGCTATCTTCTCAAAGTTTTCTGGAGGTTCAACTTCAAAATCACCGTGAACTTGGCTACCATATGCTCCTACATGGGGATGCGCTTGCCCAAATGTATACGCTGCTGCCACCCAGTTGGATGCTGGATAATTATCATCATCAAGAAAACCTATAAATTTACCCTTAGCTTTCTCAACTGCCCGTTGTCTAGCGTGTGCTGCTCCTTGTTGAGCTTCAAAGCAGTACTTTAAAGAATAAGGGCATTGCCAATTTGCTTGATAAGTCTTAACAACATCGGCTGTATTATCAGTGCTGTTATTATCTACAACAATAATTTCCCAAGAAAGATGTTCGGTATTAATTTGATTTTGCAGTAGATCTAATAATTTTGGCAAGCGACTTTCACCGTTATAAGTTGGTATGGCTACGGTAAAATCTAGGTATTCTTCATTCATAATCAAACTTATTTATTAATTATTGATAGAAAAAGTAATTAAATACTTAAATGTGATATTACTATTTGTGTAGCTAGCACATCATTAGAATTCTGGTAGTTACCAAAAATAAAAACTGCACCTAGTAAATCCAGTTTGCTTTCTGAGTGCGATTTCATCTT
Source organism: Fischerella sp. PCC 9605 (assembly GCF_000517105.1). Classification (GTDB taxonomy): domain Bacteria; phylum Cyanobacteriota; class Cyanobacteriia; order Cyanobacteriales; family Nostocaceae; genus PCC9605. The sequence continues at coordinate 2,555,589 of NZ_KI912148.1, read as the reverse complement.
CAGTATTTATATTGAATTTTGAGTAAAATTGTACAGAAACTATTCACATTCTTTATCTTTTGCTGTACGCATTCCACCAATGAGAGTATCTAAAATCACGCATCGCCTAACATTTGTAGCTTCATAACTTCCGGTTTTAGGAGTAGCAACAGCGATTTTGAAACCAAGTTGATCTGAGGAACCACCGGCAGTTCCCAAATTCACATCAGGAACAGTTCCCATGTAATCAAAAGTGATAGTCCCACTTCCTGATTTTTGATAATCGACTTTTGCAGAGGCTTTTTTGTTAGCACTAGTGGCATCTTCCTGAAATTTAGTGTCAAGGTTAGTATACAAAGCTATTTGACCTGATTTAAATCCCATATCTTCACCTAAATTCTTCCATCCAGAAGCAGGTGGAACCTTACCATCATGAATTAATATTTTGGGAATCCCGTCTTCATGTTTAAAGCTCACACTATAGCTTAATTTTTTCTTCTTAGCTTCTCGCTGGGCTTCTTGTAGTGCTGCTAAAACAGCATCGTTAGCTTTATTTACCCTCTGTCTGTTAACAAAGGCAAACCAGGTAGGGCTAACTATTGCTGCTAAAATTCCTACCATGAGTACTACAACAATAATCTCTATTAAGGTATAGCCTGCATGATCTTGTCGATGGATGAAGACATCACATATAGCTTTTAGTTGTAGGTGTTTTAATCTTTTTATTAGTTTATGTGAATAATAGTTTTGTAACATCATTAACTTGCTTATACTTTGTATGCTAATTAATCTTGAGTAAATATTTATCAATTGAAGAGTCTACTTAGTGAAGATAAAACTACGTCCTTCAACCCTGACTTTTGCTTGTGGGAAATAAGTCAATTGGCTGGAGTTATAAATGATTTTATTTTCATCATTATTGAGACGAGCTAGAGCATTACCACGTAAATAAATCTCAGCAATACTTTTATTACTAGAACTTACCGACTGTATGCAAGCATAGAAGCCTGTTCTCTTAGTTGAAGTACTACTGGTAAGACTGGATGGCACAACGGCAAAGCCTGAAGGGCAAGTCGCATCTGGTGCTTTTTGTGTCGTTGTGGTTTGGTCAATAAAATCAACTAAAACAATTGGTTTTTGAGTGTAATCTTGATCTTTTAATTTTGTCCAGCCATTCATCTTTTCTTGTATTGTTTTACCATTTTGTGATAAATCCAATGGTTGAAAACCAACATCAGGACAGAGGCTAAACTTACTAGTAGTATCGTATGTTTTAGTACAAGTATTGCCATTAATATTGAGATAGCCATCTTTAATTTGAAATCTGGCAATGCGTGCTGCTTTAGACCAATTATCGTTACTATCTTTGATTAAATAGTAGGCAACTAATGAATAAACAAAGGCATCGTCTTTAAAATTTATCTCTTTCCCGCCGCTATCTTTTGTGTTGGTAATAGCCACTTCTGGAGCAAATTCTCGCTTCCAAAAGACAAGTACTGGTTCTCCACCTGTAACAGATGGAAGTTGAGATTTGATAGCATCCACACCTGTTGCATCGTAGATGTAAAAAGCCTGTTGTAAATCACGAGTTATAAAATCAGCAGCAGCTTGAATTTCTTGTTCAGAGTTTACCTTAGCTTGCTCTTGGCGATCGCTATCTAAAATATTGAGCATAAATCCTAGCAAAGGCGTGATGACAAGAACTGCCAAAATCATCGCCACTAGTAATTCAATAAGTGTGAAGCCGCTATTTTTTTTGTGCTGCTTCCATATTTTTAGCTGAGTACTTAACACCCATCTCAGTGTATTCATTATGCTTTCATTGCTCCTCTAATTATTTGCAACCACCAAGTCTTTGGCATAAAGAGCTATAGGAGGTTTGACCTTTGGCGATTTCAGTAGTCATCTCTAGTAGTGGTGCTTTACGATCGCCTATTCCACCCGTGAAAGTAGCTTGTTTAGTACTCTTTTTCAAAGCAGCACTACCTTTAAAACCATCTGCTCTGTAAATACGTAAAGTTAAGTTATAGCCGTTGTTAGCCTCAGAAGATTGGGAGTTATATCGAAAAGCTTGAATTACCAAATCTTTGGCACTAGTATCCGTACACTTGTTATCAGCATCGCCATCCACACAGTACAAATCTTTTTTCGAACAATAGTCATTTGCTGTGTTGCACGTTAAACTTCCTGCGGTCGGAACACTATATTGATCTGGAGTAGTAGTGATAGGGTTCGTGGCAGGTGGATCGGCAATGGTATTTGATTTCACACCATCAACATATGTTTTCGCTGCTATGGTTGCGAGTTCTACTCTTCTGGATTGCACGCGAGTTGCAGTTGAGAGAACAAGTACAGGTGCGATCGCTGCTAGTAAAATTGCTGTTACAAGTAGTGCTACTAGCGATTCAACAATCGTAAAACCAGCCTCACAAGAATGAGGAAGTAGTTTCTGCAATACGTGCAGTTTCATTGTCATTTTCTCCTTGCAATTGATGAGCAAAGCTGGAATTTATATTTGCAGAGGTGGACTTTACTCCAGACTTGCAACTATCAGAGAAAGAACTCAATTTGGAGTCACTGGACAAGTACTAGGACGTTCAGATGCAGGTAGCGCATATTTGGTACTTGTTGTAGTGGTAGTTTTTTTAGTTGAGTCGTAGATTTTGATATTGAATGCAGTATCAAAGCCGTTTTCTGTTGTATCTTGAACTGCACATAGCAAGGTTTGTACCCAGCGATCGTCTCGAGGAACTTCTCTATAGTATTCGTCAGGTGGATCTGTATTAGGGATTACAAAACGCTGAGCGAACAAGTCAGGGTTTTGAGACAGTAATGCTACATCAAAACCCCAATTCCGTTTAGGAGCCATGTAAAAAGGTGCTTCCCCGTATCCAGTACTATCAGTGTTGTAATAAACTCCTTGTCTTTCAGAAAATAGACTTTTGACATTAGGATTATCGTTAGCATCGGGTCTGGTAAATACTTGGAAAGGAGCTGTTGCAAAAATACTACGTTTAAACTGAATGAATGAACCTGTAATATTTGCGTTGATTGGATCGCTTGCACCACTAGCACCGCCATTATCCCAGCTTTCTATGAAGCGGACGAAATTATGCAAACCGCCGTTGTTTTCATAATATGGGTTGCCTGTATTTCCTACACGGGTAGGCGTATCACCCGCAGCAATAACCAAATTAAATGTAGTCTCCGTAGCCTTTGCCAGCCATCTGGTATATTTCACTCTATCTTTCTTGTTCTGGGGCTTCAAATTAGCATCTAACTCAACCAAGTCGAGATAAGTAGTAGTGTCTTTTATATTTTTATTAGGATTTTTGTTCAGTACGTGGATCTGCAAGATTGGTTCTAACAATGGCTGGTCTTTAGCGTTTAGAGTAGGAAATCTGTAAAAAAGACGAGTTGTGTTAGTGTATACTTTCTGAGTTGGTGGATTAGCTGTATCAGACGAGTTGACTGTAGTAAACCACAAAGCATTGTTTGCTTTATCAGGTATAACTCCTGAACTATCAATCTTACTACTCTTGATTCCTAGAGCGATGGGAGGATTGGTAATATTATTTGGATCTATCACATTGCCGTTTTGATCAACCAATTCACCACTAGAATTGCGTTTAAACGCAACCCGACGGGCGTATCGCTCATAACCTGTTGCAGCAGCTTTAGCAGTAGTACCAGCCATCAATTTAGTGGAGTCTGTATCTGATGGTGATAGATCCCATGAATGCTTGCTTAAATCACCATTATAGCCAACCACCCAATCATCTGGTTTTGTACATTCCGATACAGGTATCTTGAGACACATTTCCATAACGTACTCTGGAAAGCTAACTCGTCGCTGAATCGGTGTGACAAAGTTATTGAAATAAGAACTGTTGGGCGGAGAGCCACTACTGCCAGAATAGTCAGTGTCTGTAAAATTTCTAGAGGTAACAAAGTTATTATCCCAGAAGCCGTTTCTCAGTCGAGTACTACTCACATTAGCTGCATTGCTGGTATCTGTTTGGTTATTCCGCAGGTCATAATCACCCTCATCACGAAAACCTTCCTGGAAATTATTAGAAAGCACAGTGACAGCATCAGCAAGCACTGATGCAGGTCGCCAGGTTTCACCGGTGCTACACTTTGGAAGCCTGGGGTCTTTAGGACGACAAGCAAAGTCTGGATCGCGGTCAGAACGGGTGTAAAATTTGATATTGGGATCTGTGCCTGTTGTCCAATCGTCTGGAGAACTCAAAAAATCGCTGCCTTTGAATTCTTGCTTATTGTGTAGGTTAAAATCGCCTCTAATATATGCGGGCAAGTCTGTTGCTAAAATTAAGCCTTTTTCCTCTGGTCTGTAATCATTCTCACGACTAAGATCGCCGCCATTAATCAACATAATAGCGTTGGGGCGACGGTTTGGGTCTAGCTTGTAGTCAGTGGCGCTGACGTTAGAACTATTTGGATCGCTGCGATCTGCTCGTGCATCATCACGGGAGACGTAGATAATCCCACTGTTTGGCAGTAGGTATTCTTTAGACCAAGTACCAGTGATTGATTTTTTACGTAGCTTGTCTAAATCAATGACAGTGGCGCGAATTTCTAAGGGCTGACGCTGTTCGATTTCAAGATCGTATTTTCCTGTCGGTGTACCATTATCAATGGCTTTTATTTGTCTAGCGTCAAGAAAAGCTGTTTCTTTGATTGCACCATTGGGAATGACACTGCTATTAGTACTAAGAGTACCATCAGCAATTTGTATGGCGCAGATGCTGGAGTCAAGTGCAGACTGTTCTGACAAAGTCAGAGGTTTAGTTGTGGCCTTTTTCAGGGCTTGTCGCAGCAGTGGATTTACAAACTGACCATTGGGAAAGACTAAGTTTGCTTGATACTTCAAACGTTCTGTCAAATCAACACCTGTGTTTGTGACATCGTCAGCGCCAGATGCTGTGGTAAATAGCCCATCGCTATCTGTAGTTTGACCCCTGGTGATATCTTTGGCTGTAGTGCTAGAAACAGCGTAACTCACACCGTTGTTAGAGTGAGTACCGGCATTCACCTGTGCCATTGTGCCATTGACAATCGTGTTTGCGTTGGTTGGATTGTAGTAACTACTAACGCAAGCAATGGGTGTTTGGGTATCTGTTGCTTTTGTTTGAGGGGTATAGGGATCATTATTGTAGTGATAAACGAAACCATTACTTAATGCCCATCTCAAGAACCCATCAGCAAACTTAACTGACATAGAAGTAACTGATGTGATGCACCCACTATTTGGGCGAAGGTTTGCAGTGATATCCATATCAACCCCGCCAAGTGGTGAGGGTCATGCGGTAGTAGCCTATCGAGGTCATATGCGCTTACGCATTCCTTTATCAGCAACCCAATTAGCTCTCCCAAAACAGTATTTACGTACTAAGCTCACATTAGAGAGTGTGACTGAGTTAGTCACGTTAGCCAAACAATGTGAGGTTTTATGTCAATCCCACCCCGTGAGATCTGGGAACGCCTCACCCCAGCACTCCAAGAAGTAATCACAGACGAACTACAAACCGTCTTCCAGGAGGTAATTTATGAGTACCTCAGAGCTAGTAACACTCCAACACCTGAACCGCAAAGCGATAATCTACATTCGTCAGTCTACCCCACATCAATTAATCAGCAATCAGGAGAGTTTGCGTCTGCAATACGCTCTGCGTCAGCGAGCTATAGAACTGGGCTGGTCGGATAATAACATTGAGGTAATTGACACTGATCTAGGTATTACCGCCGCCAGCGCAGAACAGCGACCAGGCTTTAAAGAACTGTTAGCCCAGGTAACTTTAGGATTAGTAGGGATTATCCTCTCTTATGATGTTACTCGCCTGTCACGTAATTGCTCAGATTGGTATCCCTTGCTGGACTTGTGTGGTTACAGAGGTTGTTTGATTGCTGACAGAGATGGGGTTTATGATCCAAGTAGTGCCAATGGTCGATTATTGTTGGGACTCAAAGGACAAATTTCCGAAGTAGAGTTGCATACGATTCGTTCCCGCTTAAGTGCTGGGATTCTTAGCAAAGCCAGGCGTGGTGAACTGGCACTCACCTTACCTGTGGGTTTGGTTCGTGATGAACTGGGAGTGGTGCAGAAAGACCCAAATCGTGAGGTGATTAACCGAATTAACTTAGTGTTTGAGATTTTTGGGCAACGTAAGTCAGCTTCCAAAGTGTTGCAGACGTTCAACAGTGAAGGGCTGTTGCTTCCACGGAGAAATCGCTTTGGTGATATTTTCTGGCGCAAGCCTAGCGTGGCAAGTATCATCTCAATTCTGAAAAATCCTGCCTACGCTGGTGCATTTGTATATGGACGTACACGTACTCTCAAACGTGGTTTGGTTTCAAATCAGCCACAACAAAAAGCAATTGCCAATGGCCGAATGGAAAATCCGAGTCAATGACGTATATCCAGCTTACATCAGTTGGCAAACCTACGAGCGTAATCAGGCACAGCTTATGGATAATTATGCTGAGTATGACCGCAATAAAACTCGTGGTATCCCTCGCCCTGGTGCAGCATTACTGCATGGGATAGTTTTACTGTGGTGAATGTGGTCACAAGATGGTTGTCCAGTACAAAGGCGCAACCCGCTATATTTGTAACTCCTTACGGCAGCAGTATCGTGTGCCTGTTTGTCAGTATATTCCTGCTGATGCAATTGATGAGTACGTAGTCAATGCCTTTTTAGAAGCTTTGTCAGTTGTAGAGCTAGATGCTTATCACAAAGCTGTCAAAACCCAACAGCAGTCTCAAGAGACAGTGGAACGAGCGCACTCTCAACAAATACAACGTTTACAGTATCAAGTAGCACTAGCAGAAAGACAGTTTAACCGGGTTGACCCGGATAACCGATTGGGAGCGGCCGAACTAGAACCGCGTTGGGAAACGCTTTACGCGAACTAAAACTTGCCCAAGAAAACTATGCTCAACGTCAGCAGCCTCAAACAGTAGATACCCTACCAAAAGAACTCAAAACTGCTTTTATTAACATTGGACAAAGGCTCCCTGAACTTTGGCACAGTGGCACCTTGACACAAGTGCAAAAAAAATCTCTGCTACGCCTGCCTCATTGATAAGGTCGTCATTCATCGTGTTGCACGTGATACAGTTCGCACTCGGATTATTTGGAAAGGTGGTGACACTACTAATGTTGACCTGCCAATCCCAGTTGGTTCATTGGCTGAACTCACCAATGCCCAGGAATTGGAAACTCAGGTTGTTAGTTTGAGCCAACAAAGTATTGATGACCAAGTTATCGCTCAACAACTGACGGCACAAGGTTATCGATCGCCACTATGCAAAACTCTCCTGCCCAGTACAGTCAAAACTATCCGGCTTAAACATCATATTTTTCAAAACCGTAGCCAGTCTCATCCCCGCGAGATTTCGGGTTATCTTACGGTTCCTCAAGTTGCCCAGTCTTTAGAACTTTCACCCCACTGGATCTACGATCGCATTCATAACGGAACGATCGCCATTAGCAAGGATGAATCAACCGGGCTTTATCTGTTTCCTAACCTTCCCGATACACTCTTACAATTCCAAAAGCTCAAAGCTGGAGAACTCCAGAACTTGCGTTTTTGAAAGGAGTATCAAGATGCCCAATCAAACTGCAGTAGCACGCATCACTAAATGACCACGCGATGTATTGCTTGGGTTGCTTGGATCGGGAACGAGCATAGGCATAGCATCCGACCAAACCACAGGAGCTTTATCTTCTTTTTCTGGTGTATTGAGATTATCCGCAGGCTGCAGGGGTGTTGGTAAGAAAGAACCTGTTTTCATGTATATACCTGCACCGGTTATAACACGGAGACCACCCACAACATCAAGATTGTCAGCGCGGGGTGAAGCGGCTGCGTTTTCCCAAAAACCGTCACGTCCTGTTACACCCAAGTCAGCTAATTGTTTTACGCGAGTGGTGCGGGTACGAGTCTTTTTGCTGCTATTCCACTTCACACCAGTGATTTCTTGGAGGTTATTCTCTCCTACAAATTCTTGTTTTGTGTTATCCCATCTGAGTTCAGGGAGGTTATTACCTGCCAGTATGCGATCGCCTATCTCATTTTCTTTGACAGGAGTTGTTTCTACTATGTCAGGATCTGTAGCAGGTAAATTTGTTGTTTTTAATGTCAAGGTAGTGTTGGTATCTGTAGGATATATCCATGCATCTGGTGGTCGCAGCTTATTATTACTACCACTATTTTCAGTTCCTTGCAGAACATCAGCTTCAGTGTAGCCAGTAATGCCAGATGTCCCAAGAGGTACTTCATTAAATGGTACACGTCTGGTACGCTTGCGGAAGTAAATTTCTAATTCTTCCCGTCGAACTTTATCAGAGTCTAAGTTGGGGTCACTAGCTATGCGTCTGGCTATACTATCTTTGACCTCTTGGGGGTCATAATCTTTATTTCTAGCAAATTGAGCGTTTACCAACAGGTCTATACGTTGGGCGTAAGCTTGACTGTTATAGGCAACTTGGTTTGGGCCATTTGTATTGGATGATGCATGTTTTGATTCAAGCTGTTTTTTAGTTGGTAAATTATTTTCATCAAATAGATCTATTTCAGTTGGATTTTTATAATTATTAGAACCTGCTATAGCAGAGTTAGTAGCAACATTACCTCCAACAATAATTTTGCCATTTTCTCGCTCATAGTAACAGGATTTAAAACTGCTGACTTGAAATAACCTGATATCTTGAAAACTTTCCCCCGTGAAGAAATTACTATTAGTGAATATACGTCCATTCAGATAAAATTGTGGACCAGGTGTAATATCTAAGTCGTCCTCATACACTACAGCGTTATTCGTAATAGGCAACTGAATTCGGTCTTGTTGCATTTCTATGGCTGAAAAGCCTCTGTTTCCTTTAGATTCCTCATAACCGTCATTCAAACTATCTTTATTTGTTTTTGTTATAGGAACAGTGACTGCGTAGACAAAAAAGCTTTTCTTCAATTCACCGGTAGGTGTTTTATACCAGCCAGAACTACCTACCAAGCTGGCGCTAGTTTCACCTGCAGCATCACAAGCATTGCTTGATAAAGGTGCTGTTCGTCCATCAAGAGGACTGCGTTGGCGGGCAGGGTTAGCACCAATATAAGGTGGATTTCGGAAGTAAACAGCGTAGAGGGTAAAGCTATCAAATTTGCCATTATTATCGGTATCAACAGGAAATTTCCAAGCTGTCTGTAGTATTTCTTTTTCTTCTAAAGTTCCACTTGTAGGTGATTCAATGTCTTTATCTTTGTCCAGGTCGTAAGCTAAAGTCAGGGGAGTTTCATCGCCCAAAGTGTAGACATTTAGCTTAGAAAATAAGGTGTTATAAAGTGTGGCATTAGATGGAACGGCTCTCGGCAATGTTGGGTCAGCAAATAATTCGCTAATTTTCGCTTTAGCACGTTCTAAAGCAGGGGTAGCAGCTTTAATAACTACTTCATTGACACGAACATTACTAGCATTTTTAGCCCTCTCAAATGACCTAAATAAAATTGCCGTGGTTAACAGCACAACTACTAGTGACACCATTGCCACCGTTGGTAAGACGAAACCGGAGTTAACCCAATCTGTTTGCCTTCTAGTAATAAAGTATGTTCTTACGAACCACAACAATTGCTCTTTAATTGTTGATTGAGATTGCTGGCAAAGTGTTTGACTGTATTTTCTGATTACCTTGACTAATTTGCTATTCAGATACATAGCCACTTCCTCGTCAAGTATTTATGAACAAGTTTTTAAAATTATGATGTTATTGAAAAGATGACTGATCCAGCGTTTGCATGTCAGTTTTCAAATTAATTGAATGTAGCGATCGCATATATTTTGAATACAAAAACAGGCGCTATCTACACAATCAATTCCTACCAATAGTTATATTTTTTGTGAACTGATCAGACTTTCCGGTAAATCTTTCATTACCTCTGAACTATTAATTTATAGCCTACAAAGGATAGTAACGCCATAATTTCGCAAGCAATCAGTAGAAACAATTGTTTAGTCATATGTGAAATCTTAAAAGTGGTTATGAGTAGAGTAAGCTTATAGTACCCACTTAGTTTGAGAAACTTATCATACTCAAAAAGTTATTAAATACTTAAAAGCCCCTCCATGTGGAGAGGCTGTGTATTTGTATTATTTGTAACTTTAGTTTTCGTATTTTCAACAGAGTAGCTATGAAGTATCGCGAAAACAGTAATGAGGCTTAGCCTCACTACTGTTTTTACCCACAGAAGTGGATTGAGAAACTGCTTGGGAATTAATAATGATTAAGGTTAATCCCTGCTTCTTTTGCCATCGCTTCTAACCCTTTCGTTTCTAGGGTTTTGATAGCTTTGGTAGACAGCTTGAGTTTCACCCAGCGATTTCCTTGGGGCCACCAAACACGCTTAGTTTGGAGGTTGACCTGCTGAAGGCGCTTAGTACGACGGTGAGAGTGCGAAATAGCAAAGGCATTATTTGCCTTTTTACCAGTTAATTGACAGCGACGAGACATGATGACTAAATTCTCCAATTTATTTTGAACACGATCTTCTATTGTATAGAATCGTTTGGCTAGCAAAAAGCTATTACCCCACCCCTAGGACGTGTTTTCAAACTCTTAGATCCCCCCTAACCCTCCTTAAAAAGGGGGAAAATTACTTTTAAGTCTCCCTTTACAAGGGGGATAATGGGGGATCTGAAAATTTGGGATAGTGTCAGGAGTAGTTTGAAAACAGATCCTAGTTCCTCCCCGCAAGTAGAGAGGGGAAAATATTCCCCCTCTCCGCAGGCAGAGAGGATGTTAGGGGGTGAGGTTACTTAGCAGCTTGTTCCGTCAACTTAGTTAAGACTTCGTTGGAACGTTCAACAAAGGCTTTCATCCCTTCAGCGTCAAACCCTTTCTGAGTCATTAGCGCCAAATCATATATGTGTTGACAAATCATATTGACTAGCTGACCTGTTGGTGATTCGCCCTCACCCTGAATGATGCTGCTTTGACTGAGAGTCGTCAAATTCTGAATCAGGGGGTGAGTAGTATTTACAAGTAAAATATGGTCTTCGGGAAACTCTGCTAATTGCTGCTGCATTAAAGCATTCATTTCCCGCAGGCGACGCAGAATCTCTGGTAACAACACCATTGCGGGTGGTGTACCTTGCGGATCGTCTGATTTTAAGGCTTCAGTGCGGATGTTTAACCTGGGTTTATTGAGAGCTTTTTCAAATAGCTCTTTGATCGTCTCGCTTCGAGTTTTATTTGTCTTCGGGTCAACAATTTCTCCAGCTTGGTCTTTATCTAACAGGGTTTGATCTAAGTCGGAGTCTACCCGCGTAAATTTGACATCTTGATATTCGCGTTCGAGGAAGTTGATGAAGTGGGTATCGATGAAGGAGTCCATGAATAGGACTTCTAACCCTTGTTTTTTGTGGAGTTCTACGTAGGTTGCTTGTGCTGCTTCGTCTGTGCAGTAAAAGACGCGGTTTTGGTGGCGTTCCTTGTTGCGTTCTAAGTATTCTTTCAGGGTTGTGTATGACCCTCCCTCAGTTCCTCCCGCTTGCGGAGGGGAAGTAGGAGAGGTTGTTGAAGTGACATCTTGCCAAGCATCCCCTTCTTCGGACTGTACCTGTACTGCTGGGGTTTCAGAAGTTGCTTGTTCTGCTAGTTTAGCAGTACTACGGAAAATGAGGATGTCCTCGACTTGTTTTTTGAATTTCTCATCATTCATAACCCCGAATTTCACGAATGTACCGAGGTCTTTCCAAGCGCTAATGTATTGTTCGCGATTTTCGCGGTACAGTTCTTTAAGGCGATCGCCAACTTTTTTAGCTATGTAGTCGCCAATTTTCCGGACAGTGCGATCGGTTTGCAAAGCACTGCGCGATACGTTCAAGGGTATGTCAGTACTATCTATTACACCCCGCATTGGTAATAGAAACTGGGGAATAATTTCTTCGCAGTGGTCGCTGACAAAAACTTGATTGCAGAATAGCTTAATATGCCCTTTAGTGACATCTACATCCGGCTTTAGTTTGGGAAAATACAGAATCCCGTTGATGATAAAGGGATAATCTGTATTTAGATGCACCCACAATAGAGGCTCTTCTTGGAAAGGATACAGATAGCGGTAAAACTCTAAATAATCTTCCTTACTTAAGCTACTGGGAGACTCGCGCCACGGTGCTTTTTGTCTATTTAATACCTCGCCATCCAGTTTGATTGGCACTGGCATGAAGTCGCAGTAAGTCTTGACAAGATTTTTGATTCGTGCAGATTCTAAATAGTCTAGCTCCTCCTCCATCAAATGGAGAGTAATTGTGGTGCCACGAGTAGTGCGGGGTGAATCTTCCAAGGTGAACTCTGGCGAACCATCGCAAGTCCAGTGAACTGCCTGCGCTCCTTCTTTGTAAGATAAGGTATCGATTTCGACTTGTTGCGCCACCATGAAGGAGGAGTAAAAGCCCAAACCAAAGTGACCGATTATTGGTTGCTCGGATGTACTTTTATACTTGTGAATAAATTCTTCAGCACTAGAAAATGCAACCTGGTTGATATATTTTTTCACCTCATCTGCTGTCATCCCGATACCGTTATCAGTGACAGAGAGAGTTTTGTTATTTTTGTCTATCGCAATTAGAATTTCTGGTTCGCCAATATCGCCAGAGTATTCCCCAGCACGTGATACCATTTTCAATTTTTGGATGGCATCGACGGCATTGGATATAAGTTCCCGCAAGAATATCTGGTGATCTGAGTAAAGGGATTTCTTGATGATCGGGAAAATATTCTCAGTATGAATACTGATGGTTCCTTGTTCTAACATGATTGGTAATCTTCGATGCAAGTATTTGAATATCAAATGTGGCAAACATACCCTAAACCTCTGCTTTCAAGGAAAAGCCTAAAGAAAGCAAGAAGGCATAATAACAATTTAGGATTTTAAAGGTTGAACTCAGGCTTTTGTTCCTTTTTTTAGCATTGTTTGCCCCCTAGTCGTGATTCGGATTTCCCTACTCCCTGCTGATTTAAGTTGTTATCTAAGTAATTTTAGTTTTTTTCTAATACCAAAAAATAGTGGTATGGGTTGGTGGGGTCAAGGAATTCTTGCTTGACGGTTAACCCAACTTTGGCAATGGAGTTTAAAATTCGCTGTTTGGAGTATCCTTTTAATCCCATTTCCCAGTAGTGCTGGTTACACACAGGTTTTGTACTCCAGAATTTAGGAATCTTTATGAATAAATGTCTTGGTCTAGGCAAGAAAGAAAATCTCAGTTGGAGTGCCAAATATTGGGTGTTGTAGGGAATAGAAATCACCAAAAACCTCTTTGTTGCCTCTGCAAGTTTCTGCAAGGCTTTTTCTGACTCAGGGTAAGGCAAGTGTTCCAGCACTTGAAAAAGTACTATTACATCAAACTGATCTTTTGGCAATGAAAAGTCTGTTGTTAGATCCAAAATTATATCTGGCTTTAAATTGGGGTCAATATCGGCTGTAGTTACGTTGTAGCCATTCAGTTTGAGGAGGTCTTTTAAAATCGAATTAAAAATTCCAATTTCTAAGATGTTCTTTACCTTACTACCAAGCGAGGAGATAAGGCGCATTTGGTGGTGATAGCTGATAAACCTGTCTTTAGCAAAATATTCCGAATTCCTAATATCTAACGACGTGATAAGTTGCATGAAATACACCTATTTAGCCTGACGTATTGTCAAAATGAATTGGGTCTACAATCACAGGTTTCCCGGAAAATCAGCTAAAGTAACAGTTTCAGAACTGATATGCAAACTTGCTGCTGAAACGATATTGAGTATATAGAAAGACGCACCTTGGTGCGTCTTGCTGGTTTCAAACCTCGCTGGATGCTTCTAGTATGTAGGTTTTACTTTGCGGTGCTGGTACTGTTACTACCTTTTTTTTAGTAAAGGTTAGCCCGTTATCTCCCTTGTCAATGACAACTGTATCACCAGCAATAAAGGTATTCTCTAGGATTTTGGTAGCGATCGCATTTTCCACTTCTCTTTGAATTGCCCGTTTGATGGGACGTGCGCCGTAAACTGGGTCATAACCGACTTCTGTGAGATAATCGCAAGCAGCAGAAGATATCTCCAAGGAGATTTTTTGGTCTGCAAGTAGATTTTCGACCCGTTTGAGTTGAATGCGAACAATTTGCCGCATTTCGCTGCGACTGAGGGGATGGAAAATAATCAAGTCGTCAACGCGGTTGAGAAATTCGGGGCGGAAGTGCGATCGCAAAGCATCCATGACGCGGTTCCGCATTTTCTCATACTGGGAGTCATCGCCTGATATATCCAAGATGTGTTCGCTACCAATGTTACTCGTCATGACAATGACGGTATTGCGGAAATCAACTGTTCGCCCCTGACTATCCGTAATTCTACCGTCATCTAGCACCTGCAACAAAATATTAAACACATCTGGGTGAGCTTTTTCGACTTCATCCAGTAATACCACTGAGTAAGGGCGGCGGCGAATTGCTTCGGAAAGTTGACCGCCTTCTTCGTAGCCAACGTATCCTGGTGGCGCTCCCACTAAGCGTGAGACCGAGTGTTTTTCCATATACTCGGACATATCCAAACGTACGAGGGCGTCATCCGAATCAAAGAGAAACTGCGCTAATGCACGAGCGAGTTCTGTTTTACCGACTCCTGTTGGCCCCATGAATAAAAATGAACCAATAGGACGGCCAGGATCTTTCATACCAGCACGGGCGCGACGAATTGCCGCTGCAACAGCTGATACAGCTTCCTGTTGCCCAACAACTCGTTCGTGCAAGTGATTTTCGAGTTGCAACAATTTCTGCCGTTCCGACTCTAAGAGACGATTTACAGGAATTCCTGTCCATTTAGCGACGATTTCAGCAATATCGGCTTCGGTGACTTGTTCCCGCAACAAGGTTGTGCCTTCAGCCTGAATTTTCAGTAACTCGGCTTCTTTGATTTCGCGATCGCGCTGCACTCCCTCCAATTTGCCATACTTTAACTGGGCAGCTTTATTTAAGTCATAAGCACGTTCTGCCTGTTCAATCTGCACCCGCAGCTTTTCTTCTTCTTGCTTCAAGGCGCTAATTGCCTCTAATAACTGCTTTTCACCTTGCCATTGCCCATTTAATTCTTGTTGTTTTTCCGTCAAATTGGCTATTTCTCGCTCAATTCGCTCTAAACGCTCTTTTGTTTGAACTGTAGCTTTTTCTTCTCCAGCCAGAGACAGCTTTTCCATTTCTAGCCGCATCAATCGGCGGTCAATTGTTTCCAATTCCGTTGGCTTTGAGGTAATCTCCATTTTCAACTGGGCTGCTGCTTCATCCACCAAGTCAATGGCTTTGTCTGGCAAGAAGCGGTCATTAATGTATCTTGCTGACAAAGTAGCAGCTGCCACTAACGCCGAATCCGATATTTTGACGTTGTGATGCACTTCATAACGTTCTTTCAGCCCCCGCAGAATAGAAATCGTATTTTCTATGCTGGGTTGATCTACATATACCTGCTGAAAACGCCGTTCTAATGCCGCGTCTTTTTCGATGTATTTGCGGTACTCATCGAGTGTGCTTGCACCAATACAGCGCAGTTCTCCCCGCGCCAGCATGGGTTTGAGCAAATTCCCGGCATCCATTGAGCCTTGTTGCCCGGAACCAGCACCAACGACAGTATGCAGTTCGTCAATAAACAGGACTATTTGACCGTTGGATTCCGTAACTTCCTTTAAAACTGATTTAAGGCGGTCTTCAAATTCACCTCGGTATTTTGCTCCAGCAATCAAACTGCCCATATCAAGGGCGATGAGTTGGCGATTTTTCAAAGATTCGGGTACGTCGCCATTAACGATCCGCTGTGCCAAAGCTTCAGCGATCGCAGTTTTACCCACCCCTGGTTCACCAATCAAAACTGGGTTGTTCTTGCTACGACGAGATAATACCTGAATTACCCGACGGATTTCGTCATCCCGACCAATCACGGGGTCGAGTTTCCCAGCTTTTGCCTGTTCTGTCAAGTCTCTACCAAATTTTTGCAAAGCTTCGTAGCGAGACTCTGGATTTTGGTCGGTGACTTTTTGACTACCGCGAATTGCTTTAATAGTAGCCTCCAACTTGGCAGTGTCTAGGTTAAAGCTTTTGAGCATCCGCCGTCCGATGCGTTCATCCTCTACAAAGGCGAGAAGTATATGTTCTACAGAAACGTAGGAATCTTTCATCCTGACTCTCGCTTCATCAGCTAAGTCTAGCAGCGTATCTAAGTAGCGACCTAAGTAAAGCTGATCGGCTCTCCCAACTTTAGGCTGACGACGGGTAAAATCTTCAAGTTGTTGTTGCAGACGGTTAGCATCTACACCAGCACGGTTGAGGATACGTGCTGCTAAGCCGTTTTCTTGTTGTAATAGAGCTAGTATTAAATGTTCAACTTCTAATTGTTGTTGTTGATAGGCACGCACTATATCCTGAGATTTGACAATCCCTTCCCAGGCTTTATCTGTAAATTTATCCGGATCTGTAGGCTGCATCTTTAACGATTTTAGATTTTAGATTTTAGATTTTGGATCTTAAAGTATGGACATGCTTGCCCCAAATTACTATCCAAGCATCATTTTGCTGCATCTGCTTGTATCTACGGTTGCAATTTGAGACTGGATAGTGGTTAGTGGATAGTAGTTAGTAGTTAATTGTTGACCACTAACCACTAACTACTAACTACTAACAATAGACAATCCCCATCCCCAATTTAAAACGAAAATACTGTTCTGAGGGTGGTTTGCCAAAGAGTACCGTTGGAACTGTCGTTATCGGCGTTTGTTACGAGTGAGAATGTGGGAGTAACACTAAGGTTGTCGCTGATTTGCAAATTGTAGAATGCTTCAAAATTAGTCTGGGTGGCATTACCTAAATCTTCGCTGACAAAAGGCTGACCAATGGCAAAACCTGCAACAGTACCGGGAAGCAGAAGATTACGAAAACCTACACCCACCGCCCAGGTCACTGGACGTAGATCTAAATCCTCATTAATAGACGTATTGTTTCCATTGTAATTACCAAATCCGAAGCGACCAAAAATCCCTGTATTGCGATTGAAGGTATACTCAGCATTAAAACCAAAAGCATTAATGTCAGTATTATTAATGAGAGCATTTGTATATTGCAGCCTGAATGCTAGCTTGTCGCTAGGCGAGTATTCAGCTTCCACACTTGCTTGATAGCGATCGCCAAATAAACCGCCTTCGGTGCTGGTAGAATTTGGTTGATTGGCATCGGCAGCGATATAGAGCGATCGCACAGTGAATTGACCGTCACCTGGGTTCCACTGAACAGCAGCACCAGCACCGCCATTGCGATCAATTTGATTTTGGACAATCAGGGGATTATTCAAGAAAAAGCTAGAACTAAAATCAACAGCCTCGTTATTGGCATACTTGTTACGGTCAATAAAATCTCGCGGTGACATTTTCGCACCAACCGTGACTGCCACATCTTGGGAAGGACGAAAGGTATAGTGTAAGCGTCTCAGCTTGACATCAGATTCTACTTCCGCGTAATCAAGTCCGCCGCCATTGGCGATGACACCACTAGTTCCCAGCAGGTTTTCCTCTTCTTTTTGCGCCAAACCAATGGCATCACCACCATTGTTACCAGCTTCTAGCTGAGTTACCAGTAAATCTTTTTGATTAAAGCTAGTAGAAAAAGTTAATCGCGAACGAGAGACTACAGTCTTATTTGCATCAGTACCATCGGTGAGGGCAATAATTGCTTCACCATGCAGTTTCGTAGTAGTAGAAAATTGATGTGCCTGTAGTTCGCTGCTGCGTGCTTCTAAGCCATCAACACGCTGCTGCAAGTCATCCAAAGCCGAACGAAATTCTTTTTGCAACCGCCGTAAGACAATCATGTCTTCTTGGATATAGCGATCGCTCAAAGTATCACCAATCAAACTCTCCACTTTATCTAGGGTAGCAGCAAGGGCTGCGGCGAACTCGTAACGGCTGATGGGAAGATTACCATGAAAGGTGCCATCTGCATAGCCAGAGATGACACCATATTTTTCCATGAGCGATCGCAATGCCTGATAAGCCCAGTCTGTGGGCATGACATCAGACAACTGCGAAACCGAAGTTTGCTGTGTTAATAAATCAGAATCGATGTCAAGATTACTCACCTCGTTTATCGCTAATGACTCAGAGTTTGCAGTCGGTGAGAACTCAGTTTGCCAAGAAGTAGTATCGGTTTCTGGAGGCGATACTTCTACCTGAGTGGCTGTATCAACCTCAGGGATAGCTGCTTGTAAGCTTGAGTCAGAACTGTTAGTCTCTGGCAACTGTTGAGGTAGCAAAGAATCTGCTCTTGAAGGTAAGCACGTTTGGCTGAAAACGCCCCAACCGACTAAACTCCCCGCTAGGAATTTTGGCGAACAAATCCTTTGCTGTCGGCATTGCTTGACGCTCAATTGTATCTCCCGCGATTCTGCCTCAGAATTACTGAGCCACAAGTTTTTGTTCTTCCTGTTTCACAGCAGAACCTTGAGTACCCAGCCCAATAAGTTCTACTTTATACCCATCTGGGTCTTCTACAAAAGCAATTACTGTAGAACCATGTTTCATTGGTCCTGGTTCCCGCACCACCTTACCACCACGTTTTTTGATTTCATCACAGGTAGCATAAATATCATCGACTCCAATGGCGATATGGCCGTAAGCGTTGCCTAAATCATATTTTTCCACACCCCAGTTATAAGTGAGTTCAATGACGGTATTGTCGCTTTCGTCACCATAACCAATAAAAGCAAGAGTAAATTCTCCCCCTGGATAATCTTTTCGCCGTAGTAGCTTCATCCCCAAAACATTACAGTAGAACCTCAGCGATTCTTCCAAATTGCCAACACGCAGCATTGTGTGTAGGAGTCGCATAACTATCTCCGGTTGCAGTAATTTTTTGTGATGATTCAGTTGATATTTTAATCTGCAAGTGGTTAGTAGTTAGTAGTTATTCCCCCACTCTCCCACAGCCCCACTCCCCCAGACGCGCCATGGCGCGTCTCTCCCACTCTCCCACTCTCCCACTCTTCCCATCTCCCACTCCTCATTCTCCCAGTTCAAGCCTTCCTCGATAGCCAGTGATCAGTCGGCTACCATCCTTAAAAATATGAATCTCTATCTGGTCGCTTGCCCAGGAAATCTGGTCTTTTAAGGCTGGATTAAAAACGTGAACCCGTTGATTGCTGGACGAAACAGGAGAGTCGGGAGAGTTAATCGCTAGCGATTGGATGTAGGGACCATCAATCAGGATATCTAACTGCTCTAATAAATCTTTAGAACCAGCTGGAGCATACTCAGATTGCAATTGCTCTAAAGTAAAACCACTAAATGACATCACATTTAGTCCAGCTGCTTTGACTTTGCGGGCCAGGCTTGCCAGTGCAGGTGCTTGCCAAAAGGGTTCGCCACCAGAAAAAGTCACCCCTTGATTGCGAGGATTGCTGAGAATTTTTTCGGCAAGACTATCAACAGATACTAGTTGATTAATCTCAAATGACCAAGATTCTGTATTAAAGCAGCCTGGACATTCCCGCAAGCATCCCTGTACCCAGACTACAGCACGACATCCAGGGCCATTCACCTCAGATTCATCTACATAGCCCATAATGTTGAGATAACCGGCGGGAATCTGCATCAGTTTCATGTATGAGTCGGTTTTACTTTGGGTCATAGTTTTTCTCTCTGTAATGGATAGACTACTCTGTGCGGTTGAAATTGATAGCTTGAGACTGACAGAGGAAATTCTCAAAGCGATCGCCTGGAGTTTTGACAAACTTTCAATTGCAGTTGACAGAGTACTATTTGCAGGCTAGAGGTAAAAGATGAGGAACTCGTGAAGGACTAGGTTTAACTGTTATTAGTTGTTAAGTACCAACCAACTACCAACAAACAACAAACAACTCATCCCTAATTTATCGGTGTGCATTTGTGTTTATCTGTGGTTTGACAGACAGAAACTGAGAGGTTAGGGGCTAGTGAGTGGTTAGTAGTTAGTGGTTGTACCCTTTATCTATCGAATATGTTCTGAATATAGCCCGCGCAGGCGGGCTTAGTTCTTATAGCCCAACCCTTCTAGGGTTTGGGCTATATAAATAGTGCATTGTTACAGATAATTGGTATTAGTAGTTAGCAATCAAAAACCAATAACTCCCTAGCGCCTAGAGTAAAAATCTTCCTTAATCTCTGCCTCAACCATCCCCTCTACAGCCTATGCTAGATCGTCGGGTCAACCACTGAATTGTTTGTGTTTAGCGGTAAGAACGCACTCAAAAAAAGGACAAAAACATAGATGATTGATACTGCCATTGAAGCAATTGTTGCCCGCGAAATTCTTGACTCACGCGGCAGACCAACAGTAGAAGCAGAAGTGCATTTGGTCAACGGTGTAACAGGACTGGCACAGGTTCCCAGTGGTGCGTCTACTGGTACTTTTGAAGCCCACGAATTACGGGATAAGGACAAAAGCCGTTACGGGGGTAAAGGTGTACTTAAGGCAGTGCAAAATGTCAAGGAGATAATTACTCCAAAATTATTACAAATGGATGTCCTGAATCAGGAACTCCTAGATCGCACGATGATTACCCTAGATGGTTCTCAGAACAAATCCCATCTGGGTGCTAATGCGATTTTGGCAGTTTCCCTAGCAGCAGCTAAAGCTGGTGCTGAGTCTTTAGATATTCCCTTGTATCGCTATTTGGGTGGGCCTTTAGCGAATTTATTGCCTGTACCGTTGATGAATGTGATTAACGGCGGTGCCCATGCAGCAAACAATGTCGATTTTCAAGAGTTTATGATTGTCCCCATCGGGGCTTTTTCTTTTCGGGAAGCTTTGCGATGGGGTGCGGAGGTATTTGCCACTCTCAGCCAGGTTTTGGATGAAAAGGGTTTACTGACTGGTGTGGGGGATGAGGGTGGTTTTGCACCTAATCTGGAGTCAAATCAAGTGGCTTTAGAATTGCTAGTTGCTGCTATTGAAAAAGCTGGGTACAAACCAGGAGAACAAGTGGCTTTGGCGTTGGATGTTGCCGCCAGTGAGTTTTACAAAGATGGGCAGTATGTCTACGATGGTAAGCCTCACTCTCCCGCTGAGTTTGTTGACTATCTCGCTCAATTGGTTAATCAATACCCCATTGTCTCGATTGAAGACGGCTTGCACGAAGAAGACTGGCAGAATTGGCAGTTACTCAATCAAAAATTGGGCGATCGCGTACAGTTGGTAGGCGATGATTTGTTTGTCACCAACGCCACCCGCTTGCAAAAGGGCATTGACCTCAAAGCTGGTAACGCAATTTTGATTAAACTCAATCAAATTGGTTC
Source organism: Fischerella sp. PCC 9605 (assembly GCF_000517105.1). Classification (GTDB taxonomy): domain Bacteria; phylum Cyanobacteriota; class Cyanobacteriia; order Cyanobacteriales; family Nostocaceae; genus PCC9605. The sequence continues at coordinate 2,534,250 of NZ_KI912148.1, read as the reverse complement.
GCTAACCGAAACCTTGGAAACGATTGATTTAGCGACTCGCAACGGTTTCCGGTCGGTGATCAGTCATCGTTCTGGCGAAACAGAAGACACGACGATCGCCGATCTCGCCGTCGCCACCCGTGCAGGTCAAATCAAAACTGGCTCTCTCTGCCGCAGCGAACGGGTGGCAAAATACAACCGCTTGCTGCGAATTGAAGATGAACTGGGCGATCGCGCCGTTTACGCTGGTGCTGTGGGAATGGGACCAAAGTAGTTAGTAGTTAGTAGTTAGTAGTTAGTAGTTAGTAGTTAGTAGTTGGTTGTTTACCACTAACCACTAACCACTAACCATTCACTCTGATTAAGGATAAAATCCTAACTTCGGTAAGCCCAAAGTCTCATCCCAACCCATCATGATATTCATACACTGAATTGCTTGACCTGCTTGTCCTTTGATTAGGTTATCAATCGCTGACATGATGATCGCGCGACCCGTACGTGGGTCAACTTCTATACCGATATAACAAAGATTGCTGCCACAAGCCCATTTGGTTTGGGGATAAGTGCCGGGATCGCAAATTTTCACCCAAGCAGAGTTGCGGTAGAAAGCTCTATAAATGGTAATGAGATCATCTCTTACCAAACCGGGATCGCGTAATGTCGCGTACACTGTTGCGAGAATGCCGCGCACCATCGGGATCAGGTGCGGAGTAAATTGTATGGTGAGTTCGTGACCTGCCAGGTGGCTACAAATTTGCTCAATTTCTGGTGTATGGCGGTGACGGGCGACACCGTAAGCTGTCAGTGAGTTATCAGCTTCGGCTAGTAACATATTGATTTTGGCTTCCCGTCCACCGCCAGAGGTGCCGGATTTGGCATCGATAATGGCTGTTTCGGGAACGATCAACCCTTGTTTGAGAAGCGGAGAAAGTGCGAGCAGACTGGCGGTAGGATAGCAACCAGGACAGCCAATTAGCTGGGCTTCTGAAATGCGATCGCGGAAAAGTTCCGGTAGTCCATAAACCGCTGTTGCAGCAGTAGCAGTATCTTGCCGCTCTTTACCATACCAAGCTGTATAAGTTGCCAGATTGTTAAATCGGTAATCAGCACTCAAATCGAGTACTTTACATCCTTTTTCTAGTAATTTTGGAGCAATTTGGCAAGCCAGACCATTTGGCACAGAGAGAAAAACTACTTCACAACGGTGAGCAATGATTTCTGGATCTACCGCTTCTACCGAGAGATTAACTGCATGAGCCAAATGTGGATAGATATCCGCAAACGGCTTTCCAGCACTGCTATCGCCACCTAAATAAACCAGCTCTACTTCTGGATGATCCATCAGTAGACGCACCAACTGAACTCCGCCATAGCCTGACGCGCCTACAATCCCAACGGGTACGCGTCTAAAATTGCCCATGATTATAAGATCCTTATCCGCTTTTGGTTAACTCATGTCAGCTATCAACGATCGGCGCTTTAGCCCAAAGCCATTAGCTTTTAGCATATGACGGCTGAAGGTTGAATGCTAACCCCTGATAAATGTTGAAACATTGCTACATTTGATTACTAAAACCTAATTTTAGCGGTAGACTTTTTCGCGATCTCATACAGCAGAATTAAGAAGTCTAGCAAATCTAACCAACTAGTAAATCACTAAGGAAAGAATCAGACCATTAAAATAGACTAAGAGCTTATAATATCAGCTTTTTACATTCTGCCTTCTTGTACTAGTAGCTGTCTTTTGTGGAAGGGCATAATTCTCAGCACTGACAACATAATTTGGTATAATATAAACTTTGCAACACCCTAGGTAAACGCTGCAATCAAGAAGATGTTTGGGGAATCCTTCGTAAGTTTAGTGGCTTCCCGTAAGCAAGAACAAAAATCTCATCAGCATAAAGTCTAAGAACTTCAAAAGGCAAGTTAAGCCTAACAACCGCACCCTTTGCAGATGTGGGAGTGTCAACAAATCATTGCTTCTCTCACTCTCAGACCTTCTAAAAAAGGTACAATTTAACGAAAAGGATTTGTTAAAAAAATTTACTTTTGGTAGCTAACATCTGTGTCTCAGTCCAAGACAACTTCAACCCAAGCCTTTGAATTTGATTCAATTGACGCCGCTTTGGCAGATTTGAAAGCTGGCCGTGTCATTGTGGTAGTAGATGACGAAAACCGAGAAAATGAAGGGGATTTGATTTGCGCTGCCCAATTTGCTACTCCAGACACGATCAATTTCATGGCGGTGGAAGCGCGGGGGTTGATTTGTCTGGCGATGACAGGCGAGCGTTTGGATGAACTAGACTTACCCTTGATGGTGAGCAATATTACAGATCCAAACCAAACTGCTTTCACCGTCAGTATCGACGCCGCGCCCAATTTGGGAGTTTCTACTGGTATCTCCGCAGAGGACCGCGCTCGTACGATTCAGGTTGCAATTAACCCAGCGACAAAAGCTTCAGACTTACGTCGTCCGGGTCACATTTTTCCCATTCGCGCTAGGGAAGGAGGTGTGCTCAAACGAGCAGGTCATACGGAAGCAGCTGTTGACTTAGCGCGACTAGCTGGATTGTATCCAGCTGGGGTAATTTGTGAAATTCAAAACCCGGATGGTTCAATGGCACGATTACCCCAGTTAATCCAGTATGCCAAGAATCATCATCTGAAAATTATTAGCATTGCGGACTTAATTAGCTATCGCCTCCAGCACGATCGCATTGTTATTCGCGAAACTGTTGCTGACTTACCCACCCAGTTTGGTCTTTTCCAAATTTACGCTTACCACCATACCCTCGATAACACCGAACACGTTGCCATTGTCAAGGGAAATCCTTCGCAGTTCGGTAATAATCCTGTAATGGTGCGGATGCATTCCGAATGTTTAACAGGAGACGCACTGGGTTCTCTGCGTTGTGACTGTCGGATGCAGCTACAAGCAGCCCTGAAAATGATTGAAAATGCGGGTCAAGGTGTGGTTGTATACCTGCGGCAAGAAGGACGGGGAATTGGACTAATTAATAAGTTAAAAGCCTACTCATTACAGGATATGGGGCTAGATACAGTAGAGGCAAACGAACGGTTGGGATTCCCTGCTGACTTGCGTGACTATGGTATGGGAGCGCAAATCCTCATGGACTTGGGCGTACATAAGATTCGTTTGATTACCAATAATCCCCGTAAAATTGCTGGCTTGAAGGGCTACAGCTTGGAAGTAGTCGATCGCGTGCCACTATTGATTGAATCGAATAACTACAATTCCAATTACCTAGCGACAAAAGCGAAAAAGCTGGGTCACATGCTGTTGCAGACATATCTGGTAACAATGGCCATACACTGGCAAGACGACCCACAAGTGATCGCAGAACGCTACGAACGCTTGGAGAAACTGCGGCATTTAGCGAAAAGTCACGATCTACTGTTGCAGGAAGAAGCACGTCCTTTGGCGATCGCTCTATTTGACAAACCTTCTTTAACAGTACATTTAGGATTTGACCAACCGCGACTGGCAGCTCATGATTGGTACAAGCAAAAAAGTCATCCTTACGTACAGGCGATCGGGCAAATTCTTGATTACGTAGTGGCTTTACCTTACATCCAAAAGCTAGAATTTTTAATTTCTCCCGGAATCGATCCCTTAAGTAATTTGCAAGTGCAATTGGATCGACAAACGTTTCCTTTCGGTACATTACCTTCCTCAATTTGTTGTGAGCATCTGGAAACGCAGAAAATATATAGTTTTAGTCGCTAATTATTCTCAAATCACGTCTAATGTGAATTCATAAAGGTGGTAATGGGTAATGGGAAAGAAAACTACCTCTTCCCCAATCACCAATCACCAATAGACATCTGGTAGAAATTAATTATGCGTTACCCAAAATCCTTGTAGAGACGCGAAATTTCGCGTCTCTACATTCTTTTTCGGATAAAATAGTAGCTAGTATTTCTGACACAGCAATTTTTGCCTGTTGTTTTTTATCCCTATTGATGGCGAGCGGTTGACGGAAGGAATGAAGTAAATCTAAAAACTTATCAAAATCAAAACTTCTTGGGTCAATTCTCGTACCAGAACGATCTACTGCACGGTGAGTAGTAATACGAGCATCAGGAACCTGACTTTGAGCTATTAACCAAGCCAGCGAATAATATTGAGCATCAGTGTAACCTAGATGAGTTGGTTCTTGATTCCGACCTTCCGGTGGTGTTTCTAAAGAGACATGATAAGCAAAATTATTCACAGATGGCTCTAAATTTGGATTAGTTTGTATGGTTTCCGACCCATTCGGCCCATCAAAAACTGAATTACCTGCGCCAAAGGCTCGCTTGTCTGGCGGGACTATATAAATAACTGTCCCATCTAGCGTGATTAAGGCGTGGTAACTCACTTGTTGATTCTCATCATCATGAGCTGTTTGAAAGGTGTTAATAGCGCTGGATGCAGAATCACCAGTCTCATGAAGTACTATGATTGCTTGATTGTTAATAGACTGACCATTAATGTCTGTAACATAACGCTCTCCATAGTTGCTTGGATGAGCCAAGGCAACTTCATATCTGGGCGTATACTGTTTAAAAGCTTCAGTAATTTTGAACGAGTATCGAGGAATTTTTTGAAGTTTACTCCCTTGGTTGCTTGTTGATTTAAGTTGTGCCTTAGACTTGGAATTTGCAATAGACTTGACTGATGATTCAGGCAAATCTTGACGTTTGTCATCTTGTTTGTTAGCTGATTCAATTTGTGTCTTGGAATTGGGAGTTGAAGTGGACTTGACGGATGATTCAGATAAATCTTGAGGTTTATCTTCTTGCTCTTTCAGCGCCTGCATTTGCACATTTGCTGGACTCCAAGCAGGATATTCTGAATTTGGATTTGATGTGATTTTGCTATCTGGTTGTAGTTTTACTCTGCCGATCGCAATGACAACGATCAGGGTAATGAGCATCAGAGATATCAATAGCAATCTATTTATCCAGACGCTGAAATTCATGTGTTTAAAGATTTTTAAATTGTTGAAATTGATATTAATATATTCGCTATACTAAAAGATTGGCTACTGCCATACTATGAGAAATACCATAATTTAAACCAGAAATTAATCTTTCTACAGAGCTATTTCAACCGATGCCCTAAAGTGGTTAGATTACAAACAAAATCTATATTGCGACGAATATCATATGGCTTCATTTCCTGCTTGGTATTTCGATGAATCTAAGATGGCAGGCATTGACTTTGAGGATATAGCCCAAGTTGAAGCTTTTGATCGTAGGCAAGCATCAAGTACCCCAGAAAAGGAGCAGGCTTTAGTCAGGCGACTGGGAATTTCTTCTGGGCATACTGTTATCGATCTCGCAGCAGGCACAGGAACCTTTGCAATTCAGGCTTCACTCAACGGGGCTTCTGTAGATGCTGTTGATATTTCGCAAAGTATGCTGGCTTATGCTCGCTCAAAAGCTCAAAAAGTAGGTGCTACCAATATCAATTTTCACCAAGCTGGTTTCTTAACTTATAAACACAATAACAATTTGGCTGATTTTGTCATCACAAAAGCTGCCCTTCATATTCTGCCAGACTTCTGGAAGATAGTTGCTTTGGTGAGAATGGCTGCGATGCTGAAACCCGGCGGTATTTTTTACTTACGTGATGTTATATTTTCATTTCCACCCGCTGAGTATGAAACCTCGATTAATGATTGGATAGAGCGATCGGCAAAGCCCAAAGATGAGGGTTGGACAGTCCAAGATTACCAAATGCATGTACGGGAGGAACACAGCACGTTTGCATGGATTATTCAAGGTATGCTAACGCGGGCAGGGTTAGAAATTACAGAAGCGAACTACCCTACACCCACTCTTGCTGAGTTTTTATGTATTAAGTCAGTCTCATCTATTTGAGATTATGGTGATAAAACAACCAAAGTATTACCGCAGTCAGCAGTAAACATGCTATCCCCGCTAGCCCAGCTAGGGGTTTTTTGTTTTTACCTGTCACCCACTCGGAAACTTTATCGCTGTAATTAATTAGTTGTGCTGTATCCAAGCAGGCGATCGCCCATACCCATCCAGCATGCAGTCCCCAAGCTATACCTAAATTGCCGCGATCGCTAAACCGTGCCAGTACTAACACCATTCCCATCAACCACAATCCAGGAAGTTGCGGTATGGTTTCTCGTTGTTCCCAAACCAAATGTAGTGCAGCAAATATCAAGCTAGAAATGATCGCTGCCACCCAAACTGAATAATTCAGTTCTAGTTCGCTGAACAGGAACCCGCGAAAAACTAACTCTTCTATGCCACCCACAAATAAAGCTATCAACAAAATAGGTAGCAGAATAGATGGTAATTGCTTGATATTAGACTCTTCAAATCTGCACCATCCCAGCCAAAATTGCAATGCAAACACCACAACAAGGCTCAATATTCCCAAGCCAAAGCCCACTGCCAAAGAACCAAGGATGGAAATATTAGTAAGGAAGCCGTAATTAGAGAAAGATGTTTTGGTCAGCCAGATAGCAGCCCACAAGATCAAGGGTGCTAATAAATAAAGCGAGACTAGTAAAGGTAACTTTTGATTTGGTTGTAAAGGTTTGCCGGGTTGCCATTTAAGTGCCATAGCCAATAAAGCTGCTATTGGGAACCAAAATCCAGCCCAAGCAATAAAAAAAGCCATCACCACAACCAACCCTGGTGCATTTTCCAGAAATGACTGTAAATTCTGGACTGATGGCTCAAATAACGCTATCAAAATACAATTAAAAAACACGACAGACTTCTTGCTACCATAAATTTCTTGCTTGACGAGAGAAAAGCTAGCTATGTTTCTGAGCAATTTTTTATCGGGAGTAGCTATGCGATCGCTTCATTATGCTCCCACTTATTGCTGGTTTTATTCTGCTTTTCTCTCTACTTAGTCAAGCTTCTACCAAGATTGGTAATTTCCGCAAGAGGTCTAATCGTATTTTTCCGTTTGAAGAAATATTCAAACTACAGCAACCAATTTTTCATCTTGTCTAGAGAAAAAGTTATGGAGAACTCACCATTAACTTTACCCCTAGCATTAGAAAAATTTACTCATCTTCTTCAATTTCTTCGTCTTCTTCCTCTACTTCGGTATCTAGTTCCAGCGGGGTTCCTTTTTTATCAGTGTCAACTTGAATTAGGTGAATGTGCTTGTATCCCAGCTTAATTTCAAATTCATCACCAGGCTTTAAGCCCATTGCTTTAGTATATGTTGCACCAATTACAATTTGACCGTTTTGGTGAACACTAACTCGATAAGTAGGTTCACGACCACGGCCATCTTTGGGTGCTTCTGGACTTAGGGGAATTCCCCTAGCCGATAGCAAAGCATCATAAAAATCTGTGAGATTGACTCGTACCTGGTTATTTTTTGTAACTGTATAATAACCACACTGTTTTGCTCTTTCTCGACGTGGTAAGCTAGAAAGCTCTTTGACTTTTGCAAGCAGTGCTTTTCCGGTTAATGGTGCGGTTGCAGTTTCAGTCATTACGCTCAAAATATCCTTAACTCTCTCCAAACTATTTACAGAGTTTACCTATGCCAGCGTTTGGCATTTCGACATTTGCACAAAGCCACTAGCAACCCTACCAAAAGGGTAGATCCCTGTTTATAACAAACCAAAATCCTTTGTTATGGTTGATCACCATCTATTCGAGGTATGGCTGCCACAGGTATTAATTTCGGTAATTTTACGGCACTTTTAACCATCATTTGCCATCGAAAATGAAATATTTTTCTTTTCTGACGCTACTGCGACGGTGTAATTTTAAGCCATCTTTACAAATTGAGGAGGCAAAAAGTAGTAAGAGTTTTCTTCCCCCTTTATTGCCGTTGAGTTCTACCACTACAACTAAGTTGTAGACCCAAGAAGTTGCAGGATTTAACTTATGCTTACTCCCAAACTTAGGACAGCATAGTATTTATGTAAGATTGCTGGGCATATACCCTTTTATCCTGCCAACAGAGACGAAATATTTTACGTCTCTACATCACGAATAAACAAAACGGTATTAGCCGCACTTGCACGGCTATTTATACTGGTTTTGTTACCTCGTAATTTTATATTAAATACTAGCATGCAATCATAATAGCAAAATAATTGTTTAAGTTTGAATTAAACTTACTGCTACACTTTGATCTTAATCTACGATCTTCAGAAAGCAAAAAGCGGTGAGGATTTTCCTCCCGCTTTATTGCCATTGTGAGTATTGAGGTATGGCTTTTATAAAAATTCATCTATTTTAGATAAGCAATTTTGGCAAGAGAGTTACATACTAGAGTTTGTTGATTGAGAGGAGCCAAAAATCTGTCAAAGTATTCTGTCGCTTATTCATTACCTCAAGATGTTCATCAAAAGCTAGAACTATTCTATATAACCAAAAAAATTGCCACTTTGCGACCTATTAAGGCATTTTTCCTGTTGGCGGTTGACTTTTGTTAATATCAACATACAGTTATATCCTGTAGGTGATTGAGTGTAGAGGTTGACAAATCTGTCGTCAAACCCATTTAGAGCTTTTAAAACTAAGATTTACATGTTGATCCCCAAACCAGAATCAGTAGCTCTTTAATTATCAGCATGTTAACAGCTAGCTTTGAATTAAGGGCAACAAGAGTATAGCTCATGGGGTAAGCAACCTGCCTGTAGGAATAATTAGACCTCTTGTAAAAGTAACTTTTGCTAGAGATGGGAAAAGGTGAAAGGCTAGTTTTAAGGGAAAAGGGCAAGGGTTAAAGGGTAAAGGGATTTTATTAATCCTTTTACCTTTCAACTTTCCCCCTTCCCCCTCATAAATGTCCCTTTTGGCGACTTGTTGCAAGAAGTCTATGTTTTTAGGTAGATGTAGTAATTTCAAGACTTAGGTTAGTGGCAATGGAAGTAGTTTTTAAGGTAATTCGGCAGCAACAAAATTCTTCTCCTGTTGTGCAAACTTACCTTTTGCAAGCAGAAGCAGGTAATACAATCCTTGATTGTCTCAATCGTATTAAGTGGGAACAAGATGGAACTTTGGCGTTTCGCAAAAATTGTCGCAATACAATTTGTGGTAGCTGTGCTATGCGAATCAATGGGCGTTCAGCCTTAGCTTGTAAAGAAAATGTTGGCAGCGAAATTGCCCGATTGCAACAGCTAGCAGCACAAACAAGTAATACAAATACTATTCCAGAAATCACCATCGCGCCATTAGGCAACATGCCCGTGATTAGGGATTTGGTAGTGGATATGAGCAGTTTTTGGAACAACCTAGAGGCGGTTGCTCCTTACGTAAGTACAGCGGCGCGACAAGTACCAGAAAGAGAGTTTTTACAAACACCAGAAGAGCGATCGCGCCTCGACCAGACAGGCAATTGTATCATGTGTGGAGCTTGCTTCTCTGAATGCAATGCCTTTGAAGTCAATCCCAGCTTTGTAGGCCCTCATGCTCTGGCTAAAGCTTATCGCATGGTGGCAGACTCCCGCGATAGCGAAACTGAAAATCGATTGGAAAAATACAACGAAGGTACTAAAGGAGTTTGGGGTTGTACTCGTTGTTTTTACTGTAATAGTGTTTGTCCGATGGATGTTGCTCCATTAGATCAGATCGCTAAAATTAAACAAGAAATTCTCACACACAAACAAAAAACTGACAGCCGTTCAATTCGTCATCGCAAAGTATTAGTAGAGTTAGTCAAAGAAGGTGGGTGGATTGATGAAAGGCAATTTGGTTTACAAGTAGTTGGCAACTATTTTAAAGACTTGAGAGGATTGCTTAGTATTGTACCCCTAGGTTTACGGATGCTAGCTAAGCGTAAATTCCCCCTCTCATTTGAGCCTTCCGAAGGAACTCAACAAGTGCGATCGCTCATCGAGGCTGTACAAAAACAAGAAGGTAAGCAATGATTAATGATGAATTATGAATGATGAATTATGAATTTTAATATTTCATCTCCATCATTCATAATTCATAATTTTTTAACGCGGATCTTGTGGCACATTTAATGGTTGCCCAGAACGGTTATAAACTAAAATATCCCACTGCCCATTGTTACTGTACTCAAAGGCAATTCTAGCCCCATCAGCGCTAATTGTAGGTTTGCGGACTTCTGCTTGCAAATTGGCAGTCAAATTACGTGATTGCCGTGTTTCTCTGTCATAAAGAAAAATAGCCACTCGTCCTTGACGAGAAGCAGCAAAAACAATGTAACGACCATCATCAGAAACACTGGGATGAGAGGCGATCGCATCAAAAGAATTTAAACCAGGCAAATCAATCAAACTGCGAGTCACCATATCAAACATATAAACATCTTGGCTACCACGTCGGTCAGAAGCAAAAACAATAAATCGCCCAGAAATTTGGGGACTTAATTCCGAAGCAAGACTGTTAAGACTCCTACCTCCGGGATCGAAAGGATAACTCAATAGACGAGGATAGCCACCACAACCAGTTAATAAACTTGTTAGGGTAAATATAGGTATAAAAATATAGTGTTTAGTCATTAGTCATTAGTCATTAGTCATTGGTTAGTGGTTAGTAGTTAGTAGTTAGTGGTTATTCTCCCCACCTCCGGTTCTCCCCACCTCCCCATCTCCACTCCCCCACAGCCCCCAACCCCAGAGGGGGCCCCTAGCCCCCACTCCCAACTACGGTGGGAGTGCAGTTATAGTTGCACCGTTAGGAATATCTAACTCGATCTCTGGGCCTCGGTCTAGTACTTCTATATCCCACTGACCGCGACTGGCAGTTTCAAAGACAACATAGCGCCCATCTGGACTAATATTGGGATTTCTTACCCAACCGCGATATACGGGGGTAAGGATTTGTGACTGTTGCGTAGCGCGATCGTAAAGCGCCACAACTGGTCTACCTTGGTCGCTAGTAATATATGCTATGTAACGTCCGGTATAGCTCAGGCTGGGACTTTCAACAATTGTCTCCGGACGGTTTAAGCGTGGTGTACGCAAAAAAGTTTGCTGCTGCAAGTCGTATAGCAATAATTGATGAGTGCCATTACGAGTTGAAATAAAAGCCAAAAGCCGACCATTTCCACTCAAGGTCGGTTGCTCTTCTGTGTAGCGACTATTGAGGGAAGTTGGTCCAATAGGAATATTTTCAGGACTACAGGATACAAGCAAACTGGTCAAACCAAAAAGTAGACTCCAACTAATTTGTCTTTGGAGCCAAAACATCGGTGTAATTTTTTTCACCTCAACAGTTTTTTGTCACCTTTTTTGCAACCTCCACATTAGTTTACTTATACATCGTCATCAAAATTAACCGAATTATCTGACTCGTCTTCTGAGCGATTCATCGGTTTGTATTCCACATATTCTGTAGAAATGACATCATCGTCTTGACGCTCAGGTCGAGGTTCCGAACTGCTGGGCGGACGGCGTCTTCTTGGCGGTCTGGGTGTAGTATCTGCAATATCATCGCCGCGATTTTCTGGACGGGAAGAACCATTAGTTCCACGACGAGGAGGTCTTCTTTCTTCGCTAGCTGAGCTATCCCAGTCATCAGTTATTTTGGAGGAAGTACCCCAATCATCCTCAAATCTTTCAGGAGTACGAGTTACCGGACGTGTAGCGCTACGACGACGGGAAGATCTTTCGTTAGGTTCTGGTTTCTCAGTACCACTGCGACGTTCTGGACGGCGGGGGGGTTCATCTTCATAATAATCTTCACGCGATGAACGGCTTTCCCTGCTACCTGGAATGCGAGGACGGGGGCGTTCCTCCTCATATTCATCATCGTAAGGTAGTGGTTCTAAATCATAGTCTACCTGAGCCTTATAGGGAGATCTCTTTTCATATTTATAGCGGGGGCTAACCTCTCGCTCATCGTCTACAATTGGCGTGTTGCGCTTGGCTTGCTGAGTAGCTATTCCCCGCAGACGAATACTTTCAACTGCGAAAAACACAGTTGAACCTACCAAAAGCAACTGACCAAATTGTAGAATCGGGTCTAGTCGCCATCCTTGGAAAATGAGAATAAAGCCGCAGAGCAAACCTACAGCAGCAAAAAAGATATCTTGATCTCGCGAGAGTTCTGGACGTACGGTGCGAAGGAAATACAGGGCTGCCCCAGCCACAGCCAGGAAAATTCCTAGAATACTGGCTGAGTTCGCCCCAAAGTTTACTTGAGCCAGAACACTGGCTGAGTTCAGCCAAAAAGTTACCATTGTTCTTTTCCTAATATCAAATCTATGTTAGCGAGTCAGTATTTAAATCTCTACTCTAACAACACACAAATATATTGTAGAGACGCGAAACTCAAGGCAGTGCGTACAGAGCTTTTTTGCCCGTGCAACTGCCGTCGCGTCTCTACATTATCACCCAAAGTTAAAAAGCCACTATCTGTCAACGTGGTAGAAATTACCCTCAGACAGATAAATGGCAGCAATTAGGCAATAAACCGACTGACAATTGGTTTTGAGAGTCAAATTGACTCCCGCAAGTATTATTATGAACGCTGGATTTTATCTTTTTGGCTAATAAAAATCAATCCCACAGTTATGGGGATAACGACAATCACAGTACCCCAAGCCAGGCTCCAAAGGAAATTTGATAAAGAAGGTGTCATAGTTTTCAACCTTTGTTTACAGACTGTATCCTAATTTTAATGGTCTATTAGACTGTTCGAGCAACACCATATATTTTTCCATATGTGCGGAGGGGCGATCGCATTTGGCTAGAATGAAAATGATATAGCTTTACAAAGCTTAAAAAAAATTTCCTGCTTTCTTGGCCCAGGTATTCTTTTTCACAGAGAGTGAGAAGCTCAAACAATGACTGGTGTTAACATTACTGCTTGGATTCTCGGTCTAGGACTGGGATTAATGACACTTTTGTTTATTTTCCGCATCATTCTAACTTGGTATCCCCAACTAGATCTAAATCGTTTTCCCTTGAATCTAGTAGCTTGGCCTACAGAACCCTTTTTAGTACCGATGCGGAAGTTAGTACCACCTCTAGGTGGGGTAGACATTACACCCATTATTTGGGTTGGCATCTTCAGTTTTCTTAGGGAAATTCTCCTTGGTCAACAAGGACTGCTGACTATGATGTCTCGGGTAAGTTAGGGGATTGTTGGTGGTTGGTTGTTGGTGGTTGGTTGTTGGTGGTTAGTGGTTAGTGGTTAGTAGTTAGTGGGCATGGGGCAAAGGGCAAAGATAATCGTTAAATCCCAATTCACTTCGGCCCGATTCCCAATGCCCAATTCCCAATTCCCAATTCACTTCGGCCCAATTCCCAATTTCCCATCCCCCTAGTCCCTAATCTTGCAGTTCTTGCACGAAATTGGTGTATACATCACCCTGCAAAAATTGCGGGTTTTCCATAATTTTTTGATGGAACCCGATGGTTGTGGGCAGTCCTGTAATTGCACACTCCTGTAGCGCCCTTTTCATGCGGTTAATGGCTGTAGGACGGTCTTGCCCCCAAACAATTAACTTACCGATCAGAGAGTCGTAATACGGAGGAATTTGATAATCGGTGTAGACGTGGGAATCAATCCGGACACCAGGACCTCCTGGCGGAAGATAGCCGCTGATTTTTCCAGGAGAGGGACGAAAGTCATGGTCGGGATCTTCGGCGTTAATCCGGCATTCGATCGCATGACCCCGTAAAACAACTTGGTCTTGAGTCAGCTTAAGTCTTTCTCCTTGAGCAACACGGATTTGTTCGACAACCAAGTCTACCCCGGTGATCATTTCTGTAACGGGATGCTCAACTTGAATCCGGGTATTCATTTCCATAAAGTAAAAATGACCGGAGGGATCTAGGAGAAATTCGATCGTTCCTGCTCCCGTGTAGTTGATAAACTGAGCTGCTTTGATCGCTGCTTGTCCCATTTTTTCGCGCAGTTCTGAGTCAAGAGCAGGACTGGGAGCTTCTTCAAGAAGTTTTTGATTGCGGCGTTGAATAGAGCAATCCCGTTCACCCAAATGGATGACGTTACCGTAGTTATCCGCTAAAACTTGAAATTCTATATGCCGGGGACGCTCGATAAATTTTTCTAAATAAACCCCGGAATTACCAAATGCTGCTCCTGCTTCGCCTTGTGCGGCTTGAAAACATCTGACGAATTCGCTTTCTGAGCGTACCAGACGCATACCCCGTCCGCCACCACCAGCGGTAGCTTTAATCATGACGGGATAACCAATTTTTTTGGCGATCGCTAATCCTTCTTTTTCCGACTCTATTAACCCATCACTACCCGGTACTGTAGGTACTCCTGCTTTTTGCATGGTTTCTTTAGCTGTAGACTTATCTCCCATTAACCGGATAGCTTCTGGAGAAGGGCCAATAAAGGCAATATGATGGTCAGCACAGATTTCTGCGAACCGAGCATTTTCTGCTAAAAAACCATAACCAGGATGGATGGCACTGGCATTGCGCGTTAAAGCAGCAGCAATAATATTGGGAATATTTAAATAACTTTTACTGCTAGCGGCTTCGCCAATGCAAACCGCTTCATCCGCAAGTTGGACGTGGAGTGCATTGCGGTCAACGGTGGAGTGAACCGCTACAGTCGCAATCCCCATTTCTTCACAAGCCCGGAGAATGCGAAGTGCGATTTCTCCCCGATTAGCAATTAAAATTTTGTCAAATTTCATCTTCTAGCTTCGATATCAGTTAAGTTTTAGATTGACATTCTCTCCCAGCAAATTTTAATCAACGCTTTCGCCTGATTTCAAAATTATGACAGGAGATGATATAGCCTAAGGCTTTGCTTCACTGCCTTAACGGTTTTTCGCACTTACTACCAACATCACTGCCGCTAGTCTTTGCTTTCCACTCCAAGCCAGAGGAGCGCACTGTGATTTTACAGTTTAGCGAGCTTCTGTTTGATGGTAGACAGGCGTGGCAAGCCGTATACGTCTGTTAGACTCGCTATGCCCATTCTTGTCAGTCTGATATATCTATTTGAAAAATTTTGTGCATATGAACTCTTTAAATTAGTGAAAAATTAAGTATGACTCCACTATAGTGATTTTGTTGTGCTATATTTAATCTTCAGGACAACCTTGCGGATGTGGCGGAATTGGTATACGCGCACGTTTGAGGGGCGTGTGGCTTTGCCTTGCGAGTTCGAGTCTCGCCATCCGCATTTTTTATGTGGCTAGAAACTGGTCACTATATATAAGTATTTGAAATAAGTATCAGAGATTTGTTTTACACTAATCTCTAGCTGCTAGCCCCTGGGTTCCGATCTCTCCTATTCCTCTTGGGCAGCTATGTTTTTTATGCTTTCATAGAGATAGGTGAACTTTTGTAAAGAACATTGACTGCTACTTTTACACCGACAAACAACTTAGCATTGCCCACGGGGTGGCATCGCCTCACTCCGATATGGCAAGGTGGGGAGGAAGTTATTCAACAAAGTTTGCCCCACACTCAACTAGCACCAGCTTGGCAGTTGCTACTTTTAGGCGATGGCTCCCCAACAAGACATTTACAGTTGCTCACCGGTGAGCCAACGGAAGTGGATGTCATTGACATGTCATTGATTGGCATGGACTTAGATGGCGCACCCGATTTGATCAAAGCCGTACCAGGGCCGAGGCTGCGGCGACAGGTGTGGCTGCGTACCGCCTCTGGCCAGCGGTTGGCCTATGCCACTTCATGGTGGGAAGCCTCTCATGTAGATGAGTATTTACAAAATCGTTCATTGCCGATTTGGGCTAGTTTAGCTCGTCTCCGCACAGAGTTATATCGCGATGTCCAGGGAATTTACTACGGTTACTCAGATGCTTTAGAAGCTGGCTTTGAAGAGACTGGCCCTTTTTGGGGACGGCATTACTTGTTTTGGCATCATGGACAGCCTTTAACTTTAATTTATGAAGTTTTTTCACCTTATTTAACAAAATATTTGGGGTCAATGCAGTTAGTGCAAGAAGCCAAAAATCAAGAGGCAGTAGACGCTTAGCAACAGATCTATTAGTAGGCGGAGGTTTGTAACATCCACCACATATACCTTTTGTTTATTTTTAGTTTAGAACTCAGTAGTCGCAGCCTTACGGTGAGGATGATACGCGATCGCCAAACCCAGCCCTAACATCATAAATAGTGTGGGATGCTTAAAGTTTTGCTCAAATCCTCATAGGATTTACTTGATCAATCGACTCTAAAATCCTGTTTTCAGAATAAAAAAATAATTAGCGTTTGCTGATAACAGAATTTCATCTCATACCAATTCTTCAAAAGACTTTACACTTTATCTTAAAACGCGCTTAAGACCCCAAGTTCCGTATCACTTCACTGAATTGTAGCTATAGAGGTAAAATCCTTGGAATCTGGAATTGTAATCCCATATTTTGAGTTGGTTTAACTCAACTCAGACTATGTTTATAAATCCTTGAATTTTCGTAAAGAGATGTTTGTACAGAATGTTTTTTCTGTCACTGGATGACGGTGAAACTGCTGAGAAATTACAGTTTTGTCAGGACATGTTATCTTGTCAGAGTTTCTAAAATGAAGGATTTATCACCAAAATTCAAAACAAAACCGAAAAATGGAAAATCGCTACAAAATCATGACTAATAAGTAAGGTGGCAATTTGAGAAAAAAGTGGTAGTTTATTACGGAAGTATAATCACTGTCTAGAGTAAATAAATAAAATAAATATAATTTACACTCCCCATGCTGGAGAAATATTTTGGTTTACTTTGCCAACAAAGCAAGTAACGAATTCGCGATGATGAGGTATTTGTTTCAATGGCGCTGCCCGTTGTATCTGCTTTGATGAAGAATAAGAAAAATAAACCAGCTCTGGTACTAACACTTTCGTCAGCGGGTTTATTGATTGGTGGTGGTGTAGCAGCATACTGGCTGTTAACACAAGGACAACCTTTTGCTAGAGATTTGCCAGTAGGTGCAAATATAATTCCCCAAGATGCCCTGTTCACGGTTTCTCTAAGTACCGACCCCGGACAATGGCAGAAATTCCGGGAACTTGGGACAAAAGAAACCCAAGTCGAACTTGATAAGAATCTAGTGCAGTTGCGCGATCGCTTTCTCACCAACAATGGTTACGACTTTCAAAAACATATCAGTCCTTGGGTTGGCGAGCAAGTCACGATCGCCATTCTTGCCCCAGAGGCAACCAAACCTGCACCCAACCCTGTAGCTACTGATGGCAGTAGTGTTATGAATCAGCAGTCTTTGGTAGTAGTACTGCCGATAAAAAACCCCGAACGAGCTAAAAGCATCTTGGCACAACCTAAAGCCCTGAAACAGGGTAAATGGATTGACCGCACCTATAAAGGAATCGCTATTAAAGAAACCGACTCGACATCAACAGAAAGCTTGTCAACAGCAGTCCTAGATGGGCGCTTCCTGATCGTCACCGATAGTCCGAAAACCACAGAACGAGCTATTACTGCCTATAAGAATAAGACAACATTATCCAAAACAGCAGGTTTTACCGATAATTTTCCTAAAATTGCTACTTATCAACCTTTTGCCCAGTTTTATGTAAATGTGCCTTACTCTGCCAAAATTGCTGCTGCATCCGGTAATCGTCATTTGCCTGCTCAAGTGCTGGCACAGTTGCAGAATAATCAAGGTTTAGCTGGATCAATTACCCTGGAGTCACAAGGAATACGCATTAAAGGTATTTCTTGGTTAAATCCCAACGGTCAGCGCGTACTGGCAGTAGACAATAAAGCTGGGAATATGCAAAAGCGCGTGCCAGCTGAAACTTTAATGATGCTGTCTGGCGGTAATTTACAGCAGTTGTGGAAAGATTACGTTTCCACCTCCCAAGGAAATCCACTCTCGCCCTTTCCACCAGAACAACTGCGGGCAGGTGTGAAATCTCTGATAAATCTCGATTTAGAGGATGATTTGCTGAGTTGGATGGGTAATGAATTTTCTGTCTCAGTTATTCCCTCTAGTCCCAAAAATGGTTTATCAGACGATTTTCGTGCTTCCTTAGTATTCATGGTACGAACAAGCGATCGCGATCGTGCAGAGGCATCTTTAAAACAGATCGATGAAGTCATGAAAACTCAATACCAATTCCAGATCCAGCAAAAGACAGTGGCAGGTAAACCAGTTGTCAATTGGATTGGAACATCGGGTATCTTAACCGCCACCCACGGCTGGTTAGATGAAGATGTTGCTTTTCTGGCGTTTGGTGCTCCTGTCAGCGATAAAATAATCCCTAAACCCAGTAACACATTAGCTAGTACTCCTCAATTTCGAGAAACAGTTCCTTCAGAACCCGATCCTACAAATGGTCACTTTTTCTTAGATGTAGAACGTACGGCAAAAAATTTTCCTCTTCCGACCTTATTACCAAATCAACAATTATTATTATCAGCAACACGCTCAATTGGTGTAACAACTGCTGTTAGCGATAGTCGTAGTAATCGTTACAACATATTTCTAGCACTCAAAAAAACCAAAGGAGTAGCCCCTCTGCCTAGTCCCTCAATCAGAGGAGAGGAGTAGGAGAGTGGGAGATGGGGAGATAGGGAGATGGGGAATTGGGAATCGGGCATTGGGAATCGGGCCGAAGTGAATTGGGATTTAACGATTATCTTTGCCCTTTGCCCTATGCCCCTTGCCCACTAACTACTAACTACTAACCACTAACCACTAACCAACAACCAACAACTAATCACTAAACGCCCCGAAACAGATAGGATCAGAACTGTTAGAATTCACACTTTTAGGAATCCATAGGGGAGAATACTGTATGAATCTGGTGCAACTCCAGAACTGGCTAGACAATGCCTCCTTTGCTGTTCTCTTCGCCACGATGCTGGTTTATTGGAGTGGGGCAGCTTTTCCCAATCTGTCCTACCTGCCAGCTTTGGGAACCGCAGGAATGGCGATCGCGAATTTATGCATCGCCACCATGTTAGGGGCCCGATGGCTAGAGGCTGGCTATTTCCCTCTCAGTAATTTATATGAGTCCTTGTTTTTCTTAGCTTGGGGGATCACCACCATCCATCTCATTGCCGAAAACAACAGCCGTAGCCGCTTGGTGGGAGTTTTTACTGCCCCCGTAGCGATGATCATCACTGCTTTTGCCACTCTTACACTACCATCCCAAATGCAAGTGGCAGAACCTTTAGTACCTGCATTGAAGTCGAATTGGCTGATGATGCATGTCAGCGTGATGATGTTGAGTTATTCCGCTTTGCTGGTAGGTTCACTACTGGCGATCGCTTTCCTCGTCGTTACTCGCGGGCAAGATATCCAACTCCAAGGTAGTTCTGTAGGAACTGGTGGCTATCGCAGCAACGGTTATCGCTTGCAGAAAGCAGGTGAATTAGTTTCTCAATCACCAGCACTAGCAGCAGAAAATAATGGTGCTGCCCGTTATGAAACCACTAGCAACGGTAAAACCGCTGTTTTGGATACGGTACTAGCACCCGTAATCGAAAATCCAGAATCCAATATCCAAAATTCCGAACCCCTCTCACCCCAGCGCCTTAGCCTTGCCGAAACTCTAGACAACATCAGCTATCGCATCATCGGATTAGGATTTCCTCTCCTCACGATTGGTATTATTGCTGGTGCAGTTTGGGCTAACGAAGCCTGGGGTTCTTACTGGAGTTGGGACCCTAAAGAAACCTGGGCACTGGTTACTTGGTTAGTATTTGCGGCATATCTCCACGCCCGTATTACTCGCGGTTGGCAAGGGCGTCGTCCGGCCATTTTAGCTGCCAGTGGTTTTGTTGTTGTTTGGGTTTGCTATTTAGGAGTCAATCTTTTGGGTAAGGGTTTACACTCCTACGGTTGGTTCTTTTAGTAACCTCACCCTCTAACCCCCTCTCCGCAAGCAGAGAGGGGGAAAATATATAGATTGGAGATTAGCCACAATTTCTTGGGAACTATAAATTTAGTTACAGGAGATTGATTTATGAATTATGGATGGGAAGCGCTGGGTCAAGATGATGTTGTATCAATGAATTCTGGTCAAATTTTAATGCCTCACCCTACATTCAAAGTAGATGAATTTACGGCAAGGATGAAACAAGTCTTGTCAGGACTCGATGAACTCAAGCAGAAGTGGTTGGGCGAAGGACAATCATGTGAAATCCTGAAACCAGGTGCTAAAGACTGGCAAAAAGGAAAAATCCGTATCACTTTAGAATTTTATCCTGACGAACCAGAATCACCACTTGATGAGCTTCGTCAGCAACTAGAACAAATAGAGCGATCGCAGTAATATCATAGGGTAAAAAATGCTAGCCCTGTGATGATATAGCCAAAAGTATTCAACCATAAAAACACAAAGACACCGAGGTTTCACGAAGTTACTAATCTTGGTGTCTTTGTGTCTTAGTGGTTCAATGATGATTTTTGGCTGAGTGAAATTTATACTAAGCAAAATTAATATTTTGAACTTTTTTAGCCAAACAAACTTAGTTTCAATTAGTTATTTATCACAATATTGGTGGCATAAAATATCTAATTTAGGCTGGGAATAAATTCAGTAATATTATCATGGCTCTAGTATTAGATATACCATAAATTATGTTTAAAAGTATTTAATACTACAGGGGCACGCCATGAAAAAATTAATATTTATGGGATTGATATTATGTTACGAAGTTCCAAACCTACGAAAAATATTCTGCAATATGGAAAAAGCAGAAGTTTTTGGACTCCCAGCAACACTGTGCTGGGCATTGTATTTCTAATCATCCTACCAATTTGCGCTTTTACTACCTTTTCTTCATTATTCACCTTATTCACCTTATTCACCTTCAGTTACGACTCGCACCACCCTACATCAATTCCTTGGATAAACAATGCATCTCAATGTCAACGTACTCACAGAAGTTGGCATCATAACAAGTGTTGGGATCATGAACATAGTCCTATGTTCTGAATAGGTATCCACTCTGAAAGAAATTTTATTTATCCTACATGCCAATACAATAGAAAATTATCTGCGTTTATCTACGTCCGTCTGTCTGCCTTGCGAATTCAAAATGGTATGGACTCCTCTTCATGCAAAAATCCATCGCACTATCCGATCGCGTCAACTATTTGAACGCAACCAACGCCTACTAGTTGCAGTGTCCGGCGGACAAGATTCTTTGTGTTTAATCAAATTACTTTTAGATTTACAACCAAAATGGGGATGGTATTTAGGCATTGCCCACTGCGATCATCGCTGGCGTTCAGACTCTCAAGCTAATGCTCAACATGTTGAAGGCTTAGCGAAAAATTGGGATATTCCATTTTATTTAGAAATAGCTCACGAGCCTTTAAATAGTGAAGCTGCCGCACGCGATTGGCGGTACAAAGTTTTAGGTGCGATCGCCCAGCAGTATAATTACAATTGCATCGTTACAGGTCACACAGCCAGCGATCGAGCAGAAACTCTGCTTTACAACTTAATTCGCGGTACTGGGGCAGATGGTTTGCAAGCTTTAACTTGGCGACGTTCACTTGTTGATGGCATTGCGTTAGTGCGCCCACTTTTAGAAATCACTCGTACAGAAACAGGTCAATTTTGCCAAGACTTCCAGCTATCAATTTGGGAAGATTCCACAAATCTTGATTTCAAGTATACCCGAAACCGAATTCGCCAAGAACTGATACCATATCTGTGTGAAAATTTCAATCCTAAAGTAGAATCAGCCTTAGCTCAAACAGCAGAACTACTGCAAGCAGAAGTGGAATATTTAGAACAAGCTGCCCAACAGTTGCGGGAAGAGGCGATGAGGGGAGGAGTGGGAGAGTGGGAGAGTGGGAAATGGGGAGATAAGGTAGGAATTGCCTACTCTTCATTTCCCTTTAAACTAAATCGTCGTGTATTGCAGAAAGCGTCAATTGCTTTACAACGTCGTGTTATGCGACAGATATTACAACAAATACTTCCTATAGCTCCGAGTTTCGAGCAAATAGAA
The DNA here is from genome assembly GCF_000517105.1 of Fischerella sp. PCC 9605. GTDB lineage: Bacteria > Cyanobacteriota > Cyanobacteriia > Cyanobacteriales > Nostocaceae > PCC9605. Next base: position 2,512,397 of record NZ_KI912148.1, on the reverse strand, counting down.
AAACTCACAGCCTTAATTACAGCACCAAATCGATCGCAAACAGATCCATTTCCTGGTGGGGCGATCGCGCAAGTAGAAGGCGATTGGATCTGCATTAAATAATCAATGATAGAAAAAACAATTCATAATTCATCATTCATCATTCATAATTTTTATGTTGCCGCCAATTCTGGTTGAGAAATCAAACTAAGAAGAACCTGGCGCATCTGAGTAATAGCTTGGAGTTGGTAATCGCCAGTTTGTTGAACTTGAGCTAAAGATTCATCTATGCCTTGCAGTTTCTGCCGCAAACTATCTAGGGAATCCTGAATTGGTTGCAATGCTTCTTGATACAAATTCACTTGACCCAAGCATTCAGCCGTTGCTGTTCGCAAGGATAGCAGGTTTTGCTCCATTGTTTGCAGTTCTTGGCGCTTCATTACCTGCTCTTGAGTTTGCTGCTCAATTGTTAAGAGTATTTGTTTAATGCTAGTCTGTAGCTGCTCAATCTCTTGTTCTAGATTTTGCAGTGCTTCTGACTGTTGTTGTCGCTGCTTTTCAATTTGTTCTAGTATCGGGTTTAAATCTAATTTCTCATCTTCTTGGACATTAGCAAGAGTTTGTCCTTGCCGCCGCAGCAGTACTGTTTTATGTTGCCTCAGAAGTGACTGACGTTCAAGCAAATGACGACGTTGTCCTACCAAAGTTTCGTTCAGCATTTGGTAGTGGTCTTTTTCATCAATCAGTTCGGCTTCTAATTTACTCTGTTCATCTGCCGATGCTTGATTTATCTTTTGTTGTAGTTCTTCTATAGTTTGTTGCTTATCTTCGAGTTCTTGTTCTTGTTCTTTAACAAAGCTTGAATCTATATTTAGCTTCTCCTGCAAGTCCTGCACGATCTTTTGCAGTTCTTCTAGAGGCATTTTCTCTAAAGCTTCAATATCAACTTCTGGACTTGCAGCATCACCAGACTTTGCTGCTAAAGATTGGATCTGCTGATATAAATCGTCCTGGTATTGCAACTGCTCTTTCAGAATCCGAGCATACTCTTGCTTGCTGTTGAGAGTGGCTGTGTTCGCTTTTAAATCGGCTGTTTGTTGTTCCAAAGAATTTTGAGCTTGCTGCCATTCGTTTTGTAGCTCCAAGAAGACTTGCGATAAGCGCTCCACTTCCGCCTGTTGTTCATCAACCGCCGTTTTTTGCTGCTCTAGTTGTTGCCAATGAGGGTTGAGAACAGCTTGCTGTTTCTCCACCATTTCAAATGCCAGATGCAGGTTTTCCCGCACTGTTTCTGTGGGAGCAACACTACTAGAAAGGCGATCAAGCAACTCTTTGAGCACTCGACTTTGCTCTTCATCAACTACAGTTCCCTGCTGCAACTGTGCTTGACATTCTTCCAAACGATGCTGCTCACCGCGCAAATGCTCCCAAGCTCCTTCCAATTCCTGACGGTTGCGCTCAATTTCTTGTTGCAACTTTTCTATGTCAGCACGGGACGTTTCAACTTCCTGTTTTTCTGCATCCAAACGTTGAAACTCATCCTCCATTTGTTGCAATTGTTCCAAGCGCGTTTCCATCTCCATTTCGCGGCGGTTGAGTTCCTGCGCTTGAAACGTCAGCGACTCTTTCCATTGGTCAATTTCTTCTTCCTTGACCTTAAACTTTTCTAACTGACGGGAAAAATTCTGCAAAATGTTCACTATGGGGCGTCCCGCCTCTTGAATTCGCTGCACTTGACGCTGAGGATTTAGTTCTACCAATACGAGCGCGCCATCATTTAATTTATTGGCTTCCTCAGCAGCTATTACTTCTTCCGATACGGTACTCCAACTCTGGTCTGTCCGCTGACAAGCCAGCAGTTTCAATTCCGTTTTGCCACCACCACCAAGTAAACTGCCTTTTTGTTTTTGTACTTCTGCTAAATACAGCACACCTTTAATCCTTTTGATGCACTTAATGGCCGTGTTTTTGGTTATACCTTAGATAATTACGTTAATCTGTCTTATTTAACCTAGATTCTAGGTAAACAAGACAGGTAGAAGTTATATATAGACGCGAGATATTACGTCTTGATATTTATACAACCAAATCGTTGCTTCTTTAATATTTTGTACTGCTGCCAGTTATGATGACTACCGTGTTATCACTCACTTAGTTTAAATACATTACGGAAAATTAACTTTTTTTGAATAATATGTAGATTTGCAGGGGGTAGGGGCTAGGAGTACCCCTGTCAAGGTGTAAGTCTTGGAAATGGATTTTTCTTGGTGTCTTTGTGTCTTGGTGGTTAAGAAAATTTATTTTTTCACCACATAGACGCGCAGCGGTGAGTCAGCGCGTTCTTGGGGGTTTCCCCCATGAGCGACTGACGAACCCGGAGGGCTTAAGGCAGGGTAGGCACAAAGACACAAAGAAAACTCGATGTTGAAGGTTGCACCACCAAAGGGCTAGGGCTAGGAGCTAGGGCTGGGGGCTAGTAGTATAAAATTATTCACTAATTCCTAATCCTAAAAAGCAAAATTAACTAAATAATGTAAATAATATTACAAGGAGCGCCTTTTTACTAAATGCAGGGAAATTTAAATGAAATTGATATCCGCAGTATCCTGCAATTGATAGAGTTGGGGCAGCGCACTGGGCAACTATTTGTAGAAGCTTGCAGTTCTGACAAAGGTTCCAAGCTAGGTGTAGATGACACAGCTAGTCATTACCCTGCCAATAGCAACAAACAACAGTCTTGGCTTATCTTTTTTGTCAATGGTCAAATTATTTATGCAGCCAATGACTATAATAGTTTATCCCGGCTGAGTGATTATTTGCGTCACTATCAAGTCAAGGTACAACTGGACGAACAACAACTAGCCTGCTTGGGAACGCTGAATACAGCTGAGTATGACTATTTGTGGATGCTATTAGAGCAGAATACGATCAAGCCAAAACAAGCTTGCAGTATCATCCACTGCTTGGTGCATGAGACTTTGTTTGACCTGTTAAATTTACACCAGGGTAGTTTTATTTTTGAGGTGGATTCAGCAATTACCCCACAATTGACTACCTTGGAAATCGCTCCCTTACTTAGCAAAATTGTTAAACAGGTGCAACAGTGGAAGCAACTGTACCCATATATTCAGTCCCCCGAGCAATTTCCTGTGCTTGCTGACATAGTGAAGTTGCGTTCTTCACTACCAAAGGCAACGGTGAATAAGCTACAGCATTGGGCAGATGGCAAAACCTCCCTGCGTAAATTAGCCCGCTATCTCAACCAAGATATCGTGACTGTCGCCAAGGCAATACACCCATACGTACAACAAGGTTGGGTACAGCTTGTATATTCAGAAACAGCAAATTCACTGAAGGACATACAAGATAAAACCCTGCCCTTAGAGCAAAGCAGAAAGCAACGCATCCTATGTATTGATGATGCAACCAGCATTTGTACGAGTATAGAAACTATTTTGAAAACAGAAGGTTATGAAGCGATCGCTCTCACTAATCCCTTAGAAGCTCTCAGTCTGGTTTTTCAACTCAAACCCGATTTAATTTTTTGCGATATTGCGATGCCGGAATTGAACGGGTATGAAATTTGTGCTATGCTCCGCCATTCTCAAGCTTTTCGATTCGTACCAATTATCATGCTTACTGCCAAAGAAGGATTTTTAGACCGAGTGCGAGCAAAAATCGCGGGAGCAACCGATTATTTAACAAAACCATTTGGGAATACTGAATTAGTAATTCTGGTAGAGAGATATCTCAACTCTCGCAAGAATAGAGTAATAAAACATACACAGCACTTGTTGATCCGGTAAAAGATGGAGTAAAAAATATTATCACAGAATCAGGCAGCTTAAGAACAACCTCTATTATCTAGTACAAGTGAAAAATAGAATTATTTTATACACTAAATGCTTGCGGGTAAATCAGGGAATATTCCCAAGGGGAACGTCTATATCAGGAGGTCGATAGGGGCATTTATGAGTACAGTTCTGATCGTGGAAGACAGTATCGCCCAAAGGGAGATGATTACAGACCTCCTGAAAGCAAGTGGCTTAACAGTAACCCATGCCAGTGACGGATTAGAAGCGTTAGAAGCAATTCAAACCGCTCCTCCCGATTTAGTAGTATTAGATATTGTCATGCCCCGGATGAATGGTTACGAAGTTTGCCGTCGGTTAAAATCCGATCCAAAAACCCAAAACGTTCCCGTGGTAATGTGTTCTTCCAAAGGCGAAGAATTCGATCGCTACTGGGGGATGAAGCAAGGTGCAGATGCCTATATAGCTAAACCATTCCAACCTACCGAGTTGGTGGGAACAGTCAAACAACTGCTGCGAGGATAAGGATGAGCATAACATGGTCAACAAACCGGACTTTTTAGGAGGCAGTGGCCAAGATCACTTTCGTCCTGAATTACAGGTAGAAAGTCCTGAAGGTGAGTTATACTTACGGTTTTTCATTCCTTCGCATCAGGAGTTTGCACTACCAGCCATCGGCATTCGCGAGGTTATCGAACTAAGCCCTGATAAAATCACTCCAATTCCTAATGCTTCTCCTTTACTTTTGGGTACTCTAAATTTACGAGGTCGAGTAATTTGGGTGGCTGATTTGGGTCAATTTTTGGGGGAAGCAACGGCATTAAACACCGATCGCGCAGAAATTTCCGTGATTGCTATTGAAGAACAGGACACAATTGTAGGCTTAGCAGTAGAAGAAATTGGTGGTATGCACTGGCTTGATGTACAAAATCTGATGACACCAACGAATGTGCCGGATACTATGGCTCCTTTTTTGCGGGGAGAGTGGTTATTAGGTACTCAAGACAAACAGTGTCTGCGACTGCTAGACCAAATGGCAATTTTACGAAGTGCGCGCTGGGCAGGATAACATAGGGAGGCAGGAAATGGCAGCGAGTATAGATGATTACGCGCAGACATATCAACAGGCTCTGACAGCCTACGCGCAACAAAATTATGAAGGAGCAGCTACCCTCATTGATGAGGTGGTACAAAATTTACCAGATGACCCCAACACCCATTTGCTCCGAGGTCACGTCTACTACGTTCTACAGCAGTATGATGTGGCCAAAGTAGAATATCAAAAGGTATTAGAATTAACTGAAGATCCAGAAATTACTGGCTTTGCTAAAAATGGACTGGATAATATCAATCAATATCAACAGGAATTAGTAGACTATAACTCTCAACAGCAGATGGAGGAATCATCTGTTTCGTCTGTGGGAGTTGAGCAACAAGCGCAAGATTTAGAAGATTTGGGATCTGTAGAGGAATCAAATAGCGATCGCTTAGATTTCAACTCCTTTATTGGGCAACAAGAAGCAGTGGAGGAGATAGAAGACATTTCTTTAAGTAGCAGTCCATTTGATATTCCCACAGATAGTAGTTTATTTAATACTGAATCAAATTCTTCAGACACTTTTGATGACAATCCTTTTGCATCCTCTCAAGAAGAGGTGGATATCAATTTAAAGGCAAACGTTTGGAATGGAGCAGAATTAGAACTGCCTGCTTTCTTACAAGATGATATTTCAACATTTAAAGAACAAGATTTAGAGGTAAATAGCGATTTACAAAAATCAGCAGATATTGAGCAAAATATTAGCAATTCAGCATTTGCAACAGTTAATTTAGCATCTAGCGATCGCTTGGATAGTCAAGAAATCCATGCTGCTAACAGCACAGCACAAAAACATAATAATACTGATAATTTGAACAACTTGAAAACAAATAATTTTGAAGATGAAACTTTACTGATGGAAGAAACAGGAACTGATACTGATTTAGCAGGGCTTGATAGCCTCGGATACAACAGTAAAGAAAAGTTTTCATCTGTAGCTTCTTTCAATAGCACTTTCACTTTAGAAGAAAAGCAACTTCATGCCAGTAACCAGGCAAGCCAAAATCAAAGCTTTGATAATGATGACAGTTTTGATCTAGAAGCATTTGAGTCTGCGTTTGGCTCGGAAACATTTGCCGAAGAAGACACAAATAACAGTAGACTGAATAGCAAGATTTCCCAGGGTAGCAACATCGAGTTTTTAGATGATTTTGATGAATTTGACGATCTGGGAGATATTCAGGCTGAGTTCGATTTCGTCACAGATTCTAATTTGGGTGACTCGCAACTACATTCCGGATCGCTCACAGGCAATGGCAGGAGTTACAATCAAGTCTTTGAAACTCCTGAGAATGGCGAAAAAAGCAATGAGGCTGCCAGCAGTGCCACAGAGAGCGATCGCGACGATGAATTATTTAGTATCACTGGTTCGCAAGAAGCAGTTCCAGTCTTTACCCAAGCAGATGTTACTAATATCGAACCCCAAGTCAGCGTTGAACAAGGCATTTTCGCACCCCTAGAAAATGCTCCGCTAGCTAACAAACAATGGATAATTGCTGGCAGTGTCGGCGTTGTTTCAGCGGTGGTTGTTGCCGTAGTCAGCTTTGCTACTACAACCATTTCTCCACCCCAGCAACGAGAGTCAGTACGGAACACTGGCTGGGCGATGGCATTAGCAGCAGGAGTTGCCAGTTTTGCTACCGCAGGCTTGATGGGCAATTTTACCCTCAGACAAATTCGCCGCACTACCAAGGATTTGCAAACCCAATTTGATGCTGTCCGCAAAGGTAATCTTAATGTCCAAGCCACGGTATATTCTGAAGATGAGTTGGGAAAGCTAGCCGCTGGCTTTAATGAAATGGCTCGGGTAATTTTCACGACTACAAATGAAGCTACACGCAAAGCTCAAGAACAGGAGGAAGCGAAAGAAAACTTGCAACGGCAAGTGATTCGCCTGCTGGATGATGTAGAAGGAGCTGCTAGGGGAGATTTGACTGTCCAAGCTGAGGTGACAGCCGACGTACTGGGAGCAGTTGCCGATGCTTTTAACCTGACAATTCAGAACCTGCGGGATATCGTTCAACAGGTGAAAGTAGCGGCGCGGGAAGTGACCAAAGGATCTACCAATTCTGAGACATTTGCGAGGGCATTATCTAGCGATGCCTTGCGCCAAGCAGAAGAGTTGGCGGTAACGCTGAATTCCGTACAGGTAATGACTGACTCAATTCAACGGGTAGCAGAAGCAGCACGGGAAGCCGAAACTGTTGCCCGTGAAGCCAGCGCGATCGCTCTTAAAGGAGGGGAAGCAGTAGAAAATACCGTGGCGGGGATCTTAGAAATTCGGGAAACTGTAGCCGAAACTACTCGCAAAGTGAAGCGATTGGCAGAATCATCCCAGGAAATTTCTAAAATTGTGGCGTTGATTTCTCAGATTGCCTCCAGAACAAACTTACTCGCCCTCAACGCCAGTATTGAGGCAGCAAGGGCAGGAGAAGCCGGACGGGGTTTTGCGATTGTCGCCGATGAAGTCCGCCAGCTAGCAGATAAATCAGCGAAATCCCTCAAAGAAATTGAGCAAATTGTGATGCAAATTCAGAGCGAAACTGGCTCTGTAATGACTGCAATGGAGGAAGGCACGCAGCAGGTAATTCAAGGTACAAAACTTGCAGAAGAAGCCAAGCGATCGCTAGAAAATATTATTCAAGTAGCAAATCGTATCGATACTCTTGTGCGATCGATTACTTCTGATACAGTTGAACAAACGGAAACCTCTCGCGCTGTGGCTCAAGTGATGCAATCAGTGGAACTCACAGCCCAAGAAACCTCCCAAGAAGCACAACGAGTTTCTGGGGCACTACAAAACTTAGTAGGTGTTTCCCGCGACTTAATTGCTTCTGTGGAACGCTTCCGAGTCGAAACTGCTGAAACTAGGTAAAAGATGAGGGATGAATGATGAATGCTGAATGCTGAATGCTGAAAAAATTCATCATTCAAAGTTCAAAAATTCATAATTCATAATTCATAATTCATAATTTCCTATGCTCCCAGAACAACAACAGCGAATTCTCGGTTACTTTATTGAGGAAGCAAAAGAACACCTGACTACTATTGAGCAGGGATTGCTGAATCTTGAGAGTACTATTAAAGACTCAGAAATGCTCAATGAAGTCTTTCGGGCGGCTCACTCTATTAAAGGAGGAGCAGCAATGCTTGGTCTGATTAGTATTCAGCGTACAGCTCACCGCTTGGAAGACTGTTTCAAAGTTTTGAAAGAGGAGCCAGTTAAGGTTGATCAAAAGCTTGAGTCTTTGTTTCTGGGTGTATCTGATACCCTGAAAGCGTTGTTGGAAAATCTACAGGGGCCTTTTGGTCTGACAGAAGAGACTGCTAATCAGATCATGTCAGAAGCCGAACCTGTATTTGCGTGGCTGAATGAACATCTGGATCTGCTAGTCCAACAAGGAAGCACAGCAGTTGCATTTTCAGACAGCGATCGCTGGCAAAACTGCCAAAACTTGGTGCTGCAAAAACTGCGGGAAATGTTGCAGTTGTTTAAGCAGCCAGCAACACCAGAAACCCGGCAATATCTCCAAGATTGCTGTAGCCAATTAATTCAGCTTGGTGAAGACTTGAATTGTCCGCCTTGGTGTAATTTGTGTCGCTCAGCTAGCCAGGCGATCGCCAATCAAGAAAATTCTTATCTGACTTTAGCAAAAATCGTCATTACAGATATCAAACAAGCTTTGGAATTAGTTCTGACGGGTAGAGAAGCTGAAATTACCCTCAGTCAACAACTAGAAGCATTAATTCCGCCCGAAATTGAATTGTTAGATATAACAAATGATGCGCTGGATGAACAGACTGACGAGGAAACTCTATTCCCCATCGATTTCGAGACTGCTAGCGCTGATGAAACTGTCACTTCAACATCAGATGATGGTGCTGAATTAATAGCAGAACCAGAGCCAATAGATGTTCCACAAGAAAATATTATTACTAGCTTATTTGAAATATCAGAGCAATTTAGCAGTGACACAGACCATTTTGCCGAGTTCAATCTTGATCCCCAAACTCTAGATTTTGAACAAGAAGATAGCATCACCAGCCTATCTGAGCTATCAGAGCAATTTAGTAGTGACACAGATAATTTTACTGAGCTAACAGCTGAACCTGAGTCTATAGATTTTGATTTACAAAACACTATTACTAGCTTAACGGAGCTATCCAATCCCTTTGGCATTGAAGATGTAGAGGATGAAGATCTCAGCATTGATGACAGTTTAGAACCCCATGGGCCAGAGGTAGGTATAGCCGAATTGAGTACTCTTGCCCAGTTGTTTGAAAGCGAGACTCCTGACTTTAATGAAAGCTGGGACATAGAAGAAGAAATTCTCGAACCTGCTCCCATTACTAATGAAATCGCAATTGAAAACGATGATAGCCAAACCAAGGATGTTAGTAATGATTTTGCTGAGTTGCTATCTTTAGAAGGAGAAACGAGTGTAAATGATAGCCAAGCAACAATTGCGAAAGAAGAATTAACTCTTGTACAGTTATTTGGTGACGACTTTTTAGAATCAGAAAATTTAGAATTACCAAATCAAAAAGATGATAGTAATAACCTTGATTTAATAGTTAAGCCAAAATTAGAAGACTTTAACCAATCAACAGATATTAGTGAAAGCATCCAAAATTATCAAGCAAATGAATTAGAACTGCCGATTCAACCAGAAAATAATTTTGAGAATTTATTGGCGGAAACTGAGAATCAAGATTTACTAGAAGAAATTAGTTTAGACATAACAAACAAAACAGAAGAAAACTGGACTTTAGATAGTCTGTTTGACGAGAGTGAAGAAGATAATAGCTCGACTCTTAGCACCGACGAGTCAGAAATTGATGATTTGTTTGTGACGCTGCCTGCAACAACCGCAGAATTTTTTCCTGCTGAAGATAATCTCAGTTTATGGACGCAGGAAAATACAGAAAAAGCAGAATTGGAATTAGAATCTCCAATTGAGCAGGATGCAGCCAAGGCTTTAGAGGAGATTTTGTTTGCTGCGGCAGCGGCTGATGATATGTTTGGCGATCGCCAGCAGCCTTCACCTCCCTCCACTGTCGATCTTGAACTGGGAGATTTAGACCTAGATTTACCACAGGAGGAGCAATCGCTCGATCTGATTTTATTAGCAGATGCTGGCGATGATTTTTTTGCCGAGTTGTTAGCAAGTGACTCAACAGACTCATTGACTGTAGCTGAGGAATTATCTCTCCAGGATATTCCCAACTTTTTGCAACAGCCAGAAGTTCTGGATTTAGCACCAGAATTTACCACCTCACCTACAGATTTATCACAAACATCTGCTGAGCAGGAAATTGACTGGTTAAACGTGATCGTAGACTCTCTCGAAGAGGATAACAACCAGATTCCAGAAATCCTCTTTGAAGACTTACAAACATTTCACTCCCACGATTTCCAGCTTGAGAGCATAGATCTTGCTTCTGCTGTACCGCAGGAGAGTTTAGCTGATGACGTTTCATCTACAGCAACTCCACCACACACAGATATCAGTACTACAGATACTTGCCAATCTCAAACATCGGAAGCACACGCAGGGTTTGCAGAGATTGAAACAATTACCAGCTTGCAAGATGCTTTTGAGTTGTCAGAAACAACGTTTTCTGAAAATCCAGAGGCAGTTGAATCTGGCGGACTTGATTTATACGAAGATTTATTAACAGTCATAAATCTCAAAACAGAAGAAGCACAACAGGAAGAAGAACACATAGCAGCAATTGCAGATACCGAGAGTGCTGCTGTTACTTCTGCGGAATTGGCGTCAGCAGTTCCAGATGCGGAAACAACACAGGATGCATTTGCCGAGTTAGATGAACTGCTGCAAACAGAAGTAGCACCAAATTCAGATCCTACTGGCCAAGAAATAGAATTTGCTGCCCTAGAAGAACTGCTGGCTTGGGAGCAAGATGAAAATGTGGCAGCAACTAGTTCTCAACAATCTACCAGTAACCCTGTTTCATCTCCAGAGATTGAGAATGAATTTAAAGAATTAGAGGGAATGGTAGGGGGAACGGTAAAACCAAATACAGTCAATTTACCAGGTGGGCGTAACTCTGGTTGGAATGCTTCCAGATTTGAACAATTAATGAAAGTGCCAGTCAAGCATCTGGACGACTTGAGTAATTTGGTTGGGGAGTTAGTAGTCAACCGTAACACCTTAGAGCAGGATCAAGAACGTCTGCGCCAATCACTAGATAATTTACTGCATCAGGTGCAGCAACTCTCGGATGTGGGAGCGAGAATGCAGGAGTTGTATGAGCGATCGCTTCTAGAAGCATCTCTACTAGCCAGCCGCAAAAATAGCAATTTTGCCAGTTCAGATACGGATAGGGGTTTTTCCGAGCTAGAAATGGATCGCTTTACACCTTTCCATTCCCTGTCCCAGGAAATGATCGAACTTATCGTGCGAGTGCGTGAGTCGGCAAGTGACATTGATTTTGTTACCGAAGAAACCGAACGGGTAGCACGGCAATTCCGTCAGGTTACAACTCAGCTACAAGAGGGACTGACGCGATCGCGAATGGAGCCTTTTTCTCAGGCTACCGATTTGCTGCCACGAGGTGTGCGCGACAATGCTATCAAGTATGGCAAGCAAGTGGAATTGGTGATTCAAGGTAGGGATACCTTGATTGACAAGATGATTTTAGAACATCTGAAGACACCGCTGACGCATTTGCTCAATAACGCGATCGCTCACGGCATTGAAACGCCAGAAGAACGGCAAGCCAAAGGCAAGCTACCCGTGGGAACGATCACCGTTTGTGCTTTCCATCAAGGGAACCAAACCGTAATTTCCGTTAGCGATGACGGCGCAGGCATTAACTCAGATGGGGTAAAGGCAAAGGCAATTAAGGTGGGTTTGATTACCCCAGCAGAAGCCAAAACCCTGTCCCGCATCGATGTATATGACCTATTGTTTCAACCTGGTTTTAGTACCAAAGACCAAGCTGACGATCTGGCGGGGCGTGGTGTTGGTTTAGACGTAGTTCGTACTAAAATCAGTGAAGTCCGAGGGACAATTTCTATTGATTCTGCTTTAGGCACGGGAACCACCTTTACCATTCGTCTGCCGCTGACACTCAGTATTTGCAAAGCACTTTGCTGTGTCTCTGATAAAGCGAGAATTGCTTTCCCGATGGACGGCGTAGAAGATACTCTAGACATACCTATAAAAAATGTCCAGCAGGGTGACGGCGATGAACAATTTATCCATTGGCGGGATAGAATGCTGCCATTTAAACCGTTAAAAGAACTTTTGACTTTCAATCGTCAACTTAGTCGTGGCAACGTCTACGGCGGTAACAGAGATGACGATATGATTTCTGTAGTCGTAGTGCGATCGGCAAGTACATTAGTGGCCTTGCAGGTTGACCAGGTGCTAAGCGAACAAGAAATTGTGATTAAGCAATTTGAAGGCCCTGCCCCGAAACCGATTGGCGTAGCTGGTGCTACCGTCCTTGGTGATGGTCGCATTATGCCCATTGCTGATGTATTGGAAATCATCGATATCTTCCAAGGACGAACTTCTAAACAAAGTACTGTCGGTATTTTGAGTCAAAAAGCAATTCCGAATCAACCAGAGGTTCCTGCACACAAGATTGACCCAACAGTGCTGATTGTCGATGATTCAATTACAGTTAGGGAACTGCTATCCCTGACCTTTAATAAGGCAGGTTATCGGGTCGAACAAGCGCGTGATGGTCAGGAAGCTTGGGATAAACTCCGTTCTGGTCTGCCTTGCGACCTCGTATTCTGTGATATTGAAATGCCTCGTTGTGATGGTCTAGAATTGCTGTCTCGTATTCAAAAAGACCCGAATCTCAATCATTTGCCCATCGCTATGCTTACCTCGCGGGGCGCAGACAAGCACCGACAAATGGCAATCAGTTTGGGAGCAAGTGGCTACTTCACCAAACCCTATTTAGAAGAAGCCCTTCTTGAAGCAGCTTCGCGGATGCTGAAAGGTGAGAAATTGGTGGCTAGTTAACAGTGGCGGTAATGCGTAGAATTATTTGGTGCTTTAGGTGCGTAGGGTGCAGTCGCAAAACTCAAGCAGCCTTTACTTTCGGCATTGCTGAATCGAGGTATGAATTTTGTAGAAGCAATTCATGAATTGCTTCTACGCCAGTATATTGTCAATCTGATGTTAACAGTTTCATACTTTCAATCAGTAACGCCTTACTTTCTATTGGTATAACAGTAGGAACATAATTAGCTTTTTGTAGTCTTCATTCCTAATGATTAAAGTGCTTTCCAGAACGTGTCAACTTCTGGTTATTTTTTTGACAACTATTCTTATATTTCGCTGCTTACTGACTCCTGCTGTTGCATTCTTCCTACCAACCTATCGCTCCAACCCCTCAACTTCTGAGTACCATGTACAAAGAAGATTTCTGTCCCAGACTATGCCAGCTGCGAAACGTCTCACTTACCCACCTAGCCGGAAAAGCGATCGCGTGGATAATTACCACGGTACTTTAGTTGCAGATCCTTACCGTTGGTTAGAAGACCTTGATTCAGAAGAAACCAAGGCTTGGGTAGAGGCGCAAAATAAAGTTACATTTGGCTACCTTGAAGAAATTCCTGTCAGGGAGAAAATCAAGCAGCGCCTTACTAAGCTGTGGGATTATGAAAAATACAGTGTTCCTTTTAAAGAAGGCGATTGCTATTTTTACTTCAAAAACGATGGACTGCAAAATCAAAGCGTCCTTTACACCCTCAAATCTCTAGCCGACACACCAAAAGTTTTACTCGACCCCAACACTCTTTCTGAAGATGGTACTATTGCTCTTTCTGGATTATCTATCAGTGAAGATGGAAAGCTTTTAGCATATGGTCTATCTACCGCTGGTTCTGACTGGCAAGAGTGGAAAGTACGTGATGTTGAAACAGGTAAAGATTTAAAAGACCATCTCAAGTGGATTAAATTCTCTGGCGCATCGTGGACGCATGATGGTAAAGGCTTTTTCTACAGTCGCTACGATGAACCAAAAGAAAAATCAGAATTAGCAGATGTCAACTATTATCAAAAACTATACTACCACCAATTGGGTAGACCTCAATCAGAAGATACTTTGATTTACAATCGCCCTGACGAGAAAGAATGGGGTTTTGATGGCAGTGTTACAGAAGATGGGCGCTATTTGATTATTTCAGTTTGGCTTGGAACTGATTCTAAAAATTTGGTTTTCTATAAGGATTTAACTAAACCAAATGCAGAAGTAGTAGAACTAATTAATAAATTCGAGGCTGATTACAGCTTTATAGACAATGATGAGAGTGTCTTTTATTTTCGTACAGATTTAGATGCATCACGCGGACGAGTTATTGCCATTGATACTAAAAATCCAGCGCCAAAGCATTGGCGAGAAATTATTCCAGAAGCAGCAGAAACTCTGGGAGGGGTGAGCATAATTAATAATCAATTTGTTGCTGATTATCTCAAAGACGCCCGCAGTCAAATCAAAATTTTTGCTCTCAATGGTGCGTTTGTGCGTGAGGTAGAATTACCTGGCATTGGTTTGGCTGGCGGCTTTAGTGGCAAACGCTATGATACTGAAACTTTTTATGGTTTTACCAATTTTATCACACCAGGAACTATCTACCGCTACGACATGGTGAACGGTAAAAGTGAAATTTTCCGTCAGCCAAAAGTGGATTTTGACCCTGCTGATTATGAAACAAAGCAAGTTTTCTATAAAAGCAAAGATGGCACGCAAGTGCCAATGTTTATTACCCACAAAAAGGGTATTAAATTAGATGGCAACAATCCTACCAACCTTTATGGTTATGGTGGTTTTAATGCCTCGCTGACACCAAGTTTTTCTGTCAGCAATTTGATTTGGATGGAGATGGGTGGTGTTTATGCCGTTGCTAATTTACGCGGTGGTGGTGAGTATGGCGAAGAATGGCATCAAGCAGGGATGAAGCTGAAAAAGCAGAATGTGTTTGATGATTTCATTGCGGCTGCTGAGTGGTTGATTGCCAATCGTTACACTAAATCAGCAAAATTGGCGATCGCAGGTGGAAGTAACGGCGGATTGTTAGTGGGTGCTTGCATGACTCAGCGTCCGGATTTATTTGGCGCAGCTTTGCCAGCAGTAGGAGTAATGGATATGTTGCGCTTCAACAAATACACTATTGGCTGGGCTTGGACTCCTGAATATGGTTCACCAGAAAATCCAGAGGAATTCAAAGCACTTTATGCCTACTCGCCACTACACAACCTTAAACCTGGTACTGCTTACCCAGCCACGCTAATTACCACTGCCGATCATGACGATCGCGTCGTTCCTGCCCATAGTTTCAAATTTGCTGCGGCTTTACAAGCTGCTCAAGCTGGTGATGCACCAGTATTAATTAGAATTGAAACGAAGGCGGGACATGGTGCGGGTAAACCCACGACTAAGATCATTGAGGAAGCAGCAGATAAATTGGCTTTTTTGGTGCGTGCGTTGGATATGAAGGTTAATGCGTCTACAGTGTAATTTGGTACAGCTTTGCGTAAAATCGTAGCTTTTTTAAACGCAGAGGAACGCGGAGGTAAACGCAGAGGGGCGCAGAGTTTTTTCAATTTAAATTAGTTACAAATTTATGCAATTTTGTACTAGGATTCATTTACTGTCCCAAATTAGATCTACACGCTCTTGAGCTTTTTTGAGAGCTTTTTCAGCAGACTCTCCCAATAATGTTGCCTCGATTGCTCGACCAAGACTGTCAGACAAACGGCTATATCCAGCAATAACTGGTCTAGCGCGTGCATGAGACATTTGCTCCAAAAACACTTTTAACACTGGTTTTTGGTTGATAAATTCCCCAAAAGCATCACTTTGGGCGGCTTTGATGTTTACTGGCAAAAAACCAGTCCCGACACTCCACTCTGTTTGAAATTCTGCACTCAACATATACTCTAAAAACTTGAGTGCAGCTAGTTCTCTTTCTGGGGTGGTCTTCATCACATACATATTTCCACCGCCTGTCACCGTAGCTTGCTCAATATCCGCAGGTATGGGGAATACATCAAAATCAACGTCAGATTTCATGATATAAGTCCAGGGCCCGGTAATCTGCATGGCAACTCGACCCTTAACAAAATCATCCTCCTCATAGCCCCGTTCTGGAGCAGAAAGCTTGGCTGAACCATCTTTTAAAAGGTCTTGCCAAAATTGCAAAGCAGCGATCGCTCCTTGATCAACTAAATTCGGTTGGTTATTTGTTATGACCTCTCCCCCAGCACTAAATAAAAAAGGGAACCAACAAAAAACAGTCCATTCTCCCTTACCCAAAGGCAGTAACATGCCATATTGTTCGGGGCGATGATCGCCATTGCGGTCTATAGTTAGTTTTTTGGCAGCTTGCCGCAATTCTTCCCAAGTCTTGGGTGTTTGTGTAATGCCCGCCGCTTGGAAAAGTTTTGGCCTGTAAAAAATACCGAGATTTCCAGTGTAAAATGGGACTGACCAAATGTGACCGTCCAACTTTAATTCATCAAACAGGTTAGAAATGATTTCCGACTTAATTGGCAATTTTTCCAGCCAATCTTCTAATGGTTTAACTGCCCCTAGTTCGACGAACTGACCTGTAACTTGAGGGTAAAATGCCAGGATATCTGGAGGTACGTTACCCACAAATGCTGTTAGAATTTTGGGCAATTGTTGGTCAAGTTGACCTGCGTAGATAGATTCTACTTGAATGTTAGGATGAGTTTGATTAAATTTATCTACCAATTTTTGAAATACATCTCGATTTACAGGGGGATTAATTCCCTGCCAAAGTGTTAGATGAATTACTCCGTTATCTTGATTGGTTGTACTCTGACAACTAGATAATAGTAAACAAATACTTAGAAAAATTCCCAGAAGTGAAATCTGCCATCTAGAAGTGATAAAGGGGCAGAAAAAATTATTAAACTTACCAAATTTTAGCTTCATTGCCTTTGAACCAGATCAACAAGAAGTGTCACTAAGCTTAATGACAACGATATGTCAAGCATCAGAAAAACATCAATCCGTTGCACCTCATTTCGTAACGTCTAATATTCCCTGTTCTCCATCTAAAGTTGCTTTTACACCTACTGGTAACGCTGCATTAGGTGCTTCGTGACCAAAGGGTAAACCAGAGACAACAGGAATACCCAAATCGCCTAAGCGATCGCGCAAAACTTCCTCAACGTTAAAGCTAGGAACATTTGGTGGTGCTTCACACTTGCTAAAGCTGCCTAAGGCAATACCACGAACTTTAGAGAAAAGACCGCTCATCCGCCACTGTGTTAGCATTCTGTCGATGCGGTAGGGAGCTTCTGTCACATCTTCAAGAGCAAGTATTACACCATTCATATTTGGCTGGATGGGTGTACCGAGAAGATGGGTTGCTACGGTGAGATTAGCTGGTAACAGGATACCAGTAACTACACCACCTCCCCAACCGCAACCTTTTAAGGGAGCAAGGGCACGGCCTTCCACCCAATCGAATAAGCGTTGAATTGCCCAATCTGGTTCATCGGCAATAGTTGTCAGTACCGGCGCGTGAACGCCAGAAATCCCTGCTTGGTAAAGACTCCACAACAAAGCGGTGATATCAGAAAAGCCAATTAGCCACTTTGGGAATAGGGAATAGGGAATGGGGAATGGGGAATGGGGAATGGGAATTTTCTCCCCTCTCCCAGACGCGCCA
This sequence comes from Fischerella sp. PCC 9605, assembly GCF_000517105.1. Taxonomy (GTDB): domain Bacteria; phylum Cyanobacteriota; class Cyanobacteriia; order Cyanobacteriales; family Nostocaceae; genus PCC9605. Next base: position 2,494,816 of record NZ_KI912148.1, on the reverse strand, counting down.
TGGCGCGTCTCTACATCTCTCTCCCTCTCTCCCTCTCCTATCTCTTCCCAATCCCAATTCTCCAAAATGCGGGTGCTGCCGAAACCGCCTCTGGCACAGAGAATGCCACGACATTCTGGATCTTTCCATGCTGCTGCCAGGCTGTGGCGGCGGTATTCGTCTTTACCAGCTAAATATCCCCATTGGTCATCTATCTCTGGAATGATTTCTACTCGATAACCACGCGATCGCCAAATTTCTACTCCACGCCCAAAAGCCCCAAATTCTCGCAAAGCACCGCTAGGGGCAATGACTCTCAGTAAGTCTCCTGGTTTCAGCGGTGGTGGGATAATGATTTTGGATTGCATCTATCAAATAATCTCCTTAAACCATTTTTCAAAGCGATCGCCTAACGCTTCCAGAGAAAATTCTGCTTCGGCTTGTTGGCGACAGGAGTAACGGTTGATTTCATTTATATGCTGCGTTGCATCTACCAACCCATCAACACTATCAGGTTCTACCAAAAATCCTGTTTTACCATGTTGAACAATTTCTGCTGGCCCGCCGCGACGATAAGAAATCACGGGTACTCCACAGGCAAGTGCTTCTATTGCCACATTTCCAAATGCTTCTACCCAACGCTGTGTCATTAATAACGCTTGACACTCACGGACTACCTGCTGCAATTCTGTAGTTGATAAAAATCCCAGATATTCAAAAGGTGCATTGGGAAAATCCTGGCAAATCTGCTGCCAATATGATTCATCTTGGATTTTACCCATAATCTTTAAGGGAATATTAGTAATTTCTGCTACAGCTACCGCATCTTCCAAGCCTTTTTCTGGGGAAATGCGACCTATCCAAGCTAATTGTTGCTTTGGTTCACTACAAAACTGATAGAGTGATAAATCAATACCATTGCTTAAACAAATAATTGGTGGTGTTAGTTCAGGAAAAGTAGCTGCTTGTGTAAGACTATGAAAGCCAAGGGTACCAGGAAACTGCTTTGCTACTTGAGCAATAATTTGGTCTTGAGCATTATTCAAAGAACCCATACTCACCAAATGAGCAATGGGACACCTGAAAAAAGGTGTCAAGTAGAAAGGCAACCAATCGTAAGCAAAATTTACAATTAAGTCGTAGTCAGCCTGAACTTGACGGGCATAGTCCCACATATTTGCCAATACAGAATTCTCTGGCATGGTAATCGGGGCTGTACGTTCTAGGCTTTGGGCTATGATTTGTAAATTGCCAGGAATTTGTACCAAAGGAAAAAAATCCCATGTGGAACCTGCTGGGGCGACTATTTGCAGTTGATGACCCCGCTGTATCATTTGTTGAGTGACATTGTACAAGGTTAACTCCACACCACCACCCAGTCCAGTGCCGAGAGGCCCAACGGAAGTGGAGACAAAAAGTAATTTTAATGATTTGGGAGAAGCAGTCATCAACTGTGAGGAGATAAAACCACAAACACAATAAAGCACAAAGTTATCACAAAGAAAATATCAGGTGATGAAAGGTTGTTAGTTGTTAGTTGTTAGTTGTTAGTGGTTTGTTTTCTGCCTTGTCCTCTTTCCCTTCCCTTTCCTCTCCATTCCCGATTACCTCTTAATTAAAATGCTTCCCACTATTTCTACTATTCCCCTTCGCCAGATGGCTTCCGGTGATGTTTTCTCACTGCAAGTATATAAATTTATCGGCGCTTATCCAGGCAAAAAGGTTTACATTCAATCAAATCTGCATGGTGCAGAAATAGCTGGTAATGCAGTTATTCACCAGTTTATCGAGTTCTTACTGACAGTCAATGATACCGATTTAACTGGAGAGATTTGGTTAGTTCCTGTTTGTAATCCAATCGGGACTAATGCACGCGCCCAACATTTTTCCCCTGGCAGATACTGCATTTACGAAGCCAAAGACTGGAACCGCATCTTTTGGGATTATGAAAAAGAAGCTGAAGATTTAGCAGCCTTTGCTAAATCTCAACTTCATCTTGATTTGGAGGCCGTCAAACAAAATTATCATGCCTCAATTCAGCAAAAATTTACCCAACTTTTAGAAAAAATTAATTCTCCCAGTGGTGTACCCTACACTGAGCGGTTTCGCTACAAGCTACAATCTCTGAGTTTAGATGCTGACTACTTGATTGACTTACATAGTTCCACTAATCAGGGTTTAAATTACCTTTATTACTTCCGAAATCGAGAAGAAAGTACCAAATATTTTTTACTCAATTTAGGAATTGTGTTGGATGAATATGATGGTGATGCTTTTGATGAAGCGTTTATCAAACCTTGGTTAGCACTGGAAGAATGTTTTAAAAATTTAGGCAGAGAAATAAAATTTGATGTGGAAGCTTGGACATTAGAATTGGGCACAGGTATGCAGATGAATCCTGATTCTATTGCCAAAGGTCTCTTAGGGATTAAAAATTATTTAGTTCACAAAGGAGTTTTGCAAATTGCTAATTTCCCTTTGGAAAATAGCGATAAGCATGAAATGACTTTTAGCGCAAGGAGTAAAGTTAAGAAATATTACGCTCCTGTAGGCGGGATGATTCAATTAAGAGTCGAATTGGGTAGGGAAGTTAAAGCTGGAGAAAGACTTTATCAAATTCTAAATTTTAATAAAGAAGGTAAGTTACCAAAGGTGATTGATGTTTTTGCTGAACAGGATGGATTAGTTTACGATGTTTCAACCAATCAAGCCGTGAATGAGGGGGAGTTTGTACTAGGCGTAATTTAAGGGGGATTGGGGATTGGGGAACTTAGGGCCCCCACGACCGCTCTTAGTGGGGATTAGGGGCAATGGGCATTGGATATTTTCTATGTCTGATGCGCTTTGCCCATATTTCTAGTATGGCTGTCTTTAATTAGGGTATCATTTACTTCAGCTGCCATGAACAATTACCAAGGAAAAGCGATCGCTGTTGTTAGTAATTTGTAACATTATGCCGCTCGCTGTTGAAAATCATCCAGCTATCTCAAATCAAACAATACAATGTAAGTAAATGAGCGTATATATTTTTGACAGGTTATGTGAAATATATTTAACTATTAAGTAATTAAAGATATTTAGTAGTAGATTAAACTAAAACAAAGACAATTGTTAAAAATTCCAGGGTGATTCTATGTTGCTTTTGTCTCTACAAATCAAATTACTAATCGCAAACGTAGAGTAAATGGAGTCATAGGTGAGTAGTATTAATAACGACATCTTCTCTGTTTCGGGAGAAGTGATGATTCCCCAGGCTCCTCCTGAGTTTAAGTCAGGTTTTATTGGCATTATCGGTCGCCCTAATGTCGGTAAATCTACGTTAATGAATCAATTAGTAGGACAAAAAATTGCCATAACCTCACCAGTAGCACAAACTACACGCAATCGCTTGCGGGGCATTTTAACTACAAAAGCAGCACAACTAATTTTTGTAGACACCCCAGGAATTCATAAACCCCATCATCAATTAGGGGAAGTGCTGGTGCAAAATGCCAAAATCGCAATTGAGTCGGTAGATGTAGTGCTTTTTGTGGTGGATGCGACGACCTTTTGTGGTGCAGGCGATCGCTATATTGCCGAATTGCTGAATCGCAGTAGCACGCCAGTAATCTTGGGTTTGAACAAAATCGACCAACAGCCCCTAGATTCTCAGGAAATAGATGAAAGTTACGCCCAGTTAGCACAGCCGCATCAATGGCAAACAGTGAAATTTTCTGCCAAAACCGGTGCGGGATTATCTGAACTGCAACAAGTATTGATTCAACATTTAGAACCGGGGCCATACTACTATCCTCCCGACTTAGTAACAGACCAGCCAGAACGCTTTATTATGGGCGAATTGATTCGAGAACAGATTTTACTGTTGACACGTGAAGAAATCCCCCATTCTGTAGCAATATCTATCGATCAAGTAGAAGAAACACCAACCGTTACTCGCGTATTGGCTACGATCCACGTCGAACGTGATTCTCAAAAAGGAATTCTCATTGGCAAAGGCGGATCGATGCTCAAAGCCATTGGTAGTGCAGCTCGTGAACAAATTCAAAAGTTAATAGCAGGCAAAGTCTATCTAGAATTGTTTGTGAAAGTGCAACCAAAATGGCGTCAGTCTCGCGTCCGTTTAGCAGAGTTTGGTTATCACGTGGAAGAATGAAGTTAGTCATTAGTCATTAGTCATTGGTCATTAGTCATTAGTTACCGATCAATGGTCAATGGTCATTAGTTATTGAACAAAGGACAAATGACTAATGATTAATGACAAATAACAAATTCAAAATTGCTTTAAAATGCCTCTCAATACTTCCATAAATCTGCCTCCAGATGCTCTACCGTTGCGGGTGCTAATTATTGAAGATGACCCTATGATGCAGCTGGGTTTAGAACAGTCACTGATGGCACACCCTCAATTAGAAATTGTCGGACAAGCTGAAGATGGCTATTTGGGTGTACAAGCAGCACTGCAATTAAAACCAGATGTAGTAGTCATGGATATCGGCTTACCGCGACTGGACGGTATTGCAGCGACACAGCAAATAAAAGCAGCATTGCCAGAAACTCATGTGGTGATGCTGACATCCCACAAAACAGAGACAGAAATTATTGCTGCCCTATCTAGTGGTGCAGATGCATACTGTATTAAAGGAGCGAATGTAGACCGACTTTTGAGTGCGATCGCTGCTGCTGTTGAAGGTGCAACCTATCTAGATCCCCAAATTGCTAGACGAGTAATTGAAAATCTCAAGCCACCTTCTCCCAAAGGAAATGTTGCTAATCTCTCCGAACGCGAGTTAGAAGTGTTGAAACTGATGGTAGAAGGCTATAGCAACCCACAAATTGCTGAAAAACTTTATCTCAGCCCCAACACAGTGAAAACTCACGTCCGAGGAATTATGAATAAATTATCTGTTGACGATCGCGTACAAGCAGCAGTTACTGCCTTACGTTCTGGATTAGTTTAGAAGATATTGCGCCGTTCCAAGTAGTAGTTGTCTCGAATGCGCCGCAAATCTTCTGTTATTTGGCAAGCAGTGCGGCGACGTTTTGTAATAGTGTTGAGATGAGATTCTGATTCCGGATGAGAATTTCGTGGAATCCAGTCTTTGCTGCCAGTGTTGAAAATCAACAAGAACATGCTAGTTTGTCCTAAATTCCGCAGAACTTCTAATGTAAAACTGGCAGCAGCGATCGCACCTCACCCAGCTGATATCACCTGATTGGGTGATGTTGGTCGTTGATAGTTGTTGGTTGAGAGTCTTTCCAAATAACAAACAACAAACAACAAACAACTCCTAAAGTCTTATATCTGCCGCTAGATCGGATTTTTGAACTGTTCAAACCAATGACCGATGAGCAATCAGACCGTAAACTGACAAAATCTGACTAGATCGTAAAGGGTGAGGAAATGCAGATTAAATCTTGGATGGTGATTGGAGGCGTAACTTTATTAGTTGCCTTAGGCGCTAACTTCATCACTCCTGGCGATCGCAAATGGTTTAACCGCTTACAAAGACCCAGGTGGCTCACGTTTGAGGCTGCAATTCCGATTATTCGGACTACAGTATTTATTTGCGGTGCTTGGTCAGCTTATATTGTTTGGGAAAATAACCCAGGAAGTACAACAACCTGGTTATTAATGCGATTATATCTACTTTTAGAAATTGTTACTGTTGCCTATACTCCTGTGATGTTCAGGACTCGCAGATTGAGGGTAGGTACAATTCTTGGTGGGACGGGTTTTGTCATAGCGGTGATATTGGCGATCGCAGTTTTACCAATTTCTGGTTGGGCAACACTGTTACTTATACCTTATTTATTGTGGAGTCCAATCGGTACTTATACTACTAAAGTAATGGAACGCCTCAATCCTCAAGATGCTTAGAGGTTGCTAGTTGGGGTAAAATTAGAGAAGATGCCATACTCAATGTTCTCACCGCATTCCTTATAGAGCTACGGTTACAAAAATTGGGAGGGAACAGGGAATAGGAAACAGCAAAAAGCTTCAGTTCTAGGTTTAAAGCCCAGTCAAAAAAGAAAATTTGTTTTGAGAGGCGTAGACGCGTAGACGCGGAGCGGCTTCCGTAGGTAGCCCCGAGTCTTGACGTCCTTGTTTCAATCCCACGCTTTTAAGCATGGGTTACTGTTAAGCGTTCCCTTTGAGAACATGCCCTAGTCACTAGCCAAAATTTCACACTGCGTGACTTCCCTCCATGAATACACCCGATTAGTTCGGTTATCTCGCTACTTTTGGCAACCTTATTAGGGCTTTTTAACGTCACTATATATGTAGTGACTGGGGTGTAAAAGAATTTTTGCTATTTTTTTTGGCAAACTGTGCATCTTAGACTATAATAGAAAGATTTGTCTGAACCACTTTACTCTTGAATAAATTTGTCGTAATATTGAATTAAGTAGAACTCATACTGACTTCATATTGAAACTGTCGCCGTCAGCGACTTAAAAAAGAGAAGAATTCTTGAAGACAAAGAAAGTGTGTTTGTAGAGGTTTCAAAATCTAGGGAGGGTAGGGGAACCTATCTGAGGAACTAACCGTCTTGACAGGTTCTAAAAAAACTGAAAACTCGTTCTTTTGTGGTAGTTCCCTAATGTCTAGTGATATATGCACCACCTTTCCTAATCCGCCATAACTATTAAGTATTCTTTTGTGATTGGAGTAGAGGAAAACGCACCAATGCCCACTGTTAACACCGAACTTGAAAATACTAACGCCAAATTCACGGCTGATATGGTGCGAACCTATCTGCGCGAGATTGGTCGTGTACCCTTGCTAACCCGCGAACAAGAGATTGTCTTTGGGAAGCAGGTACAGCAAATGATGACGCTCTTGGATGCCAAGGAGGCTTTGGCAAAGAAACTCCGCCGCGAACCAAGTATGCAAGAATGGGCTGCTCACGTGAAAAAATCGGAGTCTGAGGTGAAGCAGACTGTCCAGCAAGGGAAGCGGGCAAAGCAAAAGATGATTGAAGCGAACTTGCGCTTAGTTGTTGCTATTGCTAAAAAGTACCAGAAGCGGAACATGGAGTTTCTGGATCTAATCCAAGAAGGAACACTTGGATTAGAGCGGGGTGTAGAGAAATTCGACCCGACACGGGGTTATAAATTCTCGACATACGCTTACTGGTGGATTCGCCAAGCGATTACTCGCGCGATCGCCCAACAAGGCCGTACGATTCGCTTACCTATTCACATCACCGAAAAGCTGAACAAAATCAAAAAAGTGCAGCGAGAACTGGCTCAACAATTAGGGCGATCGCCATCTCCAGCGGAAATTGGCAAAGAACTGGAATTAGAACCCGCCCAGATTCGCGAATATCTAAACATGGCACGTCAGCCAGTTTCTTTGGATGTGAAAGTTGGTGACAACCAAGATACCGAACTGCAAGAAATGCTAGAAGATGAAGGCCCTTCGCCAGAATCTTATATGACTCAGGAATTCTTGCGCCAAGACTTGAATAACCTGCTTGCAGAACTTACCCCTCAACAGCGAGAAGTGTTAGCCCTACGCTTTGGCCTAGAAGATGGAAACGAAATGTCTTTGGCTAAAGTAGGTGAACGCTTGAACCTCAGTCGTGAGCGCGTCCGCCAGTTGGAGCATCAAGCCCTGGCGCACCTGCGTCGCCGCCGCGCCAACGTCAAAGAGTATATAGCTAGCTAATGCTTACTTATCGCTCTTGGCGACGCGCCTCCTGAATTCAGGGGGCGATTTTTTTTAGTCATTAGTCATTAGTCATTAGTCATTAGTCATTGGTCATTAGTCAATAGTTATTTCTCTCACTCTCCCACTCTCCCCACCTCCCCACCTCCCCATCTCCCACTCTCCCACTCTTCCTCTGCCCTTTACTTTGATATTCTTGTCACATAATTGGGTAACTTGTAATAGAATAAGAGTTTTTAGTGTAGCATTTAGCACAATTTAAAATAAAATGAAGTCTGTTACAGACGCTGCCGATTTTCAACCGAATACGCAAGAACGACCCCCAGTGATTCTCACTTCCGAGTTGCGAAAAGTTTATCGCACTGGCTTTTTCTTGAATCAAAAAATCGTATCCCTCAAAAGCTGTTCTTTAACTGTTTACAAAGGAGAAACCTTTGGATTGCTTGGCCCAAATGGTGCGGGTAAAACTACGCTATTAAAACTGTTACTGGGAATTATTCGTTCTACTTCTGGGCGAGGATTGTTGTTAGGCAAACCACTTGGCGATCGCACGATCAAGCAACGGATTGGTTACTTGCCAGAAAATCCCTATTTTTACGACTATCTGACTGGCTGGGAATTTTTACAGCTAGCAGCAGGGTTATTCCAAATTCCCAAAAGGGTGCAACGCCAACGCATTCCCGAACTGTTGGAATTGGTTGGTTTATCTCAAGTTGATGCTCGCAAAAAGCAAATGCGCCGCTACTCTAAAGGTATGCTTCAGCGCGTGGGTATGGCACAAGCGCTGATTAACGATCCAGAAGTGGTGTTTTTAGATGAACCTATGTCCGGTTTAGATCCGATAGGACGCTGCCAAATGCGAGAAATTATCCTATCGCTCAAAGCTGCTGGCAAAACAATTTTTTTCAACAGCCATATTCTTAGTGAAGTTGAACAAATTTGCGATCGCGTAGCTATCCTTGCTCAAGGCGAATTAATTTGTTCTGGCTCCCTTAACGATCTCCTCGGAACAAGTAACACATATCATGTTCAAGGTCAAGGTGGCGATTGCGAAATCCTCAAAAAATGGCTTCCCAATTTAGAATTTCAGTCTGACGGTTCTTGGCAAGGTGAATTGCAAGGCGATGCCTATGATTTTTTTGCCAGTCTTCATCTTATGGGTGGAAAGATTATTACAATGAAACTTTTTCGTCTTTCCCTAGAAGAGTTTTTTATGCAACAAATTCAAAAACAAAAAAGCTCAATTCTTTAAGGAAATAGATATCATTTTATATATTTTTTGAGAGCTAATCAAAAAGTCGTAAAGCTGCCAATATTAGGTAAAAGTAAAATTTAAAGTTTAGAATCACCACATTGCTTTTGAAAATCAATCAATTTACTTTTTGATGATAAAAATCGAATTAATGCATCGTTATCTTTACTAAGTTGTTTATAAGAAATAATGTAATTTTTGCCACAATTATTTTTGTGACTTTCGTGTAACTTTACGGTAGAACTTTAAATTAACTTCACCAAAAATTCAAATTACGTATATATTTTCTCTTCTGAAAAACAAGGTTTTTTCGGAAAATAATTAATGTCGGGGAACTCGCATACTTAAGTATAGTCAACAATAAATTGATAAGACGCTGCCTTTACTCATGGTATTATCAGGTCAATATGCTTAATACAAATTTGTGGAAAATGCTTAGGCTTAGTAGCCACCCTGTTGTGGGTATAGTATTTTTAACTAATTTCCTTGTAGCTTTTCCAAACTCCAGTTTTGCTCAGGGACAATCCGTACCCCGAACCTCGCAATTTGGTCAGGGACAACCCGTACCCCAAAACTCACAATTTAGTCCCGTACAACCCGCACCCCAAACAGCGCCGTTTGGTCAGGGACAACCTGTACCTCAAACAGTGCCGCCTGGCCAGGGACAACCTGTACCCCAAGCTACACAACAAATAGACACTGGATACACATTGGGAGGAGGCGATCGCGTCCGTGTAAATGTGTTTGAAGTACCTGAGTATACCGGTGAGTATACAGTTCCTCCTGGTGGAGCAATTAACTTACCGTTGATTGGTAGTGTCACAGTACAAGGGCTAACAACGGAACAGGCTGCTGACGAAATTGCTCAAAGATATTCTCGCTTTCTTAAGCGTCCCCTCATCTCAGTGAATCTTTTGGCTCCTCGTCCTATCAATGTTACCGTTGCTGGAGAAGTGACACGTCCTGGAGCCTACAGTCTCAGTTTGACAGGAGGTGCAGGTCAAGATCCTGGTGTGCAGTACCCAACAGTAATGTCGGCACTGACGACAGCTCAAGGTGTGACTCAGGCGGCAGACGTCACTAAAGTACAATTACGGCGTAAGCTAGGACGCGGCCCAGAGCAAATAGTCACTTTTGATTTGAAGCAATACTTACAAACAGGTAATATAGGGCAGGATGTAACCTTACGCGATGGTGACACCATCTTTGTGCCAACAGCAACAACCTTAGACTTGGCCAATGCACGTAACTTAGCCGCAGCCAGCTTTGGTGCTGACATTACCAGACCTCGTACAGTAGCAGTAGTTGGCGAAGTTAACCGTCCTGGCTCCTATCTTGTCACTCAAGGAGAAGCAGCAGGCGGTGGAAGCACTGCTGGAGAGACTGGTACTGGTGCACCAGCGATCTCTTCTCAGCCAACCTTGACACGAGCAGTTCAACTTGCTGGTGGAATTACACCACAAGCTAATATTCGCGATATCATCGTTCGCCGCCCAACTAGAACCGGCACAGAACAAACTATCAGAGTCAATCTCTGGCAGCTACTGCAAAGCGGTGATGTCAATCAAGACCTGATTGTACAAGACGGAGATACTATTGTTATTCCCACTGCTACTGAGTTGAGCCCAGCAGAAGCTACACAATTAGCTAACACCACTTTATCTCCTTCACGTATTCAAGTGGGTGTGGTAGGGGAAGTGAAAAATCCAGGAAGAGTAGAAGTTCAACCTAATAGTAGTTTGAACCAGGCTGTACTTGCAGCTGGCGGATTCAATGATGCTAGAGCGAGCAGTTCAACAGTAGATTTGATTCGTCTCAATCCCAATGGTTCTGTTACTAAGCGTAAAGTAAAAATGGACTTTTCCGCAGGAATTAACGAGAAAACCAACCCCATACTCCGCAATAATGATGTGGTGGTAGTTTATCGCTCTGGCGTAGCTAAAACTGGTGATTCTTTAGGCGCTATCTTTAATCCTATAGGCACTGTCTTTGGTATTCTAAGAACTATATTCACCGGATTTTAGGTATAAACATAAATTGGGGTGTCTGTCAAGACTCCCCAAATGTTGCCTGATACGAAACTGCTTCTCAACTGTTCATGTCATTAAGTCATATGAGTTAGTAATAACTAATGGCTAGTATGCAATTTCAGCTTGGCAGACGGAAGCATAAAATATCATGGAAGCAGTCATTACTGTGTAGCCTGACTCTGGCTTTGAGTTGGGGTGCGGCAATGCCTGCAACTTTAGCAGCAGAAACAGTTACTATCCGCTTGGGCCCTTTTCAGCAGTCAGTAGCGATCGCCGACTTAGAAAAATTCGCCAAAACCGGAAAGCTACCAGAAAATCTGCAAATATTTTCATCAATACTGACGCCCCAAATCCGAGAATTATTAACAAAGCGTCTAGAAGTAGATCCGGCTGTTGCAGACAAATTCGTTGATGAGTTGAAGCGAAATCCAACAGGCAAACAATTTATATCATCTTTAGCAGCAATAATACCAGGCAGCACCGCCGAAAGCCTGCAAGCAACCCTCAACCTAGCGCTGCGGCAATTCAACGGCTTGAGTCCACTGGGTTTTTTGCGGGCATACCCACAAGAGAATATTACTGTAGACGCTTCTCAAGCAGCTTCTCTAGCAGTTGAATTTAACCCTAGCTATTGGCAAAGCCAAATTTTCGGAAACTTGCTAGCACGAGAGTTATCTGCACCTGCCAAAATTAATACAAATTTTCCAGCTAGCTTCGATCCTGCTGCTATTGGTAAACAAACAGTCCAGCAGCAGACATTCATTGTGCGAGACCGACAGCGAAATCGTACTATTCCTGTAGACATTTATTGGAGCAGTGGTAATACCCAAGAACCACTAGTTGTGATTTCTCATGGGTTTGGAGCAAACCGTAAATTTTTTAGTTATTTAGCGCGTCATCTTGCTTCCCACGGGTTAACTGTCGCCGCCATTGAACATCCAGGTAGCAACAGTATTGCTGTAACAAAAGCCTCAAATACAGGCAGCTTGGCAAAATTGCTACCAGCTTCTGAATTCATAGACCGACCGAAAGATATCAGCGTTTTGCTCAATGAGTTAGCAAAACTGAATGCTCAACCAGGACGGCTGCAAGGAAAATTAAATACGAGGGAAGTAACTGTTATTGGTCACTCATTGGGGGGTTACAATGCTCTAGCTTTGGTAGGAGCAGAGGTTAACTTAAAACAATTGCGGCAATTCTGCAAAGACTCTTTAAGTATTGGTCAAGCTCCCGGTGACTGGTTACAATGTACAGCGGCTTCCTTGCCAGAGCAAAAATTACAACTCAAAGATGAAAGAGTCAAAAGTGCGATCGCTCTTAACCCCCTAATTGGCGATCTCTTTGGCAAAAACGGCTTAGCTCAAGTTAATAAACCAGTCTTAATCTTAACTAGTACCGAAGATGCCCTAACTCCAGCAGTTAAACATCAAATAGTACCTTTTAGTCAACTCAGAGGTCAAAAGTATTTGTTAAGTGCGATCGGTGGTACTCACTTGAGTATTAGCGATCCAGCTTATCAAATAAGTGCTGCTACCATTGTCAAAGAACGCCGGGGTGGACAAACACAAGCTTTACGCCAACTGCTTCAAGGTGTGAGCTTAGCATTTATTAAACAACAGACACCAGAAGCAAATATTTACCGACAGTTTCTCACACCAGCTTACGCTCAAACTTTCTCGACATCTCAACTGCCGTTGAGTCTTGTTTGGGAGTTACCAGCAAACCTCAAATCTTGGCTGGACTTGGTAGAACAATAATTAATTCCATATTGTATTAGTCATGCTAGTAGCGTGCGTTAGGACGACAGTCCGTAACGCACAATCATTTAACTACTGGCAAAACTCCAATTGTCAACAGCAATAAAGTTTATTACCAAACCCACCCTTGCGAGTACAACTGCCCAGATGTTTTAATAGCCTTGCCTACTACTAAAGTATCTTGCCCAAACGCGCTACTTGTGATAACAACTTAACACATTCAATAATATTAGACTAAAAGGTAAGACAAGGTAGAATTAAGTCCTTAAAGTAAATCCCCAACAGCTTAATTAGGAGCATGTATGGAGCCAATCATTGCTATAGTTTTAGTGCTCATAGGCTATGCCATAGGGTCTGCAAAACTGATTAATCAGGGTAATGAAGCCCTTGTAGAACGTTTAGGTCGGTATCATCGCAAACTTGACCCAGGGCTGAACTTTATTATTCCCTTGTTAGATCAGATCGTCATGGAGGATACAACTAGAGAACGGTTTTTAGATATCAAGCCTCAGAACATCATCACTAAAGATAATATCTACTTAGAAGTTGATGCAGTCGTGTTCTGGCGTATCCGAGATATAAAGAAAAGCTATTACGAAATAGATGACCTCGAAGGTGCACTGACACAATTGACTACAACCACTATTCGGGAAGAAATTGCCCAAAACACTGTGGAAGAGACTAATCTCTCTCGTGCTGAGATGGATAAAGCCATACTAGATAGTTTGAATGAAACTACAGAAAAATGGGGAGTAGAGATTCTTCGGGTAGATATTCAAAGTATTACACCGCCGGAAAGCGTGCGGAAATCAATGGAAGAACAGCGGGCTGCTGAAATTAAAAGCCGCGCTGTTATTCTAGAAGCGGAGGGAGAACGGGAAGCCGCAATTAAAAAAGCAGAGGCAACTAAGACTTCAATGCAGTTAATTTCTGACGCCTTACGTGCCGATTCTGACACTAAGGAAATTCTACGATATCTTGTAGCACAAGATTATATCAATGCCAGCTACAGATTGGGTGAGAGCCACAATGCCAAGGTAATATTTGTAGATCCAGGTAAAACAAGTGAGATGGTGAGACAAGTAATAGCTGAGTCAGCAGCTCAAGAAAATAGCAAGAATCCGGAAAATGGTTCTGCCTAGTCCACAGGCAAAACTGATGAAGACTTACGGAAAATTGCATCTGCAACCAAACAAACATCGCGCATTTCTTTTACATCGTGAATCCGGAGGATATCAGCACCTGTAAAAATAGCAGCACAACAAGCCGCTGCCGTTCCCCAGACTCTTGCTTTTGGGTCTGGTTGATTTAGAATCCGACCAATGAAGCTTTTACGGGATGGCCCCACCAAAATAGGGCAGTTGAGTTTTCGCAATTCTGGCAAGCGGCGAAAAATTTCTATATTTTGCTCGTAATTTTTGGCAAAGCCAATTCCAGGGTCAATGATAATTTTATCCTGGTTGATACCCGCAGCTGTTGCTGCCGCAATTTGCTTAAACAAAAAATTATAAATCTCTCTCAGCAAATCTTGATAATCAGTCATTTGTTGCATGTTCTGTGGAATACCACGGATATGCATTAAAATAATTGGCACATTTGATTTCGCTACAGATGGCAACATTTCCGGGTCGAATGTGCCTCCAGAAATATCGTTAACTATATCTGCACCTGCTGTCACTGCCGCTGTTGCTACTTCCGAGCGTGTTGTATCTACAGAAATTGGTACGGGAATTTCTTGGCGTAACACTTGCAATACTGGCAAAACACGGTCAAGTTCTTCAGCAGGTGAGATTTGCTCTGCTCCCGGTCGTGTCGATTGACCACCTATATCAATAATGTCTGCTCCAGCAGCTTCCATTGCTTGCGCTTGTGCCAAAGCAGGAGCGATCGCATTGAATTGTCCACCATCACTAAAACTATCGGGTGTAACATTCAAAACGCCCATTAAATAAGTCCGCTGTCCCCATTCAAAGGTGCGATCGCGAATAATTAAGTTGCTTGACCTTGGCATGAGTTGAAAATTCTAAGTAATAGAAAAACACAAAGACACTAAGACTCAAAGGAAAGAAATAGCAGCACAAAAATCTGTAAGCACTATCTTTGTGTTTACTCTTCGTGCCTTCGTGTCTTTGTGGTTCCAATTCTACTTGTAATTCACAATCCGGGCAAAACTCGCAGGTTCTAGACTTGCTCCTCCCACCAGAACACCATCAATTTCCGGTTGAGCCATGATTTCATCAATATTATTCGGTTTAACTGAACCGCCGTATTGAATCGTCACACCAGGGTTTTTGAGTTGACTGCGAATTACACCGATGACTCGATTGGCTTCGGTGGTTTCACAGGTATCACCAGTACCAATCGCCCAAATCGGTTCATAAGCGATCGCCAAATTATCCTGATCCACATCCACTAAGTCTTTTTCCAACTGACTGATAATCAGTGATTCTGTTTCTCCCGCATCTCGTTGGAATTTAGTTTCGCCTACACACAAAATTGGGGTTAAACCATTTTTTTGAGCAGCTTTGAGGCGCAAATTTACGGTTTCATCCGTTTCCCCAAAGTATTGTCGTCGTTCGCTATGACCGATAACTACATAGCGCACCCCAATTTCTGTTAACATCGGCCCGGAAATTTCACCTGTATAGGCTCCACAATCTTCCCAGTGGACATTTTGCGCCCCCAGTTGTATGCGGCTACCATGCAAACTCTTGGACAAAAGGTTTAAATCAGTGAAGGGGACACACAATACCACTTCTCTATCTTGGGGAGTTTCCTCCAAGCTGGGCAGAAATCCTTTTAAAAACTCTTGGGATTCTGCCTGGGTTTTATACATTTTCCAGTTTCCGGCAATTACTATTTTCCGCACAGGTAATTCAGTCAAATTCTTAACGCTACTAGATGCATTTTTCACTCTAGTACATTTTGAGAACCAAAAACCCTAACTAGTTGGTAAAAGGAAGGAAAGCTAGATTCAACAACGGGTTTTAGATTCAGCTACAGCTGTTGCGTTACCCAAAACCGATTCTGCTTGGGCTAGCGAACGAGCGATCGCACAAGCATCTGTGGTTATTGCCTTCGTAGATAGGACATCCTTGTGCGGGACTTTGTTATAGCAATCTGAAGTATGATGAATGTATCAATCGGGTTAAAGCCTAGTACCGCTGCGCGGAAGTCAAAAGTCACGCATTCAAAAGTCAAAAGTCAAAAAGCTTATGAAATAGGCTTTTCGTCAATTTGTAATGGTAGCTTTATTTGCGCCACGTTGTACTAGTACCGCTGCCGAGTAAGTCACAAGGGTGACTTTCTGCCTGAGCAATCCAACTAGTAAACACTCACATTGAGAGTGTAGTTTAATATTCCACTACCACTAGTCTGCTGAGTTGTTTTGACACCGGGACCGCTAAATTCCACATTTACTGAAGATGATGCGGGAGAATAACGGGCAGAAATTTCCACTACGTGTTTTCCCACTGAGAGATAGCGTGATAGATCAATATAGACTCTTTTGTTGCGAATCTGTTTAATAACTTTGCTATTGAAGGTGATTTTACCTTGTAATTGAGATCCTGAAGTATTAATTTTGAGGATGTGTGGTTTTCTCAGATTAACTGCGCGGAGAGTGATGGCACTTTCTTGGTAATCCGATGAACTACTAAAGTGTTGTCTGCTTGTACCTGTACATACAACTGTTAAGGCTTTAACAATATTGTCATTACCCAGACATGCATTAATTTTTTCCAGAGGAGAACGAAGATTGTAGTCTCCGAAAAATTGATATGAAGTAGCAGGTTGAACTAGACCTAAAATTCCTGCAAGTAAGATGAATGAGACACTCAAAGAATCAGCCAATTTTTTCATACTCATCACCTCTGTTTGAGTCTCATTCCCCAGCCAGCGCGGTAGTTGACATTGAGCTATAGAGGTTAATTCCGAGTTTGAGCTTGAGCCGCTCCTAGAGCTTCATTAGCTTTAACAATAGCTTTAGTTATTGCCTGCACAGAGCCAGCATCCCCTTTGGCTTCACCTTGTGCCTCACCCATGAAGGCTACTGCTTGAGATACCGCCGTAGCAACTTGAAAGTTATCCCCCTTCTGAGCTGAACTTTGAGCTTTAGCCATCGATTTTTGTGCCTGTATAAGCTTCGGTAAGATAATATCTCTGTGCTTTGATGGGACGTTGACTGGTACAGTCCGTGCCACAGTTTGAACTACACTTACTGCCTGATTCAATACCTTCACTGCAACGGCAACGGCAACCCCTACCGATACGTTCTCTTGAGCAACAACGAACTCGGAGTTACCCAATGCATTACCATTACTTAAGTCTTTGTGATTAGATGAGAATGATAATGCCTGACCTGAGAAAATTATCAGCAAGCCCATCACTAAAGCAGTTACTTGACTAAAGTGATTGTTTTTCATCCTGCTCATCTCCTGATTCAAAAACCGAGAGGGTGCACCCATCCTCGCTGAAATCAGGGATTCTGCGCGCCCTCTCAAAGCCTCCCGTGAAGATCAAGCTTTCTACATCTGCAACTAGATCACTTATGAACCTTATCTAGCACTGCTTTGAGCAATAGCAGCCGCGTTACCCACAGATGTTTGGGCACTGGCTAGCGATCTAGCAAGAGCTGGTTTGCCAGACCCGCTAACAGCATCCGATTGTGCTATGGCCAATGCATCACCAAGGACTGTTGTTGCTTCAGATAGCGATTTAGCAACTGCTTTTTTGTCGCTGATTGCGGTTGAACCAGAAATAGCAGTAGCATTCCCAATCAAAGTTTTAGCCTGAGCAATCGACTCAGCTAAAGCACCTTTCTTAGATCCACCAATAGCTTGTGATTGAGCAACAGCTAAAGCATCCCCTAATGTAGTTTCTGCGACAGCTAGCGATTTTGCATACGCTTTTATATCTCTGAGAGCAAGGTGACGAGGAACTTGAGCAACAAGGATCTCGGCATTACCCAATCTATTTGTACGGGTTATTTCTACAATCTTATATGTACTTGCAAATGCTGTACCTGAGAAAGTAAGGAGAGATCCCATCGCTACAGCAGCAACTTTGTATAAAACTATATTTTTCATATTTACCTCCAGAGAGTTCAACTCTCTTCTGTCTAAAACATGATTAATTTTTAGGTTTTATGCATTATTTATTCGCCTAAAAAGTCTTATGTTTTAGAACTATTAATATAGTAAAAATTAATTGTGAAGAAATTGTGAGTAAACCTCTGAAGTTAACAATATAATACAATTGAATTTCCTTCATCTTCAACTAGGTTAATTATGGATTTTATTGACTGTTGCTCTGAGCAATAGCCGCCAGATTTACTATTTTTTATCAATTAAATTGATTAAAATTTTCGCATATTAAAATCAGTAAAGTAAAATTTCATTGGCATGTGGAAACCTCCTCCGAGGAGTGACGGTGACTGTTGCCAACCTGGACTAGAATCGAAACATAGCGTCCCTTGCAAATCGGTAATCTCGCATTCCTAACGAATGTTTATAAATATGGATTCCAAATTACCCTCTCCTGAACCTCCTTACAACAATGCGAGCCGCACTGATATCAATGCCCTTAATTGGCAGAAAGAGCTGGATAACGCCATTTTCAGCTTTGAGGATATTCAGGCGGAACTCAACTATAAACAGGCACAAACAGCACTACGAAATTTAGTAGCTAATCTTGACCTCACCGTTGAGGAAAAAGCAGGATTGGAGACGAAAATTACCGATTTAGAAGCCATGCTGAGTAAATTAGACAGCATGGTAGTGCATATTGCTGCTTTTGGGATGGTAGGACGAGGCAAGTCTTCTTTGCTGAATGCTTTAGTTGGGCAAGCGGTGTTTGAAACAGGGCCTTTGCACGGTGTTACCCGCACTGCACAACGAGTAAATTGGAGTATCACAGAGGAAGCTGTTGGGGAGACGGATCATGCCTTGCGAGTCACCCTACCCGGAGTTGGTCAATCGCAAGTGGAATTGATTGACACACCGGGTTTAGACGAAGTAGATGGTGAAACCCGTGCTGCTTTAGCAGAACAAGTGGCAAAACAAGCAGATTTAATTCTGTTTGTGATTTCTGGTGATATGACGAAAGTTGAACACGAAGCCCTTTCCCAGTTGCGAGAGGCGGGTAAACCCATCTTGCTGGTGTTTAACAAAGTAGATCAGTATCCAGAAGCAGATCGGATGGCAATTTACCACAAAATCCGCGATGAACGGGTGCGAGAGTTGCTCTCACCGGATGAAATTGTCATGGCAGCAGCATCACCACTAGTGAGGACGCTGGTTCAACGCCCCGATGGTACAAGAGGCGTGCAGATGCGTCAAGGTAATGCCCAAGTCGAGGAATTGAAGCTGAAAATTTTGGAAATCTTGCACCGTGAAGGTAAAGCCTTGGTTGCCCTGAATACGATGCTTTATGCTGACAACGTGAATGAGCATTTAGTGCAGCGCAAACTGATGATTCGGGAGAATGCAGCTAATCAGTTGATTTGGAAGGTAGTGATGACCAAAGCAGCGGCGATCGCTCTTAATCCTCTGACGGTAGTTGATATTCTCAGCGGCGCGGTGATTGATGTTGTCCTCATTCTCGGTTTATCTAAAGTCTATGGCATTCCCATGACGGAACCTGGAGCTGTAAAATTACTGCAAAGAATCGCCTTAAGTATGGGCGGCATTAGTGCTAGCGAACTGCTGGCAAACTTAGGCTTAAGTTCATTGAAAACCTTACTTGGCATCTCTGCACCAGCTACTGGCGGTGCATCCCTTGCACCCTATCTATCAGTAGCGCTGACACAAGCAGGAGTTGCTGGTGTTTCTTCCTATGGTATCGGACAAGTCACCAAAGCTTATTTAGCCAACGGGGCTACCTGGGGGCCCGAAGGCCCAAAAGCAGTGGTTAATAAGATTTTGGCCACGCTAGATGAAACGTCGATTCTCAATCGGATTAAGGATGAATTGCGAGCAAAGTTGAGACCCTCGCTTTGATAAACAACAAGCTGTCCCAATATGAACAGCTTGTTGCCATTTTTGGTGATGGCTTAAACTTTGCTAACAGCCATCTCTGCATTCGTACTGTCTATTTATCTGAACAACAAATGTTTTTTATTCATTTCTTGGAGCACTGCACAATCAAAAATTACTCTTTTCCGACACAACAGAGCAGCCCAAGATGAATAATTAAGACATCTACCGTTAAATTCGTGTTGGCTTTATCTGAGTAGCCTTGTTACCCTGACATCATACTCAGTACCTTTTGGATGGTCACTTCTAGCCTGGACAAGAGCCATGCCATCCGCTTTTTCTTTTGATTCTGCGTCGATTTCGTATCGTGTTGTCCCGTTTTGACAGGTATTGTTCATTTGGTCGGCAAATTCTTTGATATCAACCAATACCTCATAGGTGTGAACCATTTTGGGACCTCCTCGTGCAACTTGCAAACGATGATGGTGTTAATGTATCCAGTATATGAACACAGACAGGTGTCAGTCCTTAAACAAATACAATTCTTTATTCAAAGTTGCATACGTACTTGTATACTGTAACAATTTGTGAAGAGACGAAAATAAACCTACAAAATAAAAGAAAGTCAAAAGCCAAGAACAAAATTGTTTTTGACTTTTAACTTTTAACTTTTGACTTCCGCGCAGCGGTGCTAGCCTCTATTTTTGAAAGATTCCAGCCATTGTTGGACTTGCTCTCGGGCAATATCGCGGGTTCCCAAACCAAAGGAAAGGGCAATAGCAACTGCGATCGCACCCAGTAGCAATCCAAAGGCTAAATTCACAATATCAGGGGCAACGCCGATTTGTTGCAGCGCCATTGCCGCGACTAAGGTAACGATCGCTATTCGCGCTAACTGACCTAAAATCCTGGCTTGAGGATTGCCGGAACTGGAAATGATGCTAAAAGCTAGATTTGCCAGATATAGACCAATCGCAAATACGATCAATCCAGCCAAAATCCGCCCCAGTACGATGACAATACCACTCACTAGTACTGTTAGCGCTGGAATATTGAGGATATTCACTGCCGCCACAGTCGCAAACAGCATAATGCCAACTAATACAATTATACCGACAATCTCCGAGGGAGTACGGCTTGGTGGTGTCGGTGCTGCTGGTTCTTCTGGGGGAATAACAATGCGTCTAGAGGGTGGTGTCAAACCCAAAACAGAGAAAATATTGTTAAAACCGATGCTTGTAAGAATGCTGGTAACAAGATCCGCAACGAATCGTCCCACGAAGTAAGCAACAATTAAAATCGCAATTGCTGTAAAGATGGCGGGGAGTGCATTGAGAATTTGCTGTAGCATTGCGATCGCCGGCACTGAAATCGCAGCAATTTGTAGGGTATTGAGTGCTGCGATCGCCACAGGAATCAGAATCAAGACGTAGACAATTGTACCGATAATTGCCGAAAGAGATTGTGCTCCTGTTGCGCGTGAGAGTCCTAGCCGAGTTCCTAAATTGTCAATTCCTGTGCTTGTTAGTAAGTTCGTCACAATTCGCCGTACAACATTCGCTAAAAACCAGCCAACAACGGCAATGATGATCGCACCAAGAATGTTCGGCACAATCGCGATAATTTCCGTTACCAGCGCTTCTACTGGTTGTAATGCTTGTTGTAGCCCCAGAGTATCTAGGATCGGAATCAGAAACAGTAAAAATATGAACCAATACAGGCCATTGCCAATTGTATCGCTCAGAGGCAACTGATTTTGAGTAGTGGTATTGTCTCGTGGTTGATTTAAACGCTCATCTATTCTTAACGCCCGCAGTCCTCGTGTTGCCAGAAGTTTGACAATAGTAGCTACTAACCAAGCCACTGCCAAAAAAATTGCTGCACCTACCAATCTTGGTAAAAAGTCACCAATTTGATTGAGAAAAGCATTGAGTGGTTGAGAAGCTACGCCCAACTGAAGCGTGTCCAATACGGCCACTATCGTCAGCAGCAGAATACCCCAAAACACCAAATTGGCGATGACATTCTCTACCTGGGGAAGTTCCCCACTATCTTCACGCCCCATCACTCCAGCGGCAATGCGATTATCTATCTGTGTGCGATTGAGAATTCCTCGCGTCACAGCCGCAGCGATCGCAGCAATGATCCAACCAACCAACAAAATCAACACTGCTCCCAGTAAGCGGGGCATAAAAGCAATCACCTGTTGGAAAGTGTTCTGCACATAAGTATCGAAATTGGCACCTTGCTGCGGTGGTAGTGTAGGTGATTGTGCTAAAAACTTCTCTATCCTAACCCACAAACCAGCTCCCATCACTTGGGTTATGTTTTGCCAAGTTGTATTCATGGTTTTCCGGTATTAAAAGTTGAGTTCTATCGCAGAAAACACTGTAGATGCTTCCGGAGTAGATTGCCCTAAACAATGCTGCACCCCGATAACTTCGTAGTGTTTTGCATTGGAATTTACCAGTAAATTTTACAGGGAATTGATATCAATAATTATTTTTAAAATTTTTATTTTTTATTGTTGGAAAAAACAAATTAAAATATCTATCTATTAGGTCTTGACTAGTATTTACATATACATGTATATTCGTAAGATTGACTGTAATTTTGCAAAGAATAGCGGAAGCATAAAAGTCATCTATAGGAATCCGGTTTGATTATTGAAAAAATCTAAGTGTGCGATCGTCGAGAGTACGGCACCAAAAACATAGAATGGTGCGTTAGCCTTTGGCGTAACGCAACGGCAATAAAGGGGGAGGAAAATCCACACCCCTTTTTGCCTCCCCTACGTATCTTTTCAAAAATCAAATACTAGTCCTATAGTCACACACACAAGTTCTATATAATTGCTAGGTTTTACATCATGCGCGGGGAATGTCAATTTTGGGTTAGTCTGAGTGCAGATATGACATCAAAAACGCGAAATTCTGTGATGCAATTTTTTGAACAGTCAATTGATATTAATGCCTCGGCTGCGGTAGTTGAGCGCTGTATTACCGATCGCATTTTAATGCACCGCTGGCTCAACCCTGCATTGCGGTGTGAACCTGTAGGTGAATGGAGTACCGATAAAGGCAGTAAAAGTCGCTTTGTTATTCAAATACCCATAATCAAACCAACATTGAATAGCACCGTTGTGGAAAGACAACCAGGGTTGGTAGTTTGGGAATTCGATGGTTTTTTTAAAGGCCGCGATCGCTGGGAGTGCCAACCCATAGAAAAGAAAACTCGCCTACTCAACCGCTTTGAATTTGAAATTCCCAACCCTCTAGTAAGCTGGGATTTCAAAACCTTTGCCGAAAACTGGACAAAAGAAGATATGCAAGCCCAACTGCGCCGTCTTAAGCGCGTAGCAGAGGAGATACAGCAGGAATGAGGGGGAGTGGGCATAGGGCATAGGGCATAGGGCATAGTTAACAACCACTAACTACTAACCACTAACCACTAACTACTAACCACTAACTAATAACCACTAACTACTAACAATTCCCTAGTTTCTACCCAACTGAGTTAGCAACCGCCGAATTATGTAGGCATCTTGTGCTTCTGGAGTCTGGGTTAGATAAGTTTCTAAGTCGGTGGCGGCTTGGGAAAAACGACCGAGTTGATAGCACAAAAGACCGCGATCGCGCACTTCTAACGCAAACCCAGGAAATAACAGTAAAATCCTTTCTACTGCTGCTAGGGCTTTTTCCAATTCCTTTTGGTTTAGGTAAATGTATTTGAGATTCGTCAACATCCTTGCTAAAATTTGCTTGTTTGTCACTGCTGCTAAAAATTCTGGTTGTAGTGTCACAGGGTGCTGATAGATTTGAGTCAGCTTTTCTTGACAATCTTGGGGGAACAATATCTCACCGTCATTGAAGGCATCAACAAAAATCTCTATATCTGAAAGGTCGGGGCGAATGAGGAAATGTCCAGGCATTCCTATTCCCACCATCGGGAAATCAACTCGTCGAGCGATCTCAATATATACTAGTGCCAAAGAAATGGGAATTCCAAGGCGGCGGTCAATCACATCGTTTAAAAAGCTGTTGCGGGGGTCGTAATACTCTTGCTTATTTCCTGTAAATCCCAAATCAGTGTAGAGATATTTATTAATATTCTGAATCACCCGCAGCGGATACCGTTCTACTGGTAAGCGTTCTTCTAACTCCGCTGCCATTGTATCAAAGGCATTGA
Source organism: Fischerella sp. PCC 9605 (assembly GCF_000517105.1). Lineage (GTDB taxonomy): Bacteria > Cyanobacteriota > Cyanobacteriia > Cyanobacteriales > Nostocaceae > PCC9605. Next base: position 2,470,964 of record NZ_KI912148.1, on the reverse strand, counting down.
GATATTCTTCTGGGTCAAGGTCGGGATATTCTTCTTGGGCTATATATAAAGCTGTTCTTGCTAAATCTATCTGCTCATCAGGCTGCTGGACTTCCTGGTAAAAATATTGCCGCGCTGACGAGATATTCATAAGCAAATATTTGGTATGGGTTTGCAAATTCAACTTGGGGTAGTGAAGATAAGTTGTGTTATACCTTTATTTAATAATATTAAGGATATTGGCAAGATTTGTAAATTTAGTTTGCGTTTTTACAAATATTTTTGAAAATTGCCTCTATCCAAGGTATGAAACTTACCTAATAAATTTGTAGCAATTCCCCTGAGCGTGACTTAATAACCATCAAACAGTAATCAACTTTAACCCTGTTTTGTCACTTTTGTTATGACAAAATTAATAACAACTAATCCTACATAAGTTAAAGGCATTGAACTCTTCTGTCAGTCTATACAATTGGCAAATAGGCTCAAAGCTCTATTTTTTTTCAATTTTGGCATAACAGGAATCTAAGTTTTGTTATCGGGTAATGCAAAGGACTTTGAACAGAAGTAAAGAGGCAAATACAGGGAAAAGCAAGTCTTCTCTTCATAGTAGGGGATTCTTCTGGGAAGCTCGTACCCGCATCCTCTTCTGGTACGTCCTGATTATGACCTTCATCTTTTTAGTCTCTATCCCAGCGTTTCGTCACGTTCTGTATGCACGGGTGGATGAACGAGTCCGCCGGGAACTGGCGGAAAAGATGGGTACATTTAAGCAATTAATTGATGCTGAAGAAAACGCCAAACTCAGGAACCAGACAGAAGAGTTTGGAAATATCGAAATAGATGAGCAGCTCAAACCACCATCCTCTAAGGAAGAACTGAAAGACTTTTTTGATGTTTTTCTATCTCGCCAGTTACCAGAAGATGATACCCACCTGATTGCCTTTGTAGATGGAAAATTTTATAAATCAAGTCCCAGTGCTAGACCAGATCCACTGGCGAAAGATTCAAAGTTAATGCGGCGTTGGGCAAGACAAACTCAACCCGAACAAGATGAGAAACGTGTTGCAAATGATAGCACCATAGATACCATAATTTATGTAACGCAACCTGTCAAAAGGGATGGAGAAATTCTGGGGGTATTTGTAGTTGCCCATACCACGGCTGGTGAGCGTGGAGAAGCTCTAGAAGCGGTTATCGTCAGCATTCAGGTAAGTAGTGTTCTTCTGCTACTAGCTCTGATACTGGTTTGGATAGCCTCAGGACGGATTCTAGCTCCCTTGCGCTTGCTGTCAGTAACCGCTCGTTCCATTAGCGAATCCGACTTGAATCAGCGCTTACCAGTTCGAGGAAAGGGCGAGATAGCAGAATTAGCGACTACCTTTAACGAAATGATGGATCGCTTGCAAGCTGCATTTACAAGTCAACGTAACTTTATCAACGATGCTGGACACGAACTGCGTACGCCAATCACTATCATTCGGGGACACTTGGAATTAATGAGTGATGATGACCCAGAAGAAGTGCGGGAAACGGTAGCACTGGTAATGGACGAGTTAGGCCGCATGAGTCGATTTGTGGAAGATTTGATTTTACTGGCGAAAGCGGAACGTCCAGACTTTTTACTGTTAGAAACTGTTGATGCAGGCTCGCTGACACAAGAGTTATTTGCCAAGGCACAAGCGTTGGCAAATCGTAACTGGCGCTTAGATGCCATTCCTAAAGGAAAGATTGTAGTAGATCGCCAACGGCTTACTCAGGCAGTGATGAATCTGGCACAAAATGCTACCCAGTACACAGAACAAAATGATACCATAGCTATAGGATCTGTGATACGTAAAGATAAAATCCGTTTCTGGGTTCGAGATACGGGAGAGGGTATTGTTGAAGCTGACCAGCAACGAATATTTGCACGCTTTGCTCGTGCAGCAAATAGCCGTCGTCGTTCGGAAGGTGCTGGTTTGGGATTATCAATTGTTAAGGCGATCGCTGAAGCTCATCATGGATCGGTAGAGCTATACAGCCGACGCCAAGTTGGCTCAACCTTTACTATTATCTTACCTGTGGAACCACCACAAGAGGGATTGTCTGATGCATCGCATTCTCATCGCTGAAGATGAACCTCGTATAGCCTCCTTTTTAGAAAAAGGCTTGCGTGCACATGGCTATACGACTGCAATTGCTGCGGATGGGGATGAGACGATACTTATGACTCAAAGTGGTGAATTTGACCTGGTGATCTTGGATTTAGGATTACCTGGAAAAGATGGTTTAGAGGTATTGGAAGAGTTACGCGGACAGGGTCAACGATTGCCAATTATTATTTTGACTGCCCGTGATGACATTAAAGATAAGGTAACAGGATTAGAAGCTGGTGCTGACGACTATGTCACTAAACCTTTTCGCTTTGAAGAACTCTTAGCAAGAGTGCGGGTAAGGTTACGCAATCTTAATTTATGCTCGCCTAAAGAAGATACGATCCTTACAGTTGGGAACATCGCTCTGGACTTACGCACTCGTAAAATTAAAGTAGGCGATCGCATGATTGACCTACCAGCACGAGAATTTACTCTCGCAGAAACATTTTTCCGTCATCCAGGACAAGTTTTGAGTCGAGAGCAACTACTGGACAGAGTCTGGGGTTTTGATTACAACCCTGGTTCTAACATTGTGGATGTGTATGTAGGTTATCTGCGTAAAAAGTTAGGTAATAACCTGATTGAAACTGTTAGAGGCATGGGCTATCGACTGCGAACATAAAAATAATATATATATATCTATCATCTATTTTGATAATCAGATCCAGTTTTAGTCATAAGGCTATATATTGGTGGTGGCCAAATCGTCTGAGACTTTGGCTAAAATTTTGAGACACATCTGAGATATCTTAATTTAGATGAGCCAAATTTTAATTGTAGAAGATGAAGTTCGCGTCGCTGCCTTTGTCGAAAAAGGACTCCGCAAAAATGGTTTTACTACTGAAGTGGCAGCAGACGGCGAGCAGGCAATTTTTATGGCTCAAACTGGCGATTTTGACTTATTACTGCTTGACTTAGGATTGCCAGTAATAGATGGTTGGACAGTATTGCGCGAACTGCGACGCCGAGGAGAAAAGCGACCTATTATTATTGTGACTGCTAACAATGACGAGCGAGATAAGGCAGCCGCTCTAGCAGCTGGTGCAAATGACTACATTACTAAGCCCTTTAGTTTCAGCGAACTTTTAACAAGAGTTCAGGCACAGTTGGGTCAATAGTCAATAGTCAATAGTCAATAGTTATTGGTAATTAACTACTAACCACTAACTACTAACCAATGTACAGACGTGCCATGGCACGTCTCTACAACCACTAACATAACAACGTTTTTGATGAAAAACTTCTCATAAAACATTCACCTAGAATTCATCACTAATTGTGAAGCTATGTATAGGTGAGGAATTAATTTTATGTGTTTCTCACAGCTTCATTAGTTTTTGATCATTTTCGAGGGTTGACGCCATGCGTGTTTGTGTCATTGGTACTGGATACGTTGGCTTAGTGACTGGAGCTTGTCTGGCACAGATTGGACACAGTGTCATCTGTGTGGACAACAACGCAGCCAAAGTTTCATTAATGCAGTCTGGAAAGTCGCCCATTTTTGAACCGGGACTGGAACAAATCATGCAGTCCAATATGCAGGCGGGAAGGCTGCAATTCACTACAGATTTGGCTTTCGGTGTAGAACATGGCGAGATTTTATTTATTGCTGTTGGTACTCCAGCGTTACCCAGTGGCGAGAGTGACACTCGTTATGTAGAAGCCGTTGCTCGTGGTATTGGCAGTAACCTCAACGGTGGTTACAAAGTCATTGTCAACAAGTCTACCGTTCCGATTGGTTCTGGGGATTGGGTACAGCGCATAGTCATGGATGGTGTTGCCGATCGCCAGCAAGATATTACAGGCTTTGATGTTGTCAGTAACCCCGAATTTCTTCGAGAAGGTTCGGCAGTTTACGACACATTTTATCCCGATCGCATTGTACTGGGTAGCAATAGCCCCAAAGCGATCGCCATGATGCAAGAACTCTACACTCCAATTATCGAGCGCAAGCTTGCTACTGAGGGATCTTTACCTCCCGTGCCAGTGGTAGTCACAGACTTAGCATCCGCAGAGATGATTAAGTACGCTGCCAATGCTTTTCTGGCAACCAAGATTAGTTTTATTAACGAAATAGCCAACATCTGCGATCGCGTTGGTGCTGATGTTACTCAAATTGCCAAAGGTATTGGTTTAGACTCCCGTATTGGAGACAAGTTTCTACAAGCTGGTATTGGCTGGGGTGGCTCGTGCTTTCCGAAGGATGTTTCAGCATTAATTCATACTGCCCAAGATTACGGTTATAATGCTCAACTGCTAAAAACCACCGTCAGCGTCAACAAACGTCAACGGCTGCTGGCTGTAGAAAAACTTCAGCAAGTCCTGAAAATTCTCAAAGGCAAAACCATTGGTTTTTTGGGTTTGACCTTCAAACCCAACACAGACGACTTGCGCGATGCACCCGCACTGGATTTGCTGGAAGAATTAACTCGCTTGGGTGCTAAAGTCAAAGCTTACGATCCGATAATTTCCCAACTAGAAGCGGACGTAACTTTAGTGACTGACCCAGAACAACTGGCACAAGGCTGTGATGCATTGGTATTGATCACAGACTGGCAACAGTTCCGCAACCTTGACTATGCCAAACTCGCTGAATTGATGACCAATCCTGTAATGATTGATGGTCGCAATTTCTTAAATCCAGAAGATATGGCAAGGGCTGGTTTTTACTACGTTGGTATTGGTCGCCCAACCATAGGCAATGCTTTCCTACCAAGTTCTGTGCTACCAACCGTTACTAATGAACTCTTAGCGGTTTCTTAGTATCTCTTGCACCTGCACCAAAGAGGATATGAACGATGAGACTGCTAGTTTATTCCCATGATGCATTCGGTTTGGGCAACATTCGCAGAATGCTGGCGATTTGCGAACACCTACTAAGTGAAATAGACGATCTTTCCATTTTGCTGCTGTCTGGTTCACCGATACTACAAGGCTTTCGGCTACCCAAAGGACTTGATTACATCAAGCTTCCCTGTCTGAACCGAGGAGAAACAGGCAATGTCGCTGTCAAATACTTGGGTACAGACATCAATGAAACAGTAAAGATGCGATCGGATCTGATTTTATCGGCAGCGATTAATTATAAGCCGGATCTGGTGCTAGTAGATAAAAAGCCCTACGGCATTCAAAATGAACTTGCCCCCACTTTAGATTACTTGCAGGCAAAGTTGCCACAAACCCGCTTCGTACTGCTACTGAGAGATATTCTCGACACCCCAGAAAAAACGATCGCAGAGTGGCACAAGCATAGCTACTACGAAGCTGTAGAAAAATTCTACGATCGGGTGCTTGTAGTTGGAATGCCAGAGGTATTTAATTTGCCCAAAGAATATCAGTTTCCGGCTGCGGTTGCACAGAAAGTAGAGTTTTGTGGATATATTCGCAAACCACCAGGAGATAAGCAACGCGATACTATCCGGGAAGAGGTACAGCTAGCAACTGATGAACAACTGGTATTGGTAACGCCTGGTGGAGGTGAAGACGGTTATCAGTTAATTGATACCTATCTCACAGGACTGAAATTGCTGACAGATACACATCGCATCAAAAGCCTGATTATTTGCGGCCCGGAGATGCCAACAGAGCAAAAACAGGCATTATATCAAATAGCAAAAGCACATCCGCAGGTGCAGATCGAGGAATTTACCGATGACTTGATGAGTTATATGACAGCGGCGGATGCGGTGGTATCGATGGGTGGTTACAACACAGTGTGTGAAATTCTTTCGGCAAGAAAACCAGCTGTGGTTGTACCGCGAATCAAACCCTCCCAAGAACAATTTGTGCGATCGCAAAAAATGCAGCAACTAGGTTTGTTTAAAGCAATTCATCCTGAACATCTGACACCAACTACCTTAATACAAGAACTTCAGCAACAACTAGAAAATAATCAAGCGAATTTCACCATCGACCTAGAAGGACTACCCAGAATTACTCATCAGATTAGAAATTTGTTAGCTGATAAAATCACAAATGCTCAGTCGCAATTTATGTATTGCAAACTTACGCAACCACATTCATTAATAGCTGTTCAAAATAGTTGATGGTTCAATCTAATTGGAATTGGACCAATAAATATATAAGTAATAGGCATTAATCTAGCAGCCATAAAGAGGTATAAGCATTATGAAAAAACTCATGTTCTACTGCCAGCATATTTTGGGTATGGGTCATTTAGTTCGCAGCATGGAAATTGTGCGCGGTTTGACTAAAGACTTTCAAATTTGTTTTATTAATGGCGGTGAAGTAATTAAAGAATTTCAATTTCCTCCAGGTGTTGAAGTCATTAACCTGCCAGCCATTAAAACTGATTCAGAATTTCAAGAACTGCAAGTGGTAGATGATGCCTTTACACTGACGGAAGTACAAGAAATAAGGAAAAATCAACTTCTGTCGATTTTGGAGCAATTCCAGCCAGATATTTTAATGATTGAATTGTTTCCCTTTGGCAGAAGACGCTTCTCTTTTGAATTAATTCCTTTATTAGAAAAGGCACAATCAAGTGAACGCCCCATCAAAGTAGTTTGCAGCCTGCGGGATATTGTAGTTACCAAGCAAAATCAAGCAAGACATGAAGAAAAAGTCTGTAAACTAATCAACCAATATTTTGATTTGTTGCTGGTTCACGGCGATCCAAAATTTGTGCCCTTAGAAGAAACATTTTCTCGGGTAAGTGACCTCAATTGTGAAGTACATTACACCGGATATGTGGTACAAAAACCATCCACCAATCCTGCCCTAACGGATGAAGATAGAGAAATTCTCAACTCTGACCAACCCTTGATTGTAGTTAGTGTAGGCGGAGGCAGATTTGGTCATGAATTGCTAGATTGTGTAGTGAAATCAGCACCCTGCCTGGAGAAAAAAATACCTCACAACATCCATGTTTTCACCGGCCCATTTATGCCAGAGTCAAAATTTCACGAACTGCAAGTAATGGCAGGATATAGCAAAAAGATCCGTATTCGTCGCTTTACTCCTTACTTGCTCAGTTACATGCAAAAAGCAGATTTGTCTATCAGCATGTCTGGCTACAACACTACGTTAAATGTTTTAGTAACTGGTGTGCCAGCGATGATTCTTCCTTTTACTGGTAATAATGACCAAGAACAAACTATTAGAGCCAGAAAACTAGGTGAATTAGGAATTGTCAAGGTGATTTCACAACAAGATTTACAACCTGATGTATTTGCTTGGAAGATAATTAATTACTTACAAAATCAACCAAATAAGATTCAATTAGATTTTAAAGGTGTTGAAAAGACGGCTGCAATTTTAAGAAATCTAGCTTGGAAGCAAAATGTTGCTTAGTAGATATTTGCGTAAAAGAGTAGCTTTTTTAAAACGCAGAGGCTTACAGAGTTTTTACAAAGAGCATTCGTTACGAGTTTGCGAATTTTGTACTTAGTTTTAGCTAAAGCTGAGCTTGGATATAAATAAGGAAAAGTAAATCATGACTAAAACAAAGATTTGCATTACCACATTGGAATATCCACCAGATGTTGGCGGTGTAGGTGAGTCAGTGCATCGTATTGCCCAAATGTTAATTAATAGTGGTTATGAAATTCATGTTGCGGTTTTTCGTTCAAAGCAACGATTAGTTAGTGATGACAGCCGCAGGCGTTCCAGTTGCAAAACAATCCTTCAGGATGGGGTGTTTGTGCATCGGATTAAGTCGGCTGTGCGCGATGAAATGCAAGAAATTCAAGACTTTTTTAGTGATGTTTACTTTCAATTGAAATGTCTGCATCAAAAGTATAGTTTTGACTTGTTTCATGCCTTTTTTATGAATGAGACAGGTTATGTAACAACTCTTTTAGCAAAAGAAAATGACGTGCCAGTCATCAATAGCGTTCGCGGTGCTGACTTGCACAAACATATTTTTAATCCCAAAAATCATGCTCAGATAGCGTGGGTTTTAGAAAATTCTAATTGGGTGACGTTTGTGAGTCGAGAATTGCAGAAAAGAGCTAGTGTAATTGTTCCAAGTGTGAAGTTAAAATCTTCCGCTTTCTGGAACTCGATCGCACCTATCAATTTTGCCAAACTCCTCACCCCTCCTCTAGTTAGAGAGTTGCCGGGTATTGTTATCGGTTCTAGTGGCAGGTTCCGCGACAAGAAGGGAATAGAATTTCTCCTTGATGCCTGTGAGGAGTTGAGTCACGAAATAGATCTGTCACTGTTATTGATTGGCGATTTTGTTGAAAAAGAACGGGAATACTGGCAGCAACAAATCAAACAATGTGATTTGGGTTCTCGTCTCTGCATTACTGGTATTACCAGTCGGCAAGAAGCTTTAGCCTACCTCCCAAAATTGGATATTTTTGCTATTCCTTCACTAACTGATGGCTGTCCAAATGCACTGCTAGAAGCCATGCTAGCTGGTTGTGCGATTGTTGGAACCAAAGTAGATGCTATTGGTGAAATTCTTGAAGATGGTGTTAACGGGTTGCTAGTTAACCCCGGTAGTACCACAGAACTCAAAGCAGCACTGCGATGTTTAGCAACTCAACCACAACTGCGGCAAAAGCTGGGTGCAGCAGCAAAAACAAAAGCACAACAGCAACTTCACCCATCCGTAGAACATCAAAACTGGATCAATGTTTACCAAAAAGTTTTTACGACATGGGAATACGAAAAAGACATCGTACATCGCCTTTATGGCGACAATAATTTCTCTGCTGACAATTTTAACAGTACCTACTTTGGTACAGGCGCAAACCAAAATCAGTGACTTGCAACGCCCAAGCAGAGGAGTGGGGGAGTGGGAGATGGGGAGATGGGGTATTAACTACCAACCACTAACTACTAACCAATGTACAGACGTGCCATGGCACGTCTCTACAACCACTAACTACTAACCACTAACCAACAACAACCAACAAACAACAATCAACCACCAACAAAATTATGAACAAGCCACAAGTCACCATAGTAGTTTCCCAACGCGAACGTTTTAGCTACACTCAACAATCATTGGAAAGTATCTACGAACACACTCAGATACCTTTCTCTCTGGTTTACGTAGATGGCAATTCTCCCCCTCACATCCAACTCTATCTTGAGGAACAGGCGCGAGAGAAAGAATTCGATTTAATTCGCACTGAGTATTACCTCTCACCTAACCAAGCCCGTAATCTGGCTTTACATCAAGTTAGAACCGAGTACTTAGTGTTTATTGATAATGATGTGATTGTCGCCCCAGGTTGGCTAGACCATTTATTGCAATGTGCTGAAGAAACAAAAGCAACTGTAGTCTGTCCCCTCACCTGTATTGGCAAGCCTTTGGGGGAGACAATTCACCTGGCAGGTGGTGAAGCGCACATCGTTGTCGAAACACAAGAAAATAATGAAGTCAAACGACGTGTGCATGAAAAACACTACTTCGTAAACCGCAAAATTACTGAGGTGCGCGACCAATTGCATCGTCAACAGTGCGAGTTTGCCGAATTCCACTGTATGCTAGTCCGCACCGAAATTTTTGACCGCATCGGGCTTTTAGATGAGGAACTGTTGAGTACGCGGGAGCATATTGATTTTTGCATGACCGTAACCTATGCCGGAGGCACGATTTACTGCGAACCCGCCTCAGTTGTCACCTACGTACCAGGACTCAAGTATGAATTACCAGAACTTGCCTTCTTTATGCTGCGCTGGAGTGATGCTTGGGAAATCGCCAGTTTAGAACACTTTGCCCAAAAATGGCATCTGATGACGAACGACAAATACTTCAAAAAGCGCTACAAGCGCATGGGACACCGCCGCCATCAGGGATTCTTGAAACCACTGCTACGTCGCCTCACCTTTGGGATGAATCCACTGTGGCTAGAGAAGTGGGCAATTTCTCTAGAAAAGAAATTAAACCATTACATTACCGATCGCTATGCCCGAAAAGTTAGAAGTTCTGGCGACCTACAATTACCCCATTTCACTGCAAACAGTAATAAAACTGAGCGCGAGTTAGTCTCTTAGTTCGGCAGAAGCCTTCTGGGGGGCTGGTCTCACCGCGCTGCGCGCGTCTACACCAGTCGTACCCTGCCTTAACCGCCCTGCGGGCGTCTACATGGGGGGAACCCCCTTTGGAGCGCGCTGGTTCACCGCTGCGCGTCTATGCGTCCTTTGTCGTTCGTTTATACCTAAAACTCAAGGAGGAAGATAAATCAAAATGGCGCGTCCCGATCGCAAAAATTTGAGGGCAGCCTTGCCAGGAATAGTACGGATTTTGCGGCGGTTCTCACCGCAGATCCAGAAACAGAAGTTCCTGCTAATAGTCTCCTTTGCCGCACTAATGGCAGAAATTTTCTTGCACTTACTAGAACCCTGGCCCCTGAAGTTCATTTTTGACTACATCCTTCTACCTGGTTTTAGAACCAAGCCTTTTGGCATACCCTTCATTGACGGACTCAGCCCATTTGCCTTGCTGACAGCCTTGACAGTAGGATTAGTAGCGATCGCTGCACTCCGCGCGACTGCTGCTTACTTCAGCGTTGTTGGCATGTCCCTAGCAGCAACCAATGTCCTCACCGAAATTCGCGCCGATCTCTACAGCCACCTCCAGCGCCTCTCCCTATCTTTCCATCACAAGGCTAAAAGTGGCGACCTGATCACCCGCGTTACCTCTGACATTGATCGAATGCGGGAAGTGACGGTAATGGCAGTTATGCCCCTACTTGCCCACTCTTTCACTTTAGTCGGCATGATTGCCGTCATGTTCTGGCTGCATTGGGAACTCGCACTGATAGCCATTGCTGTGTTTCCCTTATTCATATTTTCCACGATACGCCTGACCAAACGCATTCGGCAGGTCGTACGCCAGCAGCGCCAACGCGAGGGAGCAATGGCTGCAACTGCGGCAGAATCTATCGGTGCGATCAAGATTGTGCAGGCGCTTTCCCTACAAGATATGCTGGAGGATTCCTTTTTCAGCCACAACCGCCAAAGCTTAAAAGACAGTGCCAAAGCACAACGACTAGCAGCAGGTCTAGAACGGATGGTGGAACTGCTTGTGGGGATTTCTGTTGCCTTAGTTTTATGGCGAGGAGTGCAGCTGGTGTTGGTGCGGTCTCTCACTCCAGGGGATTTGTTGGTATTTGTCAACTATCTGCGGATTGCCTTTAAACCGATGCGGCAACTCGCCAAGTATACTGGGCAAATTGCCAAAGCTACCGCTTCTGGCGAACGTATCTTAGACGTGCTGGACACCGTACCCGACATTCGCGATGCACGCGGGGCAAAGGATGCGCCACCTTTGCAGGGATATGTACAGTTTGAAAATGTTTCCTTTGCCTACGAACCAAAAAAAGGTATATTAAGACACTTTACTTTTGAGGTACATCCTGGTCAGCACGTCGCCTTGGTGGGACCCTCGGGGGGCGGTAAATCTACTTTGGTGAGTTTGCTGTTGCGTCTCTATGACCCAGTAGAAGGGAGAATTTTAGTGGATGGACACGACTTGCGGGGGTACAAACTTCAATCTTTGCGGCGACAAATCAGCGTTGTCTTGCAAGATAGTATTCTCTTTGCAACCAGTGTAAGAGATAACATTGCATACGGTAGTTTGGGAGCTTCCGATCGAGAAATTGAACAAGCTGCCCGTCTGGCAAATGCCCACGATTTTATTATGGCAATGCCAGAAGGCTACGACACTATCCTTGGTGAACGGGGGGCAACTCTGTCTGGCGGACAAAGACAAAGAATTGCGATCGCTCGTGCGGCTGTGCGTCAAGCTCCCATAGTCATTTTAGATGAACCTACGACAGGTTTAGACAAAGAAAACGAACACGCTGTCAACGAAGCACTAGAACGCTTGACCAAGGGACGCACCACCTTTTTAATTTCCCATAACCTCAAACCAGTTGTCCAAGCTGATTTTATTCTTTACATCGAAGGCGGACAGATTTTAGAACAAGGTACTCACGCCGAACTGATACGCTTAGGCGGACGGTATGCGGCAATGTATGCTTTGCAGTCTGCGATCGGCGAAGATTCCCGCGAGGATGATGCTTATGTGGTTAGTGGTTAGTGGTTGTAGAGACGTGCCATGGCACGTCTGTACATTGGTTAGTAGTTAGTGGTTAGTGGGTAGTAGTTAATAGTTCATAAAAAAACCATGAACAAACAACAACCAACAACCAACCCTCCGGGTTCGCAGTCGCTCATGGGGGGAACCCCCAAGACCGCGCTGGCTCACAAACAACTTCGCGTCATCTTAGTACGTCACGGTCAAAGTACATACAACGCCCAAAAACGATATCAGGGCAGTTGTGATGACTCTGTTTTGACTGACAAAGGCCATCAGTCTGCCTACCAAACTGGCGTAGCCTTAAAAACCTATTCTGTAGATGCAATTTATACTAGCCCTTTACGACGCACTCAAGAGACTGCTAAGGATATTTTGCAGGCATTCGCCAAAGACATACCCTTACAAACTCATCCCTGTTTGCAAGAAATCAGTATGCCTGGGTGGGAGAGTTTATCTTTTGAATATGTACGCGAGCATTTTGTTGAAGAGTATCGTTGCTGGAAAGAAAAACCTCATGAGTTTGCATTCATAGATTCGTCATTTGTTACTAGTCATTTGTTATTGGCAAAAGCTACAACTTCCTTACAAATAAAAGATAATAAACCACCAAGAACAAAACAGTTTTTTCCAGTATTGGATTTGTATGAAAAAGCTGGCCGATTTTGGCAAGAGATTTTACCGCGTCATGCAGGGCAAACTGTACTGATAGTGAGCCATGCTGGGACGATTCGTGCCTTAATCGGTACTGCGATCGCACTCTCACCCGCACGCTACCATACTCTCCAGCAATCTAATTGCGGCGTTAGCATCCTCAAATTTTCTCACCCTTTTGATCAATCGGCAAAGCTAGAAGCAATGAACTTCACTACCCATTTAGGAGAAGTTTTACCGAAACTTAAAGAAGGCAAACATGGTCTGCGTCTATTGTTAGTACCATCTTCGGGAGCAAATCCGAATTCTATCGAGAAACTCGCGGTGTTTCTTCACAAAGAGGCGATCGCTTTTTGCATTAGTACTGACTTTGACAAAAACCAACATATTGCTGAAAAAATTCTTCAGTACCACCCAAGCACTGTTCACCTGCAAACATTGCGGCTAGACTTCCCTCGGCTTTGGCAACAAACCATTCAATCTTGTAGCATCGACTCTACCAGTCTCACCACAGGATTGGTAGTTGCTGATGATACGATCATCCAACAGATGTTGGGTCAAGTCCTGGAGCTGTCAGCAGACCAACAGGAGAATTTACAACTAATCTCTGGAACCATGAGTATTGTTCACTATCCTGTTGCTCATCGCAAACCTGTGCTTCAGGCGTTGAATATTTCTAGTACTGAGTTACATTAAAATTTTGTTGTTTGTTGGTTGTTGGTGGTTGGTTGTGATTGGAACAAACACCAAACACCAAACAACTAACACCAAACAACTAACACCAAACAACTAACAATGAAAGTACTGGTCACTGGAGTTGCTGGCTTTATAGGATTTCATCTCGCGCAACGTCTTCTAGCAGAAGGGGTGTACGTCTATGGCATCGATAATTTAAGCGACTACTACGATGTCAATCTGAAAAAAGCACGGTTGGCAGAGTTACAACCGCAGTCGAAATTTACCTTTCAGTTGTTGGAATTGAGCGATCGCCCCAGCACTGCCAAACTCTTTCAAGACCACACCTTTGATTGCGTGATTCACTTAGCAGCGCAAGCAGGAGTGCGCTATTCACTACAAAACCCCTTTGCCTACGTAGATAGCAATCTTTCAGGTTTTGCCAACGTGCTGGAAGGTTGTCGTCACAGCCAAGTCGGTCATTTAGTGTTTGCTTCTTCCAGTTCTGTTTATGGCGCGAATACGAAAGTACCCTTTGCCACTAGTGACAAAGTAGACAATCCGATTTCACTCTACGCTGCCACAAAAAAGTCAAACGAATTAATGGCTCATGCCTACAGCCATCTGTATAATCTGCCAACTACAGGGTTGCGTTTCTTTACAGTGTACGGCCCTTGGGGACGCCCGGACATGGCATACTTCAAATTTGTGCAAGCAATCTATAAAGATCAGCCCATTGATGTTTACAACTTTGGGAAGATGCAGCGGGACTTTACCTATATTGATGATGTGGTTGAAGGGCTGGTTCGGGTAATGCACAAGCCACCTCAAAAACAATCTGTTGCTCCTTACAAGCTTTATAACATTGGTAATAACAATCCAGTAGAGTTAATCAGGTTTATTGAAGTGATTGAACAAGCTTTGGGCAAGCAAGCCAAAAAGAACTTGCTACCCATGCAACCGGGGGATGTTCTCAGCACTTACGCGGACATAGATGATTTAATGCAAGATGTGGGTTTTAAACCAATAACACCTATTGAGGAGGGTATTCAGTGTTTCGTTAAGTGGTATAGAGATTATTACGGTCACTGAAAAAATAGTTTGCTGTGGATGAAAAATCAATGGAAAGCACAATTAGTCTGCAATTTTTGCCATGTGAGCTTGTTTGCTCTCACAATTATCTTTTCACTCTCAGAGAGGGCTTTTGGTAACAAAGTTCTCCCTTACTCCTCCTCTGTTCTCACAATCTCAAACTCCAGCCAACCCTCCGTTAATGTAAATGCTGTATCTGACTTAGCAGATATTCAACCGAGTGACTGGGCTTTTCATGCTTTGAAATCTTTAATAGATCGCTACGATGTTACAGGTTATGCTCATGCCACCTTTAGTGGCGATCGAAGCATGACTCGCTATGAATTTGCTGCCAGTCTTGCTGCTACCATCTACCAAATCAATCAACTGATCGACACAGAAAAATCTAACTCGGTCAGCCGGGAGGATCTAGAAACGATCAAACGTTTGCAAGCGGAATTTGTCTACGAGTTAGGCATTATACAAGGACGATTAGACAACTTGCAAACCCGCGTCTCTACAATACAATCATTTTCTACGACTACTAAACTTGAGGGAGAAGTTCTTTTTGCCCTGACTGGAGTTAGCAACGGTGACAAAGCTGATGACTCAGGCGATGCCATCGATAATAATCTTACCTTTGGTAGCCGAGCACGTCTAACCTTCGATACTAGTTTCACTGGCAAAGACCGCCTCAGAACTCGCTTGCAAACTACCAATCTTCCAAAAATAGATGATGCGACGGGAACTGATATGGCTCGTTTAGCCTTCCAGGGCAACGACGATCATGAGGTAGGACTGAGTGTCTTAGAGTATCGTTTTCCGGTAGGAGAGCAAGCTCTTGTTTATCTCATAGCAGAAGGTGGCGACCTTGACGACTTTTTTGCTACTACCCTTAATTCCTTTTTTAGCGGCAGTGGTGATGGCTCTATTTCCCGCTTTACCCAGCGCAACCCCGTTTCCCGACAGGGAGGAGGCGCAGGAGTAGGAGTAGTCTATGATATCACTGACTCCTGGGGCTTAAGTTTGGGTTATGTAACTGACGATGTTGATGAACCAGAAACTGGATTTGGTAAAGCAGCATACGGAGCGATCGCCCAACTAAGTCTCGAACCCAATGATGATGTCGGTTTTGCGATTACCTACATCCACTCCTACAACAGCCTCGATACGGGAACAGGTAGCCGCCGCGCCAACGATCCGTTTAATGACGAAAGCGATGCCATAAGTGCAGATTCCTTTGGCTTAGAAACAGCGATCGCGTTTAACCCCAAGCTTTATCTGACTGGTTGGGTGGGCTTTACCCGTGCTACAGCAAAGGATCTGCCAAATCATCCGACGGCGAGTATTTTTAATTGGGCGCTGACTTTAGCTTTGGTCGATTTAGGTCAAGAAGGAAGCGTTGGCGGAATTGCCATTGGTCAACCACCCAAAGTTACTAGTAATGACTTTGAAGTTGCAGGTCAGACGTACGAAGATCGGGACACATCTGTGCATCTAGAAGCCTTCTGGCGCTTCCAGGCAAACGAGAATCTCGCCATTACACCGGGAGTGCTGGTGATTACAAACCCAGAATACGAACGCGACAACAGCACTATCGTTGTTGGTACAATTCGGACAACTTTGAGCTTTTGAATCTAATTTTTTTGCATTACTTTGCGAAATTGCCTGTAGACTAAGTGTATTTCATAAATAAGTGAAATGGCATGGCTTTGCTCTCTCTGCTGCTCTGCGGAGAGGGCTGTTTTTTAGCTTGCTCAAATGACAATAATGTGTATGCTCAGTTTGTCACTAGCACCTTTATCGTGATTTTCGGTTTGAGTTTCACAGGGCTTAACTTCATTCTACTTTGAGAATGAGAATATACTGACTAGCTAGCGATCGCTCATTTAAATCTTCAACCGCGATCGCCAATTTGCAACCCAAATGCACCTGATATAACTGAGCCATTATTGAGTTTGCGTGGAGTACTTACCTCTTCAATTAAATCTTGTCCTCCGCTACCTAAGATATTGTGATAGAAGTTTCGATCCCAAAGTAGTAAATCTTCGATCGTTGTGTAAAGCTGTCCGTCTCCACAGAAATCGTGAAAAGATATATCGATTTGGAAACCACCTCCATCTTTTGGAGCAGGGTGCTTACTACAGATTTCCTTAGCCTGTCATAATCTTTGTGGCAGACTACTAGTTGAAAAATCGTGATTTTGGGCTTGAGCTTCATTCAACTATAATCTGGTTCTTCTTGTTTACCGCACAGAATGAATCTACTACAAAAACGAACCTGGATTGCTTGGCAGGCGTCGGCTGCCACCAACTCCCCCCTCTACAGGGATTATCATTCTTATTTTGGTTCCTACCTAATTTTCTGAAACTCCCGTATGATGGAGTGTTAGGGAATTCCACCTTGAGCATCAATCTTTTAATATTCAGATGCGTTTGCTCTGACCAGTGCCCAAACCTTCCACTTTTTTAGGGTTGTTAGCCTTCTGTGAAGTTGGCGCTAATTCCCTCCAAAAGCTCAAATTGTAATAGCAAGCCCCAGCTAAAACCTAGAATTTATCCTCAACTTCTCTAGCTACTTTGTCTGCATCAGCAAGATACAGCAGTTTTTTCAAATTTATCGCTGCCCTCAACTTTCCGATCATAACTTACTCGCCACTGTTGAAACCTCAAACTTAAGATTCAATTTATGCCGACTAGTGGCGTCGTTCAGTGCTACTCTTGAAGATGAAATTGCTTAATCTTAAGTCTCTTACGGCCCTATCTGAAATATAGCTTCAATAATAGACTCAGCATGGTCACCACTGCAGAAAAAACAAACATTGGTTACATTACCCAAATCATTGGTCCGGTTGTAGACGTGAAATTCCCCAGTGGGAAGATGCCACCAATCTACAATGCTTTGAGCGTCACAGGCACCAACGAAGCCGGACAACAAGTCTCGGTTACTTGCGAAGTACAGCAACTGCTTGGTGATAACCAGGTGCGGGCTGTTGCTATGACTACTACCGATGGCTTAGTACGCGGTATGGAAGCTGCCGATACTGGCGCTCCTATTAGCGTGCCTGTTGGTAAAGTCACGCTGGGTCGAATTTTCAACGTCCTTGGCGAACCCGTAGACAATAGGGGACCTGTCAATGCTGAGGAAAAGTTCCCCATCCACCGTCCTGCTCCCAAACTCACGGAACTGGAAACCACCCCTTCCGTATTTGAGACTGGAATTAAGGTTGTTGACTTGCTGACTCCCTACCGTCGTGGCGGTAAGATTGGTCTGTTTGGTGGTGCAGGGGTTGGCAAAACCGTGATCATGATGGAGTTGATCAACAACATCGCTACTGAACACGGCGGTGTGTCGGTATTTGCTGGTGTGGGTGAGCGCACCCGCGAGGGCAATGACCTCTACAATGAAATGATTGAATCTGGAGTAATCAACAAGGACAACCTCAACGAGTCCAAGATTGCTCTGGTTTACGGTCAGATGAATGAACCACCCGGAGCGAGAATGCGCGTGGGTCTGTCTGGCTTGACAATGGCAGAGTACTTCCGGGATGTCAACAAGCAGGACGTACTGCTGTTTATCGATAACATCTTCCGGTTCGTACAAGCTGGTTCGGAAGTGTCCGCGCTGTTAGGACGGATGCCTTCAGCGGTAGGATATCAGCCAACCCTGGGTACAGAGGTGGGTGAATTGCAAGAGCGCATCACCTCCACCAACGAAGGTTCCATTACCTCTATCCAAGCAGTATACGTTCCAGCGGACGACTTGACTGACCCCGCACCCGCTACCACCTTCGCTCACTTGGATGGAACCACCGTGTTGTCTCGCGGTTTGGCAGCTAAGGGAATTTATCCAGCGGTAGACCCCCTAGGTTCCACTTCCACCATGTTGCAGCCGGGGATTGTTGGTGACGATCACTACAACACCGCTCGGGCTGTACAAGCAACTCTACAGCGTTATAAGGAACTGCAAGACATTATCGCCATTCTCGGTTTGGATGAATTGTCTGAAGATGACCGTCTGACTGTGGCTCGTGCCCGGAAGATCGAGCGCTTCTTGTCTCAGCCATTCTTCGTAGCAGAAGTATTCACCGGCTCCCCTGGTAAATATGTGAAGTTGGAAGATACCATCAAAGGCTTTAAGATGATTCTGTCTGGTGAGTTGGATGACCTGCCAGAACAGGCATTCTACATGGTCGGTGGCATTGACGAAGCCATTGCTAAAGCTGAAAAAATGAAAGGGTAATTAGTTAGTGGTTAGTGGTTAGTGGTTAGTGGTAAGAGCTACTAACAACTAACAACTAACTACTAACAACTAACTACTAACAAAGGACAAATGACATTAACCGTTCGTGTAATTTCCCCAGATAAAACAGTGTGGGATGCTCCCGCTGAAGAAATCATTTTGCCCAGCACCACTGGTCAGCTAGGTATCCTCACCGGACACGCACCTCTGTTGACTGCTTTGGATACGGGCGTGATGCGAGTACGTGCCGCTAAAAATCAAGCCTGGACACCGATCGCTTTGATGGGAGGCTTTGCTGAAGTCGAAGCAGACGAAGTCACCATTCTGGTAAACGGCGCTGAACGTGGCGACAAAATTGACCTTGAGGAAGCCCGTGCTGCTTTTAATGAAGCACAAACCCGTTTAAATCAGGTAGCAGCAGGCGATCGCCAAGCTCAAATTCAAGCTAACCAAGCCTTCAAACGCGCCCGCGCTCGTTTTCAAGCCGCTGGCGGTATGGTATAATTAATAACCCGGTTTCTTGGAGAGACCGGGTTATTGCTGAAGTATTAATTTTTATAAAAATTAGAACAAGTTTAAGAAATAAGGGGAATTCTTGGGGAAGTTATACGTTAGATAATTAGTTGCCCAGAGGGGCAAAAATATGAAATTCTCACAACATTCCTCAAGCAGGAATAAGCAACATAATATACTTCGCTTCGCAGCATCTGCGATCGCAACATTGGCGCTAGCTGGTAGCATTCATACTGCTAGCGCCAATCCTATTAAAAAAGCTACTACACAAGAAATCGCTTCAGTACCAACTCAAATTCAGCAGACACAACCAGCGATCGCCCAAATTCCCATGTCACCTTGGGGACTCATCCCCGTTATTGTTGTAGGTGGTTTAGCGATCTTTGTCCCTCTGTTTTTCGGAGGACTAGTCGTGATTGGCGAACGGGAAGTTGGGATTGTAGTTAAAAAATTTGTGATTTCAGGACGCGGACTCCCAGCCGGACGGTTGATAGCCATGAACGGCGAAGCGGGTTTGCAGGCTGATACTCTCGCTCCTGGCTGGCACTGGGGCTATTGGCCTTGGCAGTACTCGGTAAAAAAAGAGTCAGTGGTGGTTGTTCCCCAAGGTGAAATTGCCCTGCTTGTAGCGGAAGATGGCGCACATATCCCGCCAGAGCGCATTTTAGGTAAAGTTGTAGAATGTGACAATTTCCAAGATGCCCGCAAATTCCTCAGTAATGGTGGGGAAAAAGGGCGGCAAATGGGTTTTCTCACAGCTGGTACTTACCGCATCAACACCGCTTTGTTTAAGGTAATCACTGTCGCAAACGCTAGCAAACATGGCATGAGTCCAGAATATTTGCGGGTGTACCATGTTGCAGGTGACAAAGTAGGTATCGTCACTACCCTAGATGGTCTCCCCATCCCCGGCGGTGAAATTGCAGGCCCCATTATTGCCGCACACGACAACTTCCAGAACGGACAGAGATTTATTGATGGTGGTGGGCGTCGGGGTTTACAAGAACAGATTTTGCTTTCTGGTTCTTGGAACCTGAATCCCTGGTTTGTCCAGGTTGAGCAAGTGCCGATGACAGAAATTCCCATTGGCTATGTGGGTGTGGTGATTTCTTTTGTTGGCAAGGCCCACGAAGATGTTAGCGGTGCAGCTTTTACCCACGGTAACTTAGTTAATTCTGGACATAAAGGTGTCTGGGTTGAACCGCTATATCCAGGCAAGCACCCAATTAACACTCGTGTCATGAAGATTGAACTGGTGCCAACAACCAATATAGTTTTAAACTGGTCTGGTCGCACCGAACGTCACAACTATGACGCGAAACTTGGCTCTTTGACAGTGCGCTCAAGAGACGGGTTTGCTTTCGATTTAGAAGTCGCCCAAATAATTCACGTCGGTGCTTTGGATGCTCCCAAGGTGATTTCCCGTGTTGGTGCAATGCAGAATTTAGTAGACCATGTGTTAGAACCAACGATTGGAAATTATTTCCGCAACTCAGCGCAAGATTATACTGTATTGGACTTTTTGAGCGCCCGCAGTGAACGGCAAGCAGAAGCCGCCGATTATATTAGAGTAGCGCTACGAGCTTATGACGTACAGGCGATTGACACACTCATTGGTGACATTCAACCGCCAGCAACGCTGATGCAAACACAAACAGACCGAAAAATTGCTGAAGAACAGCGCAAGACTTTTGAAGTGCAGCAACAGGCGCAAACCCAAAGGCAGCAATTGGTAAGAGAAACAGCTTTGGCAGATATTCAGCAAGATATGGTGAAATCTGAGCAGGGTGTGATGATCGCTGAGTTGAAAGCAAAAGCAGACATTCAGCAAGAAGCGGTGAGATCGGAGCAAGGCGTGAAAATTGCCGAACTCAAAGCGAATGCCAAAGTCAAGGAAATGACTGGTGAAGCCGAGGCAATCCGGTTAAGAGCAAATGCTGAAGCTGAATCTCTACGACTGAAAAGCATTGCCGAAGCCGAAGCTATCCGCGCCACAGGTAACGCCAAAGCAGAAACCTACCGTACAGGTGTAGAAGCCTTGGGGACACAAGGTTATACAGCGATGCAGCTGATGCAAATAATTGGCGATCGCCACGTCCGTCTCATTCCAGATGTGTTAGTCGGTGGTAATAACGGCAGCACCAATGGCTTGGTAGATGGGCTACTTTCCATGATTTTGTGGAATCAAACAGCTAAGTCAGGTGAGGTGATATCGCCATTGCATGTAAAATCAACCGAACCACGAGCAAATCAACAAGATGGTACTGCACCTACAGTTGTTGATTTTCCATTGGATGGTAACGTTTCGGGTAGTTAGTTGTTTGTTGTTAGTTGTTGGTTGTTGGGAATAAACAACTAACAACTACCAACCACCAACAATCACCATAAAAAATACATTTATTCATGTCGGTTTACCTAAAAGAACGTTACCGCTTAATCAAACAGATTGGTAAAGGGGGATATTGCCAAACCTTTCTCGCCATAGATGAAGGACAATTTCCTCCCATTCCTTGTGTTGTGCAAAAACTCCCGCAGCAAAAGCAGACACTAGAAGCGTTTGTACAAAAAGCACAACGACTTGAGGAATTAGGTAAGCATCCACAAATTCCTACCTTACTGGCATATTTTGCAGAAAATCTCCATTTTTATTTGGTGCATGAGTTTATAGAGGGTAAGAATTTGTCTACCCTGTTAGAAGAACAAGGAGTCTTCAGCGAAACTCAAATTTGGCATCTTTTAGAGAGTTTGTTGCCTGTTCTCAACTTTATTAGCGATCGCAATATCATTCACTGTGATATCAAACCTGAAAACATTATTTTGAGATCCCCCCCGCCTACGGCACCCCCCATTATTAAGGGGGGGTTAGGGGGGGATCTCGTCTTAGTCGATTTCGGTGCAGCAAAACTTTTACCAGAATATGAGCAGCTAATAGGTGAAAAAAATACAGGTAGTCCAGAATATGCTGCACCAGAACAAACTCAGGGAAAACCAATATTTGCCAGTGACCTATACAGTTTAGGTGTAACTTGCATTCACTTACTAACTCATATTTCTAGCTTTGATTTATTTGATATTGCCAACAATTGCTGGGTTTGGCAGCAGTATCTTACCACCAAAATCAGCGATCGCTTAAGTAAAATCATCAACAAGCTTATAGAAAAAGCTACCAGCCCTCGCTTTCAATCAGCCGATGAAGTCATGCAAGCAATAGGCATCCATTCTCTATTACCTTTGTCCCCTTCACCCTTCCCTACTCTCCAGTGGCATTGCTTGCATACCTTAATAGGATCTCCTGGTGCATTGAGTAGTGTAAATTCAATTGCCATCAGTCCTGACGGTCAGATTTTAGCCAGTGGTCACGATGACAAAACAATTAAATTGTGGGATCTAAACACCACAAAACTGATATGTACCTTAGCCGGACATTCTCAAGCTGTGAAATCAGTTGCTTTCAGTCCGGATGGGAAAACTTTGGCAACGGCTAGCGATGATAAAACTATTAAATTGTGGAATCTGAATACATTCGAGGAAATCTGCACTCTCTTTGGACACTCGAATGCTGTCAAATCAGTTGTCTTTAGTCCTGATGTAGGAATACTTGCCAGTGGCAGTTGGGATAAAACCATTAAACTTTGGGATGTTGAGACAGGCAAAGAAATTTGTACACTAACCGGACACCAATTACAGGTGAGCGCAGTTGCGTTTAGTTCCCAAGGTAAACTACTGGCCAGTGCTAGTTTTGACAGAACAATTCGCTTGTGGGATTTATCTCCACTTCACACAGAGGTAGGAAGAAAATTTAAAAACTGCCCATGCTACAGCCTTTTAGGTCATGCATGGGCAGTTTTGACAGTCGCTTTTAGTCCCGATGGTAACATCTTGGCGACTGGTAGCGATGATAACACTATAAAATTGTGGCAGGTAAATACTGGTCAGATAATTAGCACGCTACTAGGTCATTCTTGGTCTGTGCTAGCAGTGGCTTTTAGCCCCAATGGGGAAACGCTGATCAGTGGCAGTAGAGACAACACCGTCAAGCTTTGGAAAGTCAGTACAACAGAAGAAATTGCTACTCTTACTAGTCATGTAGATTCAGTATCTGCCGTTGCTGTTAACCCTGTTGCACAACTGATTGCTAGTGGCAGCAGGGATAAAACTATCAAGCTATGGCAGCTTGTACAACAGCAGGTTAGTTAAGTAGTCGGGAGTCAATAGTCAATAGTTAATTTACTCTGGATTTTTGACTTTTGACTTTTGACTTTTGACTTCCGCATAGCGGTTCTAGGCGCTACCTGTAAAAGCAACATCGGGGAATTTACCTTGCGCTTCAGACATCGGACGGTTTCTACCTTCCTCTTGCCAGTAGTTGATAACTTCGGTAGCTTTATTGAGTAACTCCACCCGATCTACTTCACTAATCCAGTGTTTTGACTCAAGCTCTTTTTTTAATTCTTCCCAGGCATCGTTTCTGGGCCAGAAAAAGTACTTAGTCAAAGGACTAGTACCTTTGCCTACTACCTGATCGACCGCCAGAGCGACGTTCTCGTCTAACCACAATATTTTCAAAATAAATTTGGACAATCGCACCTCCGGGAAATTTCCGGGCAATACTTACTAATGACAGCGATCGCTTATTTTAACGTAATCCTGCCCAGGTGAACAAATTAAGGAATAGGGAGATGGGGAGAACCGGAGGTGGGGAGTGGGCATCGGGCATAGTTAACAACCACTAACTACTAACCACTAACCAATGTACAGACGTGCCATGGCACGTCTCTACAACCACTAACCACTAACTAATGACTAATGACTAATGACTATGAATGCAATTGTTGTTTTTGATATTGATGGTGTGGTGCGCGATGTTAGCGGTTCTTATCGGCGGGCGATCGCTGATACGGTCGAGTATTTTACAGTCAGGGCATATCGTCCGACATCAGTAGATATTGATCGATTAAAGTCTGAAGGCATTTGGAATAACGATTGGGAAGCATCACAAGAGTTAATCTATAGATACTTTGAAGCTCAAGGACAGCCTCGCGAGCAATTGCAGCTTGACTACAACGCGATTGTCACTTTTTTTCAATCCCGTTACCGAGGCAGCGATCCCCAAAATTTCACCGGCTATATTTGCGATGAACCCTTACTGTTACAACGTAGCTATCTCGAACAGTTGACTTTAGCTGGTATTCCTTGGGGGTTTTTTAGTGGTGCGACAAGCGCCTCTGCTAGCTATGTTTTAGAAGGTCGTCTTGGTTTACAATCTCCGGTTTTGATTGCAATGGAGGATGCTCCTAGTAAACCAGACCCCACTGGACTTTTTGCCACAGTTCATCTGCTGGAGGATGAGCTTGACAAATCCTTACCAGTAGTATATGTCGGAGATACGGTAGCTGATATGTATACAGTAGAGAAAGCGCGATCGCTCCAACCAGAACGGACTTGGATAGGTGTAGGCGTTTTACCGCCGCATGTACAAGAAACGAGTGCACGGCGTGATGCGTATGCAGATACACTGCGGCAAGCAGGAGCAGTATTAGTTTTGAATAATGTGCAAGAATTAACACCAGTACAAATCTTGGAATTGCTTTCTTAAGGTGGTTGGGAATTTGATTTCAAAGGCGATCGCAAGAGTTTAGCAAATTCTCCAGGTTACTCATGTACCACTACAAACTCAACCCCACATCAGAACAGGTTGTCACAAGCGCTCTCAACTCGTGATACAAAAAGATAGTATTTAGAAGTGATGGGGTGTAGACACCCTCCGGGCTTCTTCCCGTAGGGTTGAGGTGATGGGGGAAGTTCTTTAACATTCTCCTCATATTTTCGTCTGCCTTAGTTACCATCTTTAGAATTCAGCTGGGTATGAATAAAGGGGAGATAGATGACACTTAAGCGGTTGGGTTTATTTTTGCTGACACTGTTAGCTATCTTTTTTGCTGGTTCGTCTTTATTAAGTAGTTGGCAAGAACCACAATTTCAAAGTCGTTTGGAACTCTACCAGACAAATATTGTGCTACAAGCTTCCCAGTGGCAATCGCCAGATGGCCAAGACGAGAATTTTCAAGCACTGAAGGAAGCAATCGTAGGTGATAAACCCCTGGAAACCGCCACTAAGCAATATCAACAGGCACGGAAATCAGCTGAAATTAATTTGGAAAAAGCCAAAAACCAACTGGAAAAGCTGAATTCTAAACCTGTTACTGCTCCCATAACTCCTACTCCCCAGCCGGAAGTCCCTCCTGCTACTAACGCCTCTCGTTCGGTAGAACAAAAACAACTCCAACAGACTATCAACCAACTGCAAAAATCGATTGCTGAGATAGATTTGCATTTGGGAATTTTACAAGCACAGCAAGGAAAAACAGATACAGCGCTCAAAACTTGGAACCAGTTGCAGCAACGCTCCCAAATCAAACCTGAATTGCGTGAAACTGCTGCTGCGTTAAGTGGAATGTGGAGTAGTCCACCTCGTCTGCTTCCCAATGCCCAACAGTTAATTCAAGATAACTTAGAAGGATGGTTTCGCTCTACTGCTTTGGTTCAACTCTACAAACTCCAGCAACGTCAGGAAGCTATAGCGAACCTCAAAGCTACTGAACAACAGGCTGCTGAACAAGCTTTTGTGAAATTAGCGATAATTGGCACTATTCCAGCGCTGGGAGCTTTTGTTGGTGTAGGACTGCTAATTTTTTTGATAACTCAGCGTATTTTCAAGGGGAAGCAAGAAGCTTTATTAGCGCAAAATGCTAATGTCGGTTGGTCAGTACCTTGGGATGGTGAAACAGTTTTGCAAGTCTTTGTCTTGGGCTTTTTCTTTATGGGGCAAGTGCTGATCCCTGTGCTAGTGGCCTTACTTCCCATTCCTCGCCCCGTTTCGGATCTGCGAATTCAGGCATTCTACGTATTCTTCACTTACATTTTAGTGGCATTGGGTGCGCTGTTGGTGCTGTATTTCTCTATCAAACGCTTTTTCCCACTTTCACCCGATTGGTTTCGCTTCAAATTGCAAGGTAAATGGTTTTTGTGGGGATTTGGTGGCTATTGTGCGGCGTTACCCATCGTAGTTGTGGTGTCTTTGATTAATCAAGAACTGTGGCAGGGACAAGGTGGTAGTAATCCTTTATTGCAACTGGCTTTGGAAAGCCAAGATTCCATTGCACTGAGCATATTTTTCCTGACTGCCGCGATCGCCGCCCCGTTATTTGAAGAATTCCTATTTCGCGGTTTTCTGTTACCCTCCCTGACTCGTTATATGTCTGTGTGGTGGGCAATTATTGCCAGTAGCTTGCTGTTTGCGATCGCCCACCTCAGCTTGTCAGAAGTTCTGCCACTATTCGCCTTGGGTGTGGTACTGGGGGTTGTTTATACGCGATCGCGCAATCTTCTTGCTCCTATGCTTCTCCACAGCCTCTGGAACAGTGGTACCTTACTCAGCCTGTTTATCATCGGCAGTAGCACTCGGTGATTTGTAAGGGGCATAGGGCATAAAAATTATGAATTATGAATTATGAATTATGAAATTTTCAGCATTCATAATTTTCACCTATTCCCAATGCCCAATGCCCTATTCCCTATTGCCTATTGCCTATTTCGAGAATATGTCACAAAAATCCACTAATTATAGTTGGTATTGAGCCAAAAAAATGCTAGTTTGGAAGAAAATAAGTATTAAGCAGATAAAACTTAAGCAATTCGGTTAAATAGATAACAAATTAGCCTAAAAAGGCTAAGATTATCTATCTTCAGTCTCTAACTGGGATTAGTTGTCAGCAAATTCCGTTTCAAGCTTGTTGATCTCGGAATCACAACACAAAATTATTTATAGCGATTTGCTTAACTCTGCTGAAAAAACCATCGAAAAACCGCCCTAAATCTGGGGTCTGCTTTTATGCCATTCAGTGTAGTTATTATTGCCGTGAAGATGAAAATCCGGAAATGATACTGTTTGGTTTGTATAAAGTAGTATGGCGTAGCCGTTTTGCGATTGTAACTGTTAATTCTCTAACAAAGAATTTTCAAGTATAAAATGCAAAACTGCTGTGTTGCGGTTTTTGTCAAAGTCTAAGAATAGCTTTGTGAAGTTGGTTTCAGGCAACGCCTGAATACCTACTAGCTTCTATTTTGTTAGCGTTGCTTGGGAAATCAGGTTACGCTTATTTTGCATGTATTATTTTCAGCAGTAATTATACTGAATCAAACGTAAAAATTTGTTTACTTAGTCAATAAGATAGTGTAAACCAGATAGTCAGTAGAATTACTTTTTGCTAAAAATATATAACTTGAATTTTATACATCAAAATTAAAGGAGTAATACTTGTATGGCAAATCTCAACCCCAGCCATGCCACTAAACAATTACTAGCTGGGTATAGTGGCATTATTTTCGGAAGTCTTGGCATCCATAAGTTTATTCTTGGTTATACTACAGAAGGCTTCATCGTGTTGGTCATTTCTTTAATCGGTGGTTACTTTACCTACGGCTTTACCTTGTTGATTATGCAGCTTGTGGGTTTGATAGAAGGAATGATCTACTTAAACAAATCCCATGATGAATTCGTTGATACCTACTTTGTTAAAAAACAAGGCTGGTTTTAAAAGTTAATAATGCCGTTAATTGATATTTGATATTTGATAGTTATTAGTTATTTGAGACAGATGAATAGCAAGCACTAACTACTCAAACTAATAACCATTCAAACTGCGTTCCTGCACACATTTTTATAGTGCTCTTGATTGTACGACTTAAAGGCATATTAACCTAACTACTGTAAAGGCGGGTTTATAAATCCGCCCTGACAACCAACTATAAACAATTAGCTTAGACTTTTTCTTCTTAATTAATTAACTCAAATCGATTGTCCAGTAGTCGTTATGAACTGCAAGAACGCATGGATGTAAATGATTTATCTCTAATTTCTTGTACATTTTACTTTCTACTGATATGCTCACCATCAAACGTAAATACATATCCTTGTTAATACTTGCTCTATTAGCATTAGTATATTTCAGCACTATATCTAATTTAGATTTCAACCCTTTTTTGAGAGGAGAAATTGTCCTCATCCCAATACAATGTTTCGCTATCATCTACCTAACATATCTGCGCTGGAATCGGAGAGAATCGGCTGAATCCTGAAGCTTAACAAAAGTTTACATTTAAGACATTCTGTCGTTGTTGTGGATTTCGCCTACTCTCGAAGTAGAGGTATGGCATTGCCGTACCTCTACTGAGGCGTTGACATTTCGTAGCAAATTCAAATATTTTCCATGCAACTTGTCCCAAAAACTAACCTCGTTCCAGAATCAATCCCAACAACAGAGAAAATTATCCTGGATGTTGGAGGTATGAAATGTGCTGGCTGTGTTAAAGCTGTAGAGCGGCAGCTTGTTCAATATCCTGGAGTGAAGAGTGCTTGCGTCAATCTGGCAACAGAGGTAGCTGTGGTAGAGTCAGAAATCGGTGCGGTAGATGCAGATACGCTGGCAAAGCAACTCACGACAGTTGGGTTTCCGTCTCAACCTAGGCAACCGAATGGGAAAGTCGCAGGTGAGAAACAAGCCATACAAGATCCAGCAGAACGGCAGCGCCAAGAAATTCAGTCAGCACACAGGCAATTGATTGTTGCTGCGGGGCTGCTAGTGCTGTCGGGGATCGGACATTTTGGCAATGTTGGTGGCTTTATGCTGCCCGTTTTGCACAACATCTGGTTTCACTGTGCATTAGCAACGGTAGCGCTACTAATTCCCGGTCGCTCGATTTTGATTGATGGGTGGCTTGGTTTGCGGCGGAATGCACCCAATATGAATACTCTGGTGGGATTGGGAACGCTAACCGCCTATACTGCTAGTTTGGTTGCTCTGGTGTTTCCCCAACTCGGCTGGGAATGCTTTTTCGATGAGCCTGTGATGATGTTGGGCTTTATTCTGTTGGGACGGACACTAGAAAAACAAGCTAGGGGTCGTGCTGCTGCTGCATTTAAGCAATTGCTTGATCTCCAGCCACAGACAGCACGATTGCTCCCTAAACCGAAAAATGCTAATGCTACCGCCCCCTTAACAGCAGGGGGAACGCAAGGAGGAATAGTAGAAATCCCCGCTGAACAAGTGCGTGTGGGTGAGTGGTTGCAAGTTCTGCCCGGAGAAAAAATTCCGGTCGATGGCGCGATCGTAGATGGGCAAACAACCATTGATGAGTCAATGCTGACTGGGGAAGCTGTGCCAGTACTCAAGCAGCCAGGAGATACGGTAACAGCGGGAACACTCAACCAGTCGGGGGTGATCGCGATCCAAGCCACTCGTACCGGGAGTGATACTACTCTGGCGCAAATAGTCGCCTTAGTAGAAGCAGCACAAATCAGGAAAGCGCCTGTACAGAAATTAGCAGATACAGTCGCTGGCTACTTTACCTACGGTGTTCTGACAGCAGCTTTGTTGACATTTTTATTTTGGTACTTTGTTGGCACTCATGTTTGGCCGGACGTGACAATGTCGGCAAGCATGGATATGGCTCATCACTCCCCACTAGCTTTTCCTCACTCACCCTCTCTCACTCACTCTTCCCCACTTTTACTAAGTTTGAAACTAGCAATTGCCGTGATGGTAGTAGCTTGTCCCTGTGCTTTGGGACTAGCCACACCTACAGCTATTCTTGTGGGAACTGCGATCGCTGCTGAACGGGGTCTGTTAATCAAAGGCGGTGATGTTTTGGAAAAAGTACATAAGTTAGACACCATCGTTTTTGATAAAACTGGGACGCTGACGAGTGGTAATCCTACAGTCACGGATTGCCTCGTCATCAAAGCAGGGGGAGAGTGGGAGAGTGGGAGAGAGAGGGAATACTCAAATAGTTTTCTCTCATTCTCCCCATCCTCCACTCCTCCACTCTTTAGTTCTTACTCGCTCCTTCAACTCGCCGCCGCAGTCGAAAACGGCACTTGTCATCCTTTGGCGACAGCAATTCGGCAGGAGGCACAAAAGCAACAGTTATCTATTCCACCAGCTACCGACTTTCACACAGAACCGGGACTTGGTGTTTCTGCTGTCGTCGAAGGCAGTTTAGTACTGTTGGGAAATTGGGACTGGTTGCAGTGGCACGGAGTCCCTATTGATGAAAAGTTACAAAATATGGCTGAGGTGCTAGCAGCGGATGGCAAAACTGTTGTGGGAGTGGCAGTTGCAGGAACAATGACTGGACTCATTGCCATTCAAGATACTCTCAGACCAGATGCAAAAGCAGCAGTAGACAAATTGCGGCAGATGGGTTTGCGAGTCATGCTTCTCAGTGGCGATACACCCGCAGCAGCGATCGCTATTGCCAAGCAACTGGGACTAGATAACACTGATGTCATGGCAGGTGTTCCTCCAGCTAAAAAAGCAGTTGTAATCCAATCTCTCCAAGCTGGAGAGATGGGGAGAATTCCCAATCCAAAATCTCAAATCCAACACCCAAAATCGGTTGTCGCAATGGTCGGCGATGGCATAAATGATGCCCCAGCATTATCCCAAGCAGATATTGGTATTGCCTTACATGCTGGTACGGATGTAGCGATGGAAACTGCTGATATTGTTTTGATGCGGAATTGTCTAACTGATGTTGTAGAATCAATTGGGCTGAGCCGTGCCACCTTTGACAAAATTCGCCAGAATTTATTCTGGGCTTTTGCATACAATACGCTAGGAATTCCCCTGGCAGCTGGTGTCTTGTTACCCAGTTTAAATTTTGTTCTTAGCCCTGCTGGTGCTGCGGCGTTAATGGCTTTTAGCTCGGTTAGTGTAGTTACCAATTCCCTGCTATTACGGCGGTTTGCTCATCGCTAGTCAAATCTTTCCTCTTAATATTTCAACAGAGTCAACCTCAGTTTTGTCTATCTCAGGTTAAACTAGGCCGATAGCAACCTTTTACCAAATCTCACAAAAACGTTGAGACTGTTCCCACAGCACCAGTAAATGCCACTGTAGAAACTGTAGGAAGATATGAGAGTAGAACAGTATTGTTCTACTCTCGCTATCGCTATGCACTACTACAGACTCTGGTTGAAATAATGGCAGAAAACAGATCTAAACAAATCTTGATTAATAACAGTTCAAGCGATTGTAGCAGCGATTTGTCAATGGCAGTAGAAACCCATGAAAGCCATATACTGATCGTAGAAGACGATCAAGGACGTAAAGAATTTACTCTAGAACGTCCCCTCTATTCCATCGGTCGAGATCGGGAGTGTGATATCCGTTTGGTTTCGCAATTTGTCTCGCGCCGCCACGCTACGTTAGTTAGGTTGCCCCGAAACGATAATGGCAACGATCGCTATTATTATCGAATTGTCGATGGCGATGCCAAAGGAAAGCCTAGTTCCAATGGTTTAATGATTAACGGGCGCAAGATAGCAGCTCATGACCTGAAGAACGAAGACGAAATTGTTTTTGGTCCTCAAGTACGTGCTATTTATTACCTGTTAAAGCGTGAAACAATACCACCAGGTCAAACGGATGCTAGTGAGTATGATATTACACTCATTAACCCCGGCATGACCGAGGATATCGAAGACTGAATACTGTCGATGTAGGTATGTTTGATCGCCAACCTGCACATATTTTTTTCACAGGCGTTTTGCTCTAAGCTAGCTTAGTTTTAAGCTAGCTTAAGCAGAGGCCTTTGCCATAAGCATCTGTAAGCTATCCCGCAAAGCTTTCAATCAAATGCCAATTACGGCTTTCTTCGATCGCCTGCTTAATGTATTCAAACATCTGCCGACAGTAATTCTCTAGTTTTAGTGGCAGTTCCTCGTTTTTAACCACAATGGTCATTCGAGTCTCTGTTTCAGTAGCTGTACTTTTATCAATCAGTACTTCTGTCGTCACCATCTTTGATAAAGAAACAGTACCGGGGATTTCACGCGCCAAAATGTAATCCAATGTATAGTACTGCACAACCAAGTTACAGTCTTGCAGAAGTTCTATAAGTAATGGCTGGAGATGGTGAATAGGAATAGAAAGGATAAATGAACAGGTATAGCGAGCCATAATAGCCCCAAGCCTTGTAACACTCAGTCCATCCTATAATATCGAAGCATCTCAAACGCAAATCATTATAGATTCATTAAGGAAGAAGGCAGATAAATTTTCATGTGTTCTGGTGTACTTACAACACAAGCATGAAAATTGTTTAGGCTCAATACTTAACACTTTATACTTCTTCCTTCTTTTCAGTTGAGATAAAAACTTTAAAATCGGGTTTGGCGGAGGTTAAATCATGAAAATTGCAGTAAGTGGAGCCACAGGATTTGTCGGTAGTCGCTTGGTAGAACGACTCCACAAAGAAGGTCATAGAGTGCTAGTGTTAACTCGTAATACCGCCCATGCTCAAAAGGTTTTCCCAAAGCAAGCTTTCCCAAATGTAGAAATAGTTGCCTATACACCGACTGTGTCTGGTGCATGGCAAGAAGCGATCGCTACTTGTGATGGTGTAGTAAATCTCGCAGGCGAACCCATCGGCGAGGGACGCTGGACACCAGAACGCAAGCAGGAAATTCTCAACAGCCGCAAACTCAGTACTCAAAAAATCGTAGAAGCAATAGTCAACGCTAACCCCAAACCCAGTGTTTTAGTCAATGCTTCAGCGATTGGTTACTACGGCACTAGTGAAACTGCTGCTTTTGATGAAACTAGCTCAGCAGGTAACGATTTTCTCGCCCAAGTCTGCCAAGCTTGGGAAGCAGAAGCCCAAAAAGTCACGGATGCTGGTGTCAGGCTTGTGATTTTGCGATTTGGTATTGTTTTGGGCTTGGGTGGTGCTTTGGGTAAAATGATTACCCCCTTCAAACTCTTTGCTGGTGGCCCTATTGGTAGCGGTAGACAATGGTTCTCATGGATACATATAGATGATTTAGTTAACCTGATTCTACAAGCCTTAACTCAACCGCAAATGTCAGGTGTATATAACGCTACTACTCCTCAGCCTGTGCGTATGTCAGAATTATCCAACACAATGGGGAAAGTAATGCATCGTCCTTCTTGGTTGCCAGTTCCAGGTTTTGCGATTGAAGCGCTTTTGGGGGATGGGGCAGTAGTAGTTTTAGAAGGTCAACAGGTTCTCCCCAAGCGCACTATAGAAAGTGGCTTTGAATTTAAGTATCCTAATTTACAGCCTGCCTTAGAGCAAATTTTGAAGTGATGTTGGTTGTTGTTTGTTGTTTGTTGGTTGGAAAAACCCACCATCAACCAACAAACAACAACGCTATTAATTAGACTGAAATTTTCGTGAAATCCAATTGATGATACCGCTGAGAAGCGCACCAGCCATAAGGATACCAATAGCTGGGTTAAATACGGGTTGCCACAGTTTGTACCACAAATCCAAGCCTAACGGTACTCCTGATGCCTTACCAATAACTGCGATCGCCAACCAGCCAAAGCCAAGTAAAACCAGGAATACATCAACTACCAAAACTAGGTTTAGCCAATTCAAAAATTTTTCTTTCATAATTTCAATAGAAAATCAGGGTTGTTAGTTGTTAGTTGTTTGTTGTTTGTTGGTGGTGAGCCAGCGCGCAGAACAGGGGGTTCCCCCCATGAGCGACTGGCGAACCCGAAGGGTTGTTAGTTCCAAACAACAACCAACAATTTCCCTTGTTACTCTTCAAATAGCCAAGTTTGAACCTTCGCCAAACTCTGCCAATCTGGTTTTCTGCTAAAACCGTCTTCAATACTACTTCTGATTTCCTCTCGCAATTCTGGGCTGACTATCATTAATTGATTGGCTGCATCAACGTGTTGACGCAAACCTTTTTGGCCAGTCTCCAACATAGCAATGGCAAGATTGAGCCTTGCTTGTGGATCTTGCGGATTTAACTTTACTGCTTTTTGTGCAGCTTTGAAAGCGGGGTTGGGTTTGTCATCTAACAAATACAACCACGCTAAACAAGTCCAAGCAGCACTACTTTTAGGAGCGCGATCGCAAATTTCTTTAAACACGGGAATCAAAGCATCAGCTGATTCTCCCGCTTTATAGCGTTCTAAGCCTGTGTCAAACAGGGATTCAACTGTATTAGTCATTGGTCATTAGTCATTGGTCATTAGTCATTAGTCCTTCGTCAAATGACAAATGACAAAGGACAAATGATTATATTACACTCCAAATGACTTACCGCAACCACAAGTTTGGGCGGCGTTGGGGTTGGTGAATTGGAAGCCACCACCAATCATGGCATCGCTATAATCAAGCATTAAGCCATAGAGATATAATAAACTTTTGCGATCGCAAACAATTTTGAAGCCGTCATAATCAAAAACTTCGTCCCCGGAAGTAATCTTACTCGGGTCTTCAAAGTCCATCAGGTAAGACATTCCAGAACAACCACCTTGACGCACTCCCACCCGCAAGCATAAGTCTTTGCCGCCTTGCCTTGACTGCAAAAATTTCACTTGCCGCAATGCTGATTCACTCAACTGAATTCCTCGTTGTGAAGACTGAGTTGCTTGTGTCATGTGCTTTTTCAACTCCTTATATGGTTTTCGATTACCCTAATAAGAGGAAGCCAGGAACTTTTAACCTAAAGGCTTCGTCCGCAGGTTGCTCCGAAAATTGTGGAGACGCTTCTATTAAAGCGTCTGGACAAAGGTTTTTCTATTCATTTTAGCGAGATTGATGTCCGAAGTTGCCAATTGTAAATAGTCCGTCAAAAGC
Organism: Fischerella sp. PCC 9605; assembly: GCF_000517105.1. Classification (GTDB taxonomy): domain Bacteria; phylum Cyanobacteriota; class Cyanobacteriia; order Cyanobacteriales; family Nostocaceae; genus PCC9605. The sequence goes on along the minus strand of NZ_KI912148.1, from coordinate 2,435,987 downwards.
ACGCAAAGATTTTTATTCTAGAATTGAGAGATTCAATGTGTTTAGAGATTCCGTATTTTTGGAATTTCAGCCTTTGGCAGCCCACAGCCACAACCACCCTTCAATGAATACTCAAGGGAGTTTTATCGGAGGCTAGCCCTGACCCAAAAGTGTACTTTCAAATCGCTTGTTTTGATTCACTTACTCTATGACAAGTTTTAATCGCTCTACCAGCCGTCGTTTGCGGAAATTAACTCAAATTCCTTCTGTATGGGAGGGCGATCGCCGTCCATTGTCATCATCACAAACCCAGCACCCAGACTCTGAGGCCAAGGGCGAATGTATTCTTTGGGTAGATGGTACACAAGGCATCGTCCGGGGAATGGATGTAGTACCCCCAGAAAGTGGCCCCGAGGCAATTGTTCGGACTTTGATGCGATCGATGGAGAATCCCCATAGTCCTGCCAAACCTGCCCGTCCTCAAAGAATTGTGGTGAGAGACCGCGAAATACAATTTTACTTGCGCGGCGTCCTTCAAGATTTGGATATTGCGATTGACTACTCGCCCGAATTGCCTTTAATTGATGAACTGTTTCGTGGGTTTGCCGAAATTCTCGACAGTCAGGTTCCCGAATTACCTCCACAGTATGCACATGCCCTGCGAGATAAGGCATTTGCAATTTGGCAGGCAGCACCTTGGGAATTGTTGGAAGAACAGCAAATCTTGTCAATAGAGATTAACAAGTGGGATGTAGGTACAGTCTATGCCTCGATGATGGGGATGCTGGGGATGGAGTATGGAGTCTTGTTGTATCGTTCCGAAGAATCCCTTAAGCAGTTTCGCGCCACAATTTTAAGAGAAGACGAATCACAAGGACATTTAGAAGAAGCTTTCCTGAAGCAAGATTGCCTGTTTTTAACTTTTGAACATGCCGACGAAACCGACGAAGATGAAAAAGAATTTGATGATTTGGCCGATTTGCCATTGTCAGAAATTCAACCCACCTTCGGCAACATTCATCCTCTAGAGGGACTGCGATCGGTTTTGTATGATGAAGAGGCACTGATAGTATATGTTGCTCTCGAAAGCCTTTGCCGTTTTATCCGAGATCACCGTCGTCAGTTAGGTAGCGGCAATTTTCCTGCCCTCAGCCGTCGCTACCGTATTTCACTACCTGAGTCTCGCGACGAACAAGTCAAATCGGTGTCTGTGACTGTCTCTAGTACACCGCAGTTGACAGCAGAATTAGAGGAAATGGCGGGCTATGATGTCGATGAGGAAGACGAAACTGGCTCGGTCACAATGCCAACTTTCCGATCGTTGCGAGATGACTTGATACCAGAAGACTCTTTCCTCAGCTTGGGTGTAGTGTCTTGGGAGATGCTAGAGTACCTACACCAAGGAGTCAATTACCATAAAGCTGGGGAAATTCAACCAGTAGGTGACGGTTTGCCCGTGATCTTAATTCAAACATCCCGTCCCAAAGCTAAGACTGTGATTGAAAATATTGAACAAGCAGGAGGACTCAAAGCCATTTGCTTTAACCCTGGTTCCGATCCTTTTGGTGGCGATCGCTACGACCTCGGTTTACTGCAAACTCAAAATGGTGAGTTGTTCCTCTTCGGTGAGTTCTTAGATGATGACCCCATTCACGTCGAAGCGCGGAAAAAATGGAACCAGCGCTGTAAAAATACCAAAGGCTACTGCGGTTTAATCATCGCCAAAGGACTCACCGGTGCTGCCCGTGGCAACCCTCAGTTACGAGATATGATGGCTTTATTTGAAGCGCGATCGCTTTCGCCCAAAGATTTAGGCATCGGTACTCTCCAACTGATGCCCCAACTGCAATTTGAATAATATTTTGTGCGATCGCTTAGCATACACCCTCTGTGGGCATCCTCCTACAGAGTTTATATTATTTGCAAATATAACTGTTTAACAGTGTGTACTTATAGTTTTTAATACTCATTCATATCCTCAGAGAACGTCTGAGAAGTGAAAGTTTATGCCAATCGACGAAGCAAGTTGCGTAGCATTGCTCATACCGAGTTGCAATCAAAGATAGTAAGTCTCGAATGTGGGGAGGTGAGGAGATGAAAAGTCACGCATTCACGCATTCATAAAGTCAAAATTTTTGAATTTTGAATTTTGAATTCCGCGAAGCGGTTCACCCCATCACCCCATCAGTCTTCACGACTGAACGCAACTTCGTATCAGTAGATAGTTACGGGCAAATACTCATAGTCCTTGCTGAGTCGGTGGTAGCGTCCAAGCCAACCGAGAGTACGTTTAATGCTTAGCGACAAGGAAACTGCGATTGCTTGGGACAGGTGCAACGCTAAGAGCTTCACATCTTGCACGCCTATGCAACAGCTCGGAGACAGCAGCCCACCACCCTCGTTACCAGGTTGAACTGGTAATGATACCAAGTTGTGTTCAGAATAGCAATTCGTGCCCTCTCCCCCTCCCCTCTCCCAATCTGGGAGAGGAGAAGTACTATCTTTGACTGCAACCTAGTATGAGAATTAACCCCAGCTTCTAAAAGAAACCGGGGTTCTGAGATCCTCAATTTTCACAAATTAAATAGGATTGCTATACAAATTAAAGATTTTAAAATTCAAAGTTAAATATTTATAAATCAAGCCTAGTAATTTTTTAATATTTACTCTAATCATTTTAAACTACTTTTATTTTAATATGCATATTTTATGAATCTATAAGGTTAGTATGGCAAGCTATTCATATTTTTTACTTTTTTTGACTTTGAAAACTATAATTTATTAATCTTTTATGAAAACTATATATTAAATCTATGCTGACAGTAATTATATCAGTGGATGAAGATATGAAGGCAAAGCATAAAATCTGACTATTATCATGTCTAACTGTTGTTAGATCAACAATAATTATGATGCCTTTGCTTTATTAGTTATTTCTTGACTTTTATACAACCAACTTTGTCAAGAGATTGTTGCTTTTCATTATTTTTAAACTTTCATGTATTTTTTATTATTTCTTTTTAAGATTTCCATAAAAACACAAATAAAAAAATAAGTATAAATTCGCTTGAAGATTAATTAAAGTCATACAAATGAAGAGAAAAACATATACAATTTAAACATCTGTATACAGGGTGTTTGTACTTCTAAGCACAAAAATAATAATAATGGAGATGGATGATAAGTCAGGTATTAATTTAAACCATTTCGTCGAAGGTAAAAAAAAATATACTGTACCCTATTTAGCGCAACAATGGGCTAAAAAGTATTTACAGACGATAGAGTTTAATTCCTTGTACGAAGATAAGCAAGATCATTTGAACTTCAAAAAGATAGTGTCTGTTGAGGGACGAGAAAAAACGGCACAAAAGCTAATGGCTTCACTTCGTACTGTTAGTCTGCAAGCTTGGAATAAAACAGAAACATTATTATCAGAGGAAGTCAAACGGCATCGTATTGACCCTAAGTTAATTAATCCTTGGGAAATTACAGCAGACGCTTTTGGGATATACGAACAGGTTTTGCATCTATACACCCAACAGATACTCAAGCAAAAGCTGTCTACACAATTAGAACTTGCTTATCAGGGAGAGTTAGAATCAGAAAAAGTCCAAAAAATGGAAGCTGATTCTTCAGCTTCCACTCACCTAGCAACAGTAATAAGTACAAATGTGGGAACTTTGCGGAAGAAATACACACAAACCGATCCGAGAGTAATTGGCTTTGTGAGTATGCAATTTCACTATACAAGTCTTGGTTTGCTACAAACTCTTTCACCTTTAGAGCAAACCGCACTTGGTGGTTACTTGAAAGTAATTGATGACCACCTGTATATGCCACTCCAACGTGCTTACGAAGCAGCAGGTGAACATGATTATAATTCTCCTGCTTTGGCAGCAGTACAAAAACTCTTGCCAATTAGTACACAAATTGCCAATAAGATATGCCAAAAGATAATTGAAATTTATCCTAATTATCGCTCTGGTTCAGGTTTATTAAGGGAACCAAGGGTGCAAATTTCTAGCATTAGAGATGTAGAGATGTTTCAAGTTTATCTGTGGGTATGCAGTTTAGAAGGAAGCATCAATGCTATCCAACAAGAATTATTTCCACTATGTGTGATGCTCTACCCAAGATTGCAGGTTCAGTGGGAACTAATTCGCTGCATGCTGCACTTACTAGAACAGGAAATATCTCAGCATTTGACCACTAAAGAGGCTAACACCTTAACACCATACTTGCAGGTATTGTGGCATATGTTTTCTCCAAAAGTATTTGGTGAACTTGTGCTTGAGAGATAGGTAAATCCCCTTGCCGATCTCAGATTTGAAAAAATAGTTATGTAGTTAGCAGCAACCATCTGTATTCAATTTATAAAATTCTTTCTCAAGTTGGTTTTTTCTTCTGGCAAAGTTCATTAGTGTGCGCTATGGCTCCTGTCACAACAACTATCGATTCATTTCAATCTTTACTATTTCATTAGAAAATGAAGAACAGTCTAAACAAACCAATTTTTTTATACTCATGACATTGCTTGTTTCCTGACAAAAACTCTGATATTCTTATCTCTTTCATCCTCACATACATTTTCTTCTTTTCTTCGATGATGTTGGTATACAGCAAATAGCATAATCAAATGACTAATAAAAAATGGGCTGTAAAACGTATTACTGTGAATTTAGCAGCACAGGAGGCCGAAAAACTGGAAAAGTATTGTCAGCAAACTGGAAGACCAGCAACTGATGTAATTCGGGAACTCATCCGAGGATTACCCGTAGCTGAAGACACAAAAGATGCAAACAAATAGGAGGAGAGACAATTAAGTCAACAAGACAAACAAAAAAGAAGAAGAAAGAGGGTAAAAATTTATTTTCACCTTTTACCTTTTACTTAATTTGACTCTTGTACAGATTTGCAAGGGTGCGTTTTACTCCCTTAACTGTTAACCAAATACAATTCGCAAATTCCGACACCAACCCAGTTACAATTTGTAAAGCAATTGAAAAGGAAGGACGGAATGCGCGTTGCAATCGTAGGTGCGGGACTGGCTGGGCTAGCAACCGCTGTAGATTTAGCTGATGCTGGCTGTGAAGTCCAGATATTTGAGTCTCGTCCGTTTGTAGGTGGTAAAGTTAGCAGTTGGGTAGATGGCAATGGCAATCATATTGAAATGGGGTTGCACGTCTTTTTTGGCAACTATTATCAACTGCTGGAATTGATGAAGAAGGTGGGAGCTTTTGAAAACCTGCTTCCTAAAGAACACATCCATACCTTCATCAATAAAGGAGGATTTACTGGTGCGCTTGATTTTCGTTTCTTAATGGGTGCGCCTTTCAACGGCCTAAAGGCATTTTTCACTACCTCCCAACTCTCGCCGCGGGATAAGTTGCAGAATGCAATAGCGCTCTCAACAAGCCCAATCGTACGGGGTTTAGTAGACTTTGATAGTGCGATGCAAAACATCCGCGACTTGGATAAAGTCAGTTTTGCCGAATGGTTTCGCAGTCATGGGGGTAGCCAAGGGAGTATTAAGCGGATGTGGAACCCGATTGCCTACGCCTTAGGTTTTATTGATTGCGAAAATATTTCCGCCCGTTGTATGTTGACAATCTTTCAGCTATTTGCAGTCAGAACAGAAGCATCGAAACTGCGGATGCTCAAAGGTTCACCCTACGAATACCTGCACAAGCCGATTCTGGAATATCTGGAAGCAAGGGGTACAAAAGTCTACACCCGCCGCAGAGTCCGGGAAATACAGTTTACTGAGGAAGAAGAACAAACCCGCATCACTGGTATGTTAGTTGCTAACGGTGATATAGAAGAAACGATCGCCGCTGATGCCTACGTAGCTGCTTGTGATGTACCGGGAATTCAGCGTCTTTTACCCCAACAGTGGCGCAAGTGGTCAGAATTTGACAATATTTATAAATTAGATGCAGTACCAGTGGCAACAGTACAGTTGCGGTTTGATGGTTGGGTGACAGAACTTCGAGATGCCCAAGCCCGCAAACAGCTGGAGCATGCAGTAGGAATTGATAATTTGTTATATACTGCCGATGCTGACTTTTCCTGCTTTGCCGATTTAGCTTTGACTAGCCCTGCTGATTATTATCGCCAAGGACAAGGGTCTTTGTTACAGCTGGTATTGACACCAGGAGATCCGTTTATTAAACAAAGCAATGAAGAAATTGCCCAGCATGTTTTAGCACAAGTACATGAGTTGTTTCCCTCATCGCGAGAACTAAATATGACCTGGTACAGTGTGGTTAAGCTGGCTCAATCTTTGTATAGGGAAGCGCCAGGGATGGATATTTATCGTCCCAGTCAACAAACACCAGTAGCTAATTTCTTCCTAGCGGGGAGTTACACGCAGCAGGACTATATCGATAGTATGGAGGGAGCGACGGTTTCAGGAAAGCGTGCAGCAAAAGTTATTTTAGAGACCGTGAAAACAACAGACTATGAGGTAGGAGTTGATTGATGACTGCTGTTTGTTGTTTGGAACAATCAACGACCAACAACCAACAACCAACAATTTCCAATCCAAAATCTAAAATCCAAAATCGAATGTCTGATTGGTTAGAACATACCGTGCAGGTAGAGGTAGAGGCTCCTATAGATTTAGTATGGAGTCTCTGGTCTGATTTGGAGCAAATGCCCCGTTGGATGAAGTGGATTGATTCGGTAAAAGTACCTGAGGATAATCCAGAGTTATCAGTGTGGAAGCTGAAATCTGGTGCTTTTGAATTTACGTGGAAATCTCGCATTCTCAAAGTTATTCCTAACCAAATTATCCAATGGGAATCGATAGATGGTTTGCCGAATCGAGGAGCCATCCGCTTTTACGATCGCCATACCAATACTATTGTCAAGCTTACTGTTGGCTACGCTATTCCTGGCATCCTTGGCAAAATCATGGATAATTTGTTTTTAGGCCGGATAGTAGAATCAACACTTCTAGCAGACATGGAGCGGTTTAAACAACACGCTCTTAAAGCGAAACAAGAGGGTAGATAGTGGATAGTGGTTAGTGGATTTTGTTGGTGGTTGGTAGTTGGTGGTTGTTTGGAACAGATAACAAACAACAACCAACAAACAACCAACAACTATTCATTACCACGTTGGATCGCTAAACAAATTTATCGTCACTTCTTCACGCCCGGGTGGAACTGCACTTATACAAGCACGGATGACATCTCCATCCTCTAATTCCACTGTGCAAGCGTGACAAGAACCCATCAGACAACCAGTGGGAATAATTACCCCTGCCCGATCTGCTACATCTAGTAGGGGTTCTCCCACTTGGGCATCAACCATAACATCATCAGGTAAGAAATGGATGCGAACAGTCATGATTTCCAGCCTACTACGACAACAACGGAGTTAAATCTAAATGTCGTTCAATTTCCGTGGCAAGGCCGTCTAGAAGATTTTCTCGCTGATCGCGATAGTTAGCAACACCTGTTGGTAGAGATTTCAAGCCTCGTTGCTGACGCAGGCGATTTAACCAAGCGCGACGCCAAGGGCCATTGTCAAAGATGCCGTGGAGATAAGTACCCCAAACTGATTGACAACTATCTACTAATCCTAAATTCGGATCGTCAAATAAGGGATAGTAGGAGTGGGAATCTATGCCTTGGGTTTCAATCCGCGATCGCCCTTGGTGAATTTCAAACCCAGTTACGGGTAAACCCATTTGCGGATGATTTGAGGTTACTTGGCGTTGGCGGGCAACTTTTTGTCCTGTAATTACTGTTTTGATGGGTAATAATCCTAACCCTTGATATCTGCCGGCTTGTCCCTCGATACCCTCTGGATCGGCAATCATTTGACCGAGGATTTGGAAACCGCCACAGATGCCCAGGACTGTGCCACCAGCTGCTGCATAGTGTTGAATCGCTTCTGCCATGCCACTTTTTTGCAGCAGCAGCAAGTCAGGGATAGTTGTTTTAGTACCTGGGAGAATTACTGCATCAGGATGTCCTAAATCTTGCTTGGGACTTAAGTATTTAACTGAAACTGTAGATTCTGATTCCAATGGATCGAAGTCGGTAAAATTAGAAATTCTCGGTAAGCGAATCACACTAATGTTAAGTTCGGTTGTGGATTTGTGTGATTTGCGTTCCATCAAATCAAGGGAATCCTCAGCCGGAAACAAGGTTTCCATGTAAGGAATCACACCAACTACAGGGATACCCGTACGCTCCTCCAGCCACTTAATGCCTGATTCTAAGAGCGATCGCTGTCCCCGAAACTTGTTAATCACTACACCGCGAATCAAAGCCCGTTCTTCTGGCTCAAGTAATTCCAAGGTTCCCACTACATGGGCAAAAGCACCACCCCGATCAATATCAACTACCAGTAGAGTAGGGGCATTTAAATACTTTGCTACCCGCATATTAGTTAAGTCGCGGTGCTTGAGATTAATTTCCGCCGGACTGCCAGCACCTTCACAAACCAGCAAATCAAATTCTGTTGATAATTGCTGTAAAGATTCTTCAATTGACCGCCATCCCAATTCAAAATATTGCTCGTAGTAATCTACAGCACTTACTTTTCCAACAGGCTTACCCTTGATAATTACTTGAGAAGTCATATCGCCTTGGGGTTTAAGGAGAATTGGGTTCATTTCTACCCAGGGAACAACTCCCGCCGCCCAAGCTTGTACTGCTTGAGCATAACCAATTTCTCCACCATTAGCAGTTACATAAGCATTTAAAGCCATATTTTGACCTTTAAAGGGAGCCACTCGCCAGCCACGTCGTGACAAAATGCGACAAATAGCCGTAGTTAAAAGTGATTTTCCCGCGTGAGATGTCGTTCCCACTACCATAATTGCTTTCATATTTAGTTATTTTTCCGATCCGGTGTGATATTAAATGGGCGAAATGTAATACAGCAATGCTGTTTGAGTTGTAAGGTTGCCTAAATGACCATCATTGGTCATTTGTCTTTTGTCATTAGTACTCACAAATGACTAATGACTAATGACAACCCAGAAGCTATATCTCAAATCGAGTTGCAGAGCTATAGTAAAGACTTCATAAAGGGAGTAGATACTTCCGTATATATTGTTCCCGCTTGCGCCCGACTCTTAACTTTTCACTTCAAAATTGGTATAGGTTAGTGGTTGGTGGTTAGTGGTTAGTGGTTAGTGGTTAGTGGTTAGTGGTTGGCGGTTGATGGGTAAAAACAACCAACAACCAACAACCAACCACCAACAACCAACAAACAACAAATTCTAAAATGGCAGTCTGAACCACCGAATCACAGCATTCAAGAAGCGATCGCCCCATGTTGGAGTAGTCCAAGGTTGATGCTGAAACTCCTCTACGATTTGACGGCCAAGAGGCGTGAGGCGAAAACTATCTGTGATTCCCTGACCATCAACTTCACGTCGCAGTACACCCACTTGGATCAGCCATGCTAAGGCGTTTTCTGCTGCTAATTCCGACAAAGGGCGTTTGGTATAGCCCTTGTGAATGCCAGAATTGCCAGCAATTTCACTCAACGCTACCCGTTCTGACAGCATCGCTGTAAATAAAATAAGATTGAAGGGAGAACAAAACAGCGATCGCTTGGCTCTTTTGATAGTGCCATGTGGATATGTCAAGGTTTTCTGATTCTGGCCATCAACAGCAGGCATTTTAGTTTCCTGAGAATTTTTTATTAATGAAGATTGATTTCCAAAAATGTCTGTTTGTAGCTATTTGCTTACAAATACAAGCTCATACCTAAAAACAGTCTATTTTTTCTGTGTTTTCCTGTAATCATTGTAAATTATTGTAAAATTTCAGATGCATCAATAATTTCAAGTAGGAAAGGTAAATTATGCCTCTAGCAGTTGGGACAGATGCACCTACGTTTACCGCTAAAGATACTAACGGTAATACAGTTTCTTTGTCTGATTTCAAAGGCAAGACAGTAGTTTTGTATTTTTACCCCAAGGATGACACTCCAGGCTGCACCAAACAAGCCTGTAGCTTCCGGGATGCGAGAAACGAATATCAAAGTAAAGATGTTGTAGTACTAGGAGTGAGTGCAGATGATGAAGCCTCGCACCAAGCATTCACCCAAAAATATAATCTCAATTTTCCGCTATTAGCTGACACCGACCAAACCCTAATCAAAGCTTATGATGTTGATGGTGGTGGTTATGCCAAGCGCGTTACTTACGTGATTGATGGCAACGGCAAAATCATCCATGTTGACTCTAGCGTCAACACTTCTACCCACGCCAGCGATGTCTTAGCAGCATTGGGACTATAAAATAAATTTAGCTATCAGCGATCGGCTTTTGAAAGCTGAAAGTTGATAGCTAAAGGCTTGCTGTTTTGATTTACCGATCAGGGGTAGTTACTACCCCTGGTGTATTTACCTCAAAACCTGATAATGGCTGCTGTTGGACTTGTTGCATTTGTTGTTGACTTCTGCTTTTAAACGCTCTTGCTGCCTCATCGAGTTGTTGATTTTGTGCATTTTGATCAAAATTTGGTACAGCCAGATTGGCACGATGAATTAAGTTAAACACGCCAAATCCATCACTTGTATTGGAGTTAGAGAATGGATTATTTTCAGCGTTGTATGGGTCGTCTGTATTGGTTTGCGGATCGTAAGTAGGCAGGTTCGGTAATTCGCTTGGTTCAGCTAGGCTAGGTTGCGGCATCAGCAAGGAAGCAAAGCCAACTCCCATCAAGGTTGCAGCAACAGCAAGTCGCTTTAGCGGCAGAAACGAGTTTTTCACGCAGATTTCCCCCTCAGTTCACTCAAGTAAACAATACTTATATTTTAAATAAAAGTAAAAATGCCTGTAAGGGCACAGCATTTGTATGTATATCTTGACATCAAAGCTAAATGTACTAGTACAAATGCTTTGCCCCTACCCAATGACCAATGACCAATGACCCTTACGGGTACTCTGCGAGAAGCCCTACTCTGCGAGAAGCCGCGCTGCGCGCGTCTACGCAGTCGTACCCTTCGGGAAGCCGCGCTGCGCGCGTCTACATGGGGAGAACCCCCCAAGACCGCGCTGGCTCACAAATGACGACCCTTACGAGTTAACTTTATTCGTGCCGATTTACTTACAAGCTTAATTTTTCGCTATCTATAAAAACTTTGCTGATATTCACTTCAGAGAGTTAAGGATTTTACCTACTTAGAATAACTGTCATCAGCAACACCTTGATTGTAGAGTTCCTACAAGACACCTATGTCTTGTTAGATAAGTGGTGTAATGAAATGGGTAATCAGGAATACTAAAATGCTATTTTGATCTAGTAGTTTATATTCTTTTAGATGGGTACTTTTCTCATTAAGAGACTTGTAACAAATAACTCATACAATGCCCCATCAAAAAGTAAACTACCATCATGGCAGCAGCTGCCAGCGCAACTAACAAACCTGCTAACATCAATGAAAATTCCTTACTTTCGTAAGCTCTTTCCATTAAGTGCAGCGACCAAGCTACTAGCGCCACATCAAAAACTAAAATAGGAATCAACATATTTCTTAATATTTTTTAATTCTTCTTTACCAAGTTTAACATCGTTTTCAGGAACTGGGTTAAATGCTGTAGATATCTTGAAACGAAAGATTGGCATTTTCAGGATGGCATTCTGATTGGTAATTGACGATCGCGCAAATAATTTTTAATTGCCTCCACAGTTAATTGTCCGTAATGTAACAATGAAGCTAGTAATGCGGCTTCTGCTCTACCTTCTGTTAGTGCTTCATAGATATGTTGACAATTACCCGCACCACCAGAAGCAATGACTGGAATTTGTACAACTTCAGCGATCGTTTTTGTTAATTCGAGGTCATAACCAACCTGAGTGCCATCGGCATCCATGCTTGTAACTAGCAATTCTCCTGCACCCCGTTTTTCCACTTCTTGTGCCCACCATATGGCATCTATACCTGTGTTTTCCCGTCCACCTCGCACATACACATCCCAACCTGGATTGTTAGGATCTTTTCTGCGTCTGGCATCAATCGCAACTACTATGCATTGATTGCCAAAGCGATCGCTAGCCCGATTGATAAAATTTGGATCGCGTACCGCCGCAGAATTAATACTAACCTTGTCTGCTCCGGCTCGTAACAGATTTTTAACATTTTCTAAGGATTGGATGCCACCGCCAACAGTCAGGGGAATAAAGACTTGTTCAGCAGTGCGGTAAACCACGTCGATAATAATGTCGCGGTCTTCATGAGTTGCCGTAATATCCAGAAACACTAACTCATCTGCTCCCGCTTCGTTATAAACCTGTGCTAATTCGACCGGATCGCCTGCATCCTGGAGGTTAACAAAGTTAACTCCTTTTACAACTCGTCCCGCGTTCACATCTAGGCACGGTAAGATTCTCTTAGCCAGCATGATAAACTTTCTACTCCTAAGTAGTTCCCCGGAATTTAAATTTTAAATTGGCAAGCGTATTTAAGAAAGAAAAATTTTGCTTCCGTATTTATACGCATTGGTGCTGCTACCACTTGCCCTCAATAAAGTGTAAAAGTAAAAGTAGATAGCTGAACTATGGCGATTATCTCCTCGAAAAAACAGCCTCACGAACCAGGCGGCGGACAACCAAAGCAGCGCCGGGAGTCGGCAAAAGCATCCCCAAAAGAGAATATTTTGCAACCTGAAGCTGCAACTGATGAACAAGGTAAGCAGGAAGAGAGTATTCGACCGCAGCGGTTTGCCGATTATATTGGCCAAAAAGATTTAAAAGATGTACTAGACATAGCAATTAAAGCAGCTAAGTCCAGAGGTGAAGTACTGGATCACCTGCTATTGTATGGCCCTCCTGGTTTGGGTAAAACCACAATGGCAATGATTTTAGCAGCTGAGATGGGGGTAAATTACAAAATTACCAGCGCCCCAGCCCTAGAACGCCCTAGAGATATTGTCGGATTGTTGGTGAATCTTCAGCCAGGGGATGTGCTGTTTATCGATGAAATTCATCGCCTCTCGCGGATGACCGAGGAAATTTTATACCCAGCAATGGAAGATTATCGTTTAGATATTACCATTGGCAAAGGTTCCAGCGCTCGGACTCGCAGTATACCACTATCAAAGTTTACTTTGGTAGGAGCAACAACCCGTGTGGGTGCGCTGACTTCTCCTCTACGCGATCGCTTTGGCTTAGTTCAAAAGTTAAGATTTTATGAGGTAGAAGAACTGAGTCAGATAGTTCTGCGTAGCGCCCAGTTACTCAACACTACCGTCACCGAGGATGGTGCTAAAGAAATAGCCAAGCGATCGCGAGGAACACCACGTATAGCAAATAGATTACTCAAGCGTGTACGTGATTATGCAGAGGTAAAATCCTTTGATAAAATTTGCGAAAGCGTTGCAGCCGAAGCATTACACCTATTCCAAGTAGATCCTTGCGGCTTGGATTGGACAGACCGCCGGATGCTGACTGTAATAATTGAACAATTCAATGGCGGCCCGGTGGGATTGGAAACAATTGCAGCAGCGACGGGTGAGGATACCCAAACCATAGAAGAAGTTTATGAACCTTATTTGATGCAGATTGGCTATTTAAGCCGGACGCCCCGTGGTAGGGTAGCGACGGCTGCGGCGTACAAGCATATGGGTTTTAAGCCGCCTAACGAACAGTTGTCTTTGCTTTAGGGATTATAAGCTAGGCGTGCCCTTGTCAAGACCTGAGTCTTGGAAATGGATTTTTCTTGGTGTCTTTGTGTCTTAGTGGTGAAAAAAGAATGATTGAAACACCAAGACACTAAGACACAAAGAGGAATTTTCACCCATCTCTCACTCTAAGAACACAAATGATTAGGTTATTTGTTATTTTGTTAAGTCTGCTACTGGTGTTTGTTTGGGGTGATTTTGCAATTGCCCAAACTCAATCTTCTCAAGTTAGTCAACAGCAGTTGCAAAAATGGGATAAGTTGGCTAGATCGGCTTTTGCAGCGACGAGTAAAGGTGATTTTGCCACGGCTGAACAGTATTGGACAGAAATTATTGAGCAATTCCCCGATAATGCTGCGGCTTGGAGTAATCGAGGAAATTCTAGGGTAAGTCAGAACAAGCTGCAAGAGGCGCTGGCAGATTTTAACAAAGCTGTAGAACTTGCACCGGACGTAACAGACCCCTATTTGAATCGTGGCACGGCGCTGGAGGGTTTGGGAAGATGGGAAGAAGCGATCGCCGATTATGACCGCATTCTCGAATTCGATCCTAACGATGCAATGGCGTATAACAATCGTGGTACTGCTAAAGCAGGTTTGGGTGAATGGCAAGAAGCTATTGCTGACTATAAAAAATCAATGGCACTAGCCCCGAATTTAGTTATTGCTCGTGGTAACTATGCTCTTGTATTGTATGAAACTGGTCAAATAGACCAAGCAATCAAAGAAATGAAAAATATAGTCCGCAAATATCCCAATTTTGCCGATACACGTGCTGCACTCACCGCCGCACTTTGGGTAAACGGACAAAAAGGCGAAGCTGAAAGTAATTGGGTAGCTGCTTCTGGGCTTGACAGGCGCTACAAAGACATTAACTGGGTGAAAAATATCCGCCGCTGGCCTCCTAGTATGGTAGTAGCTTTGGATAGATTTTTAAATTTGAAGTAATTCTACTTTGTCTTCTCAAAGATAAAATCAGCCGCCTCACCTTCTTTACCAGCTGTCGCTTCTTCTGGAGGGCTAAGTAAAACCGAACGCTGAATTAACTTCTTACCCTCTAGACGACGTTTAACGCGGCTGGGAATTCCGTAACCGTAGATAATATGTCCTTGTCCAGCTAACACGACTACTTGATAATCTGGGTTAGCTTTGACAAACTTGGCAATGCCCTCTGCCATTGTTTCATCCCACAGTACCTGCGCCAAAAAAAAGCGTTCGGCATCAGCACTGTTACCATGGCCTGCATCTTGATGCTGTTGAAATGCTTGTAGCGCTAACTGCCGATACTTTTCGTTATCGATGCGAATTTCTGCAAAGGGAGGAATAAATTGCTTCTGTGATGGTGTGAGGCTTTCTAATCCTTGACGGGCAACTTGACGGGTAACTTCCGAGGGTGTATTTAATGCTAAGACGGGTAATTGTTTTGCTTTCGCAAAGCGGAGGATGGGGGCGTAATTTTCCCAAGGAAAACCCCAGCGTTTTTCGTACTCGCTTTTCTCTGTTAGTTCTT
The DNA here is from genome assembly GCF_000517105.1 of Fischerella sp. PCC 9605. Lineage (GTDB taxonomy): Bacteria > Cyanobacteriota > Cyanobacteriia > Cyanobacteriales > Nostocaceae > PCC9605. Next base: position 2,420,845 of record NZ_KI912148.1, on the reverse strand, counting down.
GTTCAGTGAGTTTACCTGCCAGATATTGATCGACAACACCTTGATAGGGACGCTGGAACATTTCCATGGCGATCGCAATTTTCGGATTACGTTGGTGGAGTTCCTGAATAATTTTGAGTTGGTTTTGGTGATCGATGGAACTGTCGTGAGTCTCCCCCAGATACACTACATCCGCTTTTGCTAGTTCCAGTAACATCTGTTGAGGGCTAGAGATAAAATTCTCTGGTTTTCCACAAGTTTTATCCCAGTCTGGAAAAATAGTGTCTAGATTGGTAGGCGGTGCATTTACAACTAATTTGGGAGGACAGGAATTTTTTACTGTTTCGGCAAAAGCAGGCAATGTCAATAGAAGAAGGTAAAAGGTGAAAGGTAAAAAGTAAAAAAATACTTTTTTTGTTTGGAAGCTTTGCCGCTCATTTGCTAATATTTTTGCGTATGACGGTAACTTGCTTTGAATAAACAGTGTCATTTTTTTCACACAACGCTGGATAAGTTCAGCTTTTAACATGAAAGGACTCTGGCTGGAAAACAAGCAACTGCAATTACGTACCGACATCCCTATTCCCGAACCATCATCGGGAGAGGCTTTAGTACGAGTTTTGTGTGCAGGTATTTGCAACACCGATTTGGAACTTACTAGAGGCTATTATCCCTACAATGGCATTTTAGGGCATGAATTTGTCGGTGTTGTTGAACAAGGCCCAGAACACTTACTTAACCGCCGCGTTGTCGGAGAAATTAATGCTGTCTGCGGACAATGTCGCTTTTGTCGTAGCGGAAACTCTACTCACTGCGAAAACCGCACTGTACTTGGCATTGTCAACCGCAATGGCGCTTTTGCCGATTATCTTTGTTTGCCTGTAGAAAATCTGCATCCTGTCCCAGAACATGTTCCCACAGAAGCAGCAACATTTACCGAACCTGTAGCCGCAGCACTGGAAATTCAGCAGCAGGTGGCGTTGCGTCCAGATGACCGAGTATTGGTGGTTGGGGATGGCAAATTGGGGCTATTAGTAGCGCAAACACTAGCTGTGACAGGCTGTGACCTTTTGGTAATAGGTCGTCATCGCGATAAACTGGCTAACTTAGAGGCACGGGGTATCAAAACAGGCTTCGCTGATGCAGTGACAAATCGAGCCTTTGATATTTCAGTAGAGTGTACAGGCAATGCGGAAGGATTTGCGATCGCCCGCCGTGCTTTGCGTCCTCGCGGTACACTGGTACTCAAAAGTACCTATGCTGGCAACCTGAGTTTAGATGCTTCTTCATTGGTAGTGGATGAAATCACTCTCATTGGTTCACGCTGCGGCCCGTTTCCACCAGCATTGGCACTGCTAGCACAAGGCAAAGTGGACGTCCAACCCCTCATTCATGCCCGTTATCCCCTTTCGGAAGGACTAGCAGCTTTTGCCCACGCCCAAACTAAAGGTGTTTTAAAGGTATTGCTGGAAATGGGAAATGGTTAGTTGTTGTTTGTTGTTTGTTGTTTGTTGTTTGGTGTTCATTCCCAATAACCACCAACTACCAACCAACAACAAGTTCTAATAAAACATCGCATTCGTCTTAGCTTGATAGTCGATACAATTTATTGCTTCTTCTGTATTGGCAACTGAGGGATGAACTGTGCATTTGAGACGATGATCGTCGGTAAAATATTGGCAGCTGGCGCAGGGGATTTGATGCATTTTTTGAGCTGTCTTAACGCTGTCGCGCGTTGCTGCCCATAAACTCCACGCAACCAGAATAATTAACACCCAAGCGCTGACAAAGCAAATCGGCACTAAAAGCTGTTGAATTGTATGAATGAGAAAAGACAGTATTTGTAACACGGCAATTTTTGGAAAAGACTTATAAAAACTGTGAGTGAGGATCGAGAAGTTACTAGCGATCTTAACTTCTCATTCCTCACTCATGACCTCTTACCACAGAGATAACAAAAGGGTGAATTATATGCCAGCATGACCAATTGCCAAACCAGCAACAAGCATTCCCAAAACTAGGAAAGGTTGAGCGCTAGCTTGGTATTTTACGTCATTATTCATCGGGTCACGCAGGAAATACATATCTTGAAAGGTGATTTGCGGGATGATTAGTAATGCCAGAAGTGCGGCATACAAATTCTCATGAACGTAGACTAGATAGGCAGCGATCGCCGCTTGAAAGACATCAATCAATACTACACAAATCCAAGCGGCACTATTAGCACCAAACATGACAGGTAATGACTTTAATCCGAATTTGCGATCGCCCTCTATACTCTTAAAGTCATTGACAACGGCAATACCCAACCCAGCCAAGCTGTAAATCGCAGTGAAAACTACAATCTTCCAATTCAGTTCCCCAAACAAAGCATGGCCGGTACACCAAGGAAAGGCGATGTAACTAGCACCAAGGGCATAACCGCCTAGCCAACCATTTTGTTTTAGCTTCAGAGGTGGGGCAGAGTAAATGTAGGCAATCAAGCCACCCACCAACGCGATAACTGTGATGGTAGGAAATTCATGACCTGCCCAAACATCCAAAGTAAATGCTATGGCAATTCCAGCCAAAAGCAATACTATAATCTGGGTGACTACCTGGGGTAAGGGAATTGCCCCGGAGGGAATTGGACGGTAGGGTTCGTTGATGGCGTCAATTTCGCGATCGTAGTATTCATTCATGGTTTGGGTATAACCCGCCATGATTGGGCCAGCCAGCAACATACACAACAAAGACTTCAAAACATTTTCCAGCGTCCAGGTGTACTCTCCAGAAGAAGCCGCACCGCAAATTACACCCCACATCAAGGGAATCCAGGTGATCGGCTTCATCAGCTGCAAGCGGATTTTCCAAACCGAGGTTTCTCCAGATGCGGCACCTTTCATGCCCAGAAGTTGCCTGGTTTTGGCACTGCGACTAACACTAGCTGCTTCCTCAGTTGGTGCTACTGACTCTAGTGCATCAGGTGTATTGGAATTCGGAGTTATCGGAGTTGAGTCAGACATAGGCGTACTTAAGTAGGTTAAAGGGTAAAGGGTAAAGGGTAAAGGGTAAAAGATTGTTAACCTTTCACCCTTTCCCTTTTCCCCTTCCCCTGTTATTTTTCCGCATTTCCTAAAAAGAGATGATCAAATAATTATTTTGAAACTTTGCGCCAGTAACAGGTCTACCACTCAAGGCAGGAGGTAAGAAAATATTCCGTCTTTGGTCTCCTGCTTCTATAGTGACTTCTGGCCCGTACTGGGTGAGTTTGACCTGTTTTTTGTCAAATCCAGGCAAAAATAAGCTTACCTTGCATTCGTGAATGTCGATTTCAATTGGTTTAGGAGCTTGTACTGCTTGTGCTGTAAAGTTGGGTAGGGCATCCATCAACGTTTGCCAGTCTTCAGCTTTGATATCTGGAACGACACTCACAGGTAAGGGAGTAAATTCCTCAGAGAGATGAATGTTGCTGTCAGAAGATACAAGGATAACGCCACCTACGGTTAAACCGACTTGTTGGGCACCACCCCAAAGGTAACGGGCAGAAGCAACTTCAATAGGGTCAGGGGTTGTCACCAGGAAAGCGGCAACATGCTTGGGATCGGCAAGGGCGGCTTTACCCTTGTCTAGGAAATTGTTGACTTGGTTGGTGGGTTGGGCAAAGTTATCTGCTGTCCAGTTGACGTTGAAAAAAGTGCTAATTAACGGTTGAATCAAGGGCGATTCGGAAATTGCCTTGCCGAAATCGGAGTTAACAAACAATTGCCGAAATCTCCGCACATACCAACTTAGAGACTCTGGCATCCCAAACATCCGCAAAGTGGTGGTGTCACCGCTGCCATCGTAGATAATTGCGTCATATTTGCCGCTTTCGTAATACTCACGAATGGCATTCAGAACAAGGGCGCTGTCCATCCCCGGTAAGACGGATAGTTCTTGACCATAAACGTCTTTGAGGATGGGCGTTTTGAAATATTGCGCTTCCAGTTGTTTCACATCTTCCCAGCTACGTTCTAGCAGTACAGATGTTTTAAACTGTACAACTTGTAGATTAGCAGCTATTTCTTGGGGGTCAGAACCGATCGGGACACCCAACAAAATTTGTAATGCTGGTTCTGCACTTCCAGCTAGAAGTACGCGCTTTCCTTGGCTTGCCAATAATTTGGCAGCGGCGATCGCTACTTTTGTGCGAGGAGTGCCGCTTTTGCCCAAAAATGTCAATATCAGGGCCATTACTTGATTCCTGTTTTTACCGCCGGTTTTTCAACTCCAACTTAGCACTCGGCTTATTTTAGTAGCTTCTTTCCGAAGTTTAGCAATCAGCGGATTGAGCTACTGGTGACTTGTTTGTACCTACTGTACTACTTTGAGTTCATCTTCAAAAAACCAAGTGGCAAAATTATCATCAAACTTGACAACAACACCAACACCACTAGCATCAGTCATTTTGAAGCCTTCGATAATACCGATTTGTCCTAACCTTTGGACTACAGGGGCAGATACGCGATCACGCAAACGATAAACTTTGACTTTCTGTCCGATTTCCATGCCAACTCACAATGCAATTAACCAAAAATCAGTGTAGCTGAATCCGGTGCTGAGTGGGAGATGGGCAATAGAGGATAGCCTGGGGTTTTAACCTTAACAGGGAAGTGAGGAAAATAAATTAATGACTGCTGAAACAGAATGAACTTTTAGCACAGAACAGCGATCGTCTTTAATTGAACCAGATAGTTTAAATTAGCCGCATAAAGCTTAGACAAAATATCAGATGTGGTTAACCGATTTATGGTAAAATCTCCTAAAAATTTTTATTGCAATTTTGGAGTGAAAATTATTTCCAAAACAATACAATGGGAACTTTCATAACTAGTTAGCTTCAAAAAGAAAGAGAAAAATTGGATGTGTAGGTAGTGAGCGAGGAAGCAAGAGTTGTTGCGAACAATGCGAGGAGTTGTCCGGAAGGCAGGGAAGCTGAAAAACAGACTGCCCGTAAATGAACAGTGGTTGGCAAAGTTTGACTTGCTGAGAACACTAGTGCGGCGTGATTTAGAAGCACGCTACAAAGGCTCAGTTCTAGGTAATTTATGGCCTTTGCTCAATCAGTTATCACAGTTACTGATCTACACTTATTTATTCTCAATGTTGCTAAAGGTGAAGCTAAGCCTTAAAGGTTTGCCAGAAAATAACTTTACCTATGGATTGTGGTTATTTGCAGGGTTATTGCCTTGGATTGCCTTTACAGGTGGGTTGACTCAAGCAACAAATTCGGTGGTAGGACAGACAAATTTAGTCAAGAAGGTAGTGTTTCCCCTAGCTTTATTACCACTAGTGCCTATTTTATCAATGTTCGTTGAAAGTTCTTTTGGCTTAATGGTGCTGATTTTTTTTGTAGCGATAACTTCTCATACTTTGCATGCTACCTTGTCGCTTTTGCCGTTGGTCTGGATAACGCAATTATTGTTAACGGCGGGTTTGGGTTATTTAGCGGCAGGACTAACTGTATTTTTGCGCGATATTCCACAGACATTAGGGGTTATTTTAAATATATGGTTTTATCTGACACCACTTGTCTATCCAGCTAAGGTAATTCCAGAGCAATTTCGGAATTGGATATTTTGGTTAAACCCCATGACAGCCATTGGTGAAATTTATCGTGACCTAATTTTAGTGGGAGAAGTTAAGCACTGGGGTGAATGGGGAGTTGCTACCACCGTATCTGCATTAATATTTTGTTGTGGTTTTTTGGTTTATAAGCGTTTGCGTCCGGCATTTGCAGATGTATTGTAAGTAGCTGCGTGCAATCTATTAAATAAGGGAGCGCTTGCCTGTAATTCCTTGAAGGCATAATATTTAGCACAAATAGTTTTGAAAGCGTGTGTGGCAATATGAGTGAGGAGATTGCAATTTCGCTAAAAAATGTCTCGAAGTGCTATAAGCGCTATGTTCGTCCAGTGGATCGACTAAAAGAAATTTTGTTACCAGGAAAAAGCCACGCTCAGGAGTTTTGGGCATTACGAGATATTAATTTAGAGGTTCGCAAAGGAGAGACTGTAGGAATTATTGGTCAAAATGGCTCTGGAAAAAGTACGTTACTGCAAATTATTGCCGGAACGCTCACGCCAACTACAGGAGAGGTGAATGTAAAAGGAAGAGTTTCAGCGTTGTTAGAGTTAGGTAGTGGGTTTAATCCAGAGTTTACAGGGCGGCAGAACGTATTTTTTAACGGACAAATTTTAGGATTATCTCGAGAAGAGATAGAAGCTAAGTTTAATGATATTGCGGCTTTTGCTGAAATTGGCAATTTTATGGACGAGCCAGTGAAAACATATTCTAGTGGTATGTTTGTTCGCTTGGGATTTTCAGTAGCAATTAATGTTAATCCGGAAATATTGATAGTAGATGAATCTTTGGCAGTAGGAGATGGCGTGTTTGTGCACCGCTGTATGGCGAAAATCAGAGATTTTCAAGATTCAGGCGGGACAATTTTATTTGTATCCCATGATATAGGTTCTGTTTCACGGCTTTGTTCTGAGAGTGTATGGCTTAATCAAGGTGTAATTGTAGATGCCGGAATACCTGCTGAGGTATGTAAACACTATCAAGCTTGGGTGCATGAGGAAATAAATAAGAGAACTGCAATACATATTGAATCAGAACACAACGTTACTACTTTAAATCAAGAGAAAATTGATATAAATAAAATTACTATTAAAGAAATAAATCCTTTTACAAACAAGCCATATTTAGCATTTCCTGGATTTGAAAGATTTGGAACAGGTCGTGCAGAAATTGAAGCTGTATCTCTTGTAAATGAAGAGAACAAGCCCATTACGTTAGTTTATCCAGGTGATATAGTCAGAGTCCAAATTACTACATTTAGACATGACAAAATTAGAAAGCCTAATATTGGCATAGCTTTACTTGATAGATTACGAACTGTTTTATCAGGATGGAGCACAGAACTGCTAGATAAAAATTTTGCCAGTTGCTGGCTATCTCAGTCAGAGACAGGAAGATCAACAGTTGAATTTGAATTTATTTGGCCTCACTTAGCTGGGGGAAATTATGCATTTGATATAGCATTTGGAGATGGCCCCCATGACAATTTAGAAATGCTGGATTGGATTCAAAATGCAACTGTTATCCAAGCAGCAGTCAATGATTTTGTAGACGGAATATTTCAAGTATCTGGTAGAAAGATAAGGCTATTTGAGGTTGAAGATAAATTATGTACCAGATAATCAAAGACTTTTTCAAGTCTCGTTTAGAAAGATGGTTGAAATCATATATGGAAACTTATATCGAACAATATATTAAGCAATTTATGTCCCAGCAATATTTTGAGGAACGCATTAAAGATATAAGTTTAAACCAGTATATCGTCTATGGTGATGCTCAAAGACTGAAAATGTCAGATAATTGCGTTGTCAATAATGCGTTTTTCAACTTATCTTCCGGAAATATCTATATTGGTGAGTATGTATTTTTTGGGCATAATGTCAGCTTAATAACTGGAACTCACGACTATAAGAAGTTTGGCAAAGAGAGAATGTATGATTTTCCGAAAGAAGGCAATGACATCATCATTGAAGAAGGTACGTGGATAGCAAGTAATGTCACAGTCATAGGTCCATGTAAAATAGGCAAGCATTGTGTCGTAGCGGCTGGCGCAGTCGTGAAAGGTGAGATTCCTAACTATCATCTTGTAGCAGGTGTTCCTGCCAAAACTGTAAAAGAGATAAAAGCTCTAAATTAGCTTAGATGTCATGAGAATTATTAAATTAACAAGAATTTGTAATCCCTAAAGATGAGAATGTGAACATGATTGATGAAAACAAACTTGAAATTAATGTTGATGAATTAATGGAAAAAATTCGGGAGGAAGCAGCAAGGCGGAAGAACCAATCTCAGGCACCCATTTTTTCCCAAACCAATATTGCCCTTTCCCAAATCAATATTGAACCTGATATTGAAGTATCAGCAATGAATTTGTCGATCAACCATATTGAGGCTTTACTTGTAAATGCAGAATCTAGAGCAATTGTCCGTACAAAGTGGCCTGATAATTTGAATCAGTTTCCTTTTAATCTAAGTAAAGGAATACAAAAAGTAGCACTCAAAATATTAAATTTTATATTTAAAGACCAACGAGAAGTAAACTTTAATGTCATTAATGCTTTAAAAAGGTCTACCTTGCTGAATCAGCAGTTAATTGAACAAATAACAATTTTGCGATCGCATCTGGATGAGCACGTGCATAGTGTAAGTACTCGTTTACAAGCGATGGATGAACGTCTGAATGCTGTAGATGCTCGTTTGCAAACATTAGATGAGCGCTTGCATATTGTAAATAGCAGCATTCAAGACATTGATAGTTACTTTAATAAGATTGATACTCACACAAATAGTTCGATAACTGATGTACAAGAGCGCTTGGATGCTACAGATACTCGCATCAAAGGACTCGATGAGCGACTGATTGCTATGAATACTTGCATTCAAAGTCTAAATGAGCATTACATCAAAAATGATAGTTACCTCAAAAATGACCTCATGCAACAGAAACGTCTGATCGCAACGTTTCTGGAGGAGGCACGGCAACGTTTACCAGAATCATTTAATCAACAGCAGCTACAAACATTTATTAATGAAGATCAACATTCTCTGGATGCTTTCTACGCTGCATTTGAAGACCAATTTCGCGGTAGTCGTGAGGATATCCTCAACAAATTGAAATTTTACTTGCCCTTTATCGAAGAAGCAAAGGTTGGTACAACCGAATTTCCGATTTTAGATGTAGGTTGTGGGCGTGGTGAATGGCTAGAATTGCTGCGAGAGTCTGGTTATACGGCATGGGGTCTAGATATTAACAGAATCATGTTGGAGCAATGCCGAGCCAGAGGACTAGAGGTGATTGAATCAGATGTAATTGCTTATTTACAATCTTTACCTGATGGCAGCTTAGGTGCAGTAACTGGATTTCATATTATTGAGCATCTACCTTTTGAAAAGCTAATCCAGTTATTTGATGAGACCGTGCGGGTACTTAAGCCTAGTGGATTAGTAATTTATGAAACCCCAAATTCACAAAATGTCCAAGTAGGAAGTCATTTATTTTATATAGATCCCACCCATCGCAATCCCCTACCAAGCATCATGGTTAAGTTTGTCGCTGAAATCAGAGGTTTGTGCAATGTCAAGGTCATAAACCTTAATCCTTTTTCTAAAGAATTTAAACTGATTGGCTCTGAAGTTGCTGAACAGTTTAGCGATTATTTCTATGGCCCACAAGATTACGCCATCATAGGATATAAGCTATGAGCAATATTGCTATTTTAAGCCCATGTATTACCAGCGGTGATGCAGTCAGTAATGATGTCATACATATGTATGAGACTCTAGTAAAACATGGGTACAGAACCCAGATTTTTGCAGCAAATTGGGGTATTTCCAAACCAGCGATTAAACATGTAAATGAAATTCAAAGTTTTCTTTCTAAAAAATCTGATATTTTAATTTATCAATATTCTGTAGGGTGGAATGAAGGTCTTAACCTCCTCCAGAATCTTCAGTGTAAAAAAGTTGTTAGATACCATAACGTTACCCCACCAGAATTTTTTGAAGGTATCAATGCAGATTATGTTATTTCCTGTCGTTCTGGAAGAGAGCAACTCAAATCTATAGCCAATAGCAATTGCGATCTGTATTTATGTGCTTCTGACTACAATGCACAAGAACTATTATCTCAAGGAGTCCCGAAAACAAAAGCTTTAGTCTTGTCACCATTTCATCGTATAGAACGTTTGCAACATATTGAGGCAGACCTCAATGTTATAGATAAGTACAAAGATGGAAAAATTAATATTTTAATGGTAGGTCGCCTTGCTCCCAACAAGGGACATATAGCTTTAATTAATGCTTTTAGTATATATCACAATAGTTATAACAAAGATAGTCGTTTATTAATAGTTGGAAAACAAGATGAACGATTAAAAAAATATAGCGCAATACTTTATCAACAGGTTAAATCTTTAGGATTACAAGAAGCAGTAGTATTTACTGGAGGAGTTTCTGAAGCAGCACTGAAAGCTTATTATCTTGTTTCTCAGATTTTTTTAATTACCAGTGAACATGAAGGATTTTGTGTACCACTGGTTGAATCTATGGCAATGAAATTGTCCATTATAGCTTACGGCTCATCAGCTATTCCCTCTACTGTAGGAAAAGTGGGGTTGGTATGGGACAAGCCAGACCCATATTTGTTGGCTGCATCAATAGACTATCTAGCTAGAAACGAATCGACTCGCGCTTCTTTAGGTGAAATGGGTTGGTGTCGATATCAAGAAAATTTTACAAACGAAATAATTGAAGCGAAATTTATAGATGCTTTAAAAAAGCTGCAATGAGATTAGTTGCATTTTTAGGTTGATTATGATAGACGATTTAAGAATCTACAGAGAGGAAAGGATATGTTTAAGAAGTTATGGGATAGTGCTATACAGCTATTGAACAATATACAAATAAACAAAAATATTTTGAACTTTGATAAACCATTCAATTCCCAAGCAACAATTGATGATGTTGTTTATGCATACAGACTGATTTTGAAAAGGTTTCCAGATAATGAGGGGTTTCAACATTACAAAAAACATATAGAAGCTGGAATGACGCTTGATAAGCTCATAACTGGATTTTTACAGTCAACTGAATATAAAAAAAAATTAGAAACTGAAGAAGAAATTACAGCAGTCGATATTGGGGGAAAGTTTATATATGCTCGATTATCAGATCAAGATGTTGGAGGTGAAATCATCAAAAATAGACAACATGAACCACATATTACAAGGATTTTATCTAGTCTATTAAATGAGGGAAATACATTTGTTGATATTGGGGCAAATATAGGTTACTTTACAGTCTTGGGCGCATCTGTTGTTGGGGATAAAGGAAAAGTAATTGCAATAGAACCAAATCCTGATAACATCCAATTGATTTTTGCGAGTATTGTAAAAAATAGATTTAGAAATATTGATGTACTTCCATATGCTGCATCTGATTGTGAATCCATATTTGAAATGGTAATTGGAAGCTCTAACGGACATCTTGTAAACACTAAAAATCCTACAGAATACAGTGTTTTTACGCAATCTATTATTTTGGATGAGCAGCTTGCAAGATATCAGAATATTAATGTTGTAAAAATAGATGTTGAGGGGCATGAACTTAAAGCAATTAGAGGTTTTAAAAAAATATTAAAGAAATTGTTACCTACTATCATTACTGAATTTCACCCTAAAGCATTAAGAGAGTTTGGGGGAAATGAGCCTGAGGAATATCTATCTGAATTGTTTGGATTGTATAATTCAGTATCCATAATTTTAAGTGATGACAATATAAAGAAAGCTTGGGATTATAAGGAGATTATGGAATATTGGATTGATATTAATGAAGTTAATCAAACAGGAGATATGATGCACTTAGATTTAATCGCATCAGTAGATTAATTTTAATAATTAAAACACACAAATTCAGACAAATAACTATGTAACAACATAATGATACATCTGGAATTAGCTGACAAACTGGTAAGCAATCGACAAATTTGATGCAGTTGCTAATGAAAAAAAGGAAGTTGAGAAACTTCCGAATGTGCAGATGATATGGCAAAAGTTATGAAGATATTTGAAGCCAACAAATCAAGCCATATTGTCATTGTTGCGTATCCCCAATAGTAAGTTTAAACTCTATTAATTGTCTACATTAAATAGCTTCTTATAAAACAAAAAGATGATACGAATAGCTTTCGTAGTACAGCGATGCGGATTAGAGGTTAATGGGGGTGCAGAAACTCACTGCCTGAAAATTGCACAGCGGATGTCTCAATATTGGGATACGGAAATACTTACAACCTGTGCAATAGATTATCTAACTTGGCAAAATTACTATTCCCCAGGAATAACAGAAGTTGCAGGTGTTAAGGTGCGGCGTTTTTCGGTAGAGAAGCCACGAGATATAAAAGCATTCAATCATCTATCTGAAAAGATTTCTCCTCGTTTTAAATCAGCTTCTATAGAAGAACAAGAAGAATGGATGCAGGCTCAGGGACCAGTTTCTCATGAACTCACAGTTCATATAAAACAGCATCATCATGAATATGATGCTTTTATTTTCTTTACTTATTTATATGCGACAACGTATTTCCTTTTGCCATTAGTAGCAGACAAAGCTTATTTAGCTCCTCTAGCTCATGACGAATGGCCTATTTATATGAGTATGTGGGATACGTTGTTTGAAAAAGCGCGTGGATTTATCTTTAATACGGTAGAAGAAAGGAATTTTTTGAAAGTACGTTTTCCTAAGATAAATCTAGAGGGGCCTGTTGTTGGTGTAGCTGTAGATTCGCCAAAAGCCTTGAGTGCAGAAAATTTTAGGCAGATATACAAAATTGATGACCCTTTTTTACTATATGTTGGCAGGATTGATCCGTGCAAAGGCTGTGATGAGCTTTTTAGCTACTTTATTGAGTTAAGAAAACAGAATTCTACCTCCAGAAAATTGGTTTTGCTGGGTAAGCCAACAATGCCAATTCCCAAGCATCCAGATATTATTGCATTGGGTTTTGTGGACGATCAAACTAAGTGGGATGCTTTAGCAGCTTGTGATTTATTGGTAATGCCTTCACCATTTGAAAGTCTTTCTATGGTGTTGTTAGAAGCTTGGGCAGTAGGTAAGCCTGTATTGGTTAGTGACAAATGTGATGTCTTGGTAGGGCAGTGTCGTCGCGCACAGGGCGGACTTTGGTATACCTGCAAAGAAGAGTTTCAGGTAGCTATAGAGATGATGAATGAACACATTAGATATCAGTTGGGTTTGCAGGGAAAGAAGTTTGTAGAGACAAATTATGTGTGGTCGAAGATAGAGGAAAAATATTTAAGTTTATTGAATAAGTAATTTTAATTTCCACAAAGGGCGAGAGTTTTTACAAGCCCATTTGTTTATGACTGCTAGAAAATGATGTTCAAAAAAGTTTATGGGTACGCGAACGCCTACAAAAGCTAAAAGCAAATATTTGAGGTAATTAATGAAGAATATATTAAATAAATAATGATAAAAAAGCTCTTATCACTGGATTAACTGGACAAGACAGTTACTACCTCGCTGAAATCTTTGTAGAAAAAGGTAACTAAGCATTTGGCTTAGTCCGCCGTTCTAACACCAATAACCTAGAACGCATTAGTCACAAATTACCTCTTACTTAACTCACTACTAAATTGAAAAGATGTGTTTTAGTACAAGTCAGCGATTTACTGAGACAAGATTACCAAAGTGCTGGATAATACTCTTACATAGGAGTGTTAGACTGCTATAAGCAACTGAACAGATATTTGTACTGCAATAAAATCTGTATGAGAGGAAACAATGAGAAATTACGTTGATAAACCGTTTAACGGTGTTGCTGATATTGAAGATGTCATTTCAGCCTATAGATTAATTCTCGGCAGAAACCCAGAATATGCCGGATTTAAAGACTACGAAAAACTAATTAAAAACGGTATTTCACTAGATGAATTATTCTCATCATTTATTAATTCCGCAGAATATCAACAGAAAATTGAAGATGATGAAAAAGTACTTGCTATTGATTGTGGAGGGTATTACGTTTGTGTTAAAAAAAGTGAACAAGATTTTGGTCGTCAAATTGTAAATAATAAGACATGGGAGCCGCACGTAGTTAACGTGCTATCAAATCTACTAAAGGAAGGAGATACATTTGTTGATATAGGTGCAAATGTAGGTATGATGACTTTTGCAGGAGCAAAAGCGGTAGGAACCTCTGGAAAAGTCATAGCTGTGGAACCAAACCCTGATAATTTGCAATTATTATATGCGGGTATTGTAAAAAATAAGTTTAAAAATGTGTGTGTCATGCCATTTGCAGCGTCAAATAGGGTGGATATTTTTTCACTGGATGGTGGAACATCTAATACTTATTTAATTGCACCAGAGAATGGTAAGAACTATCTTCAGTCGGTTATACTTGATGACCTGCTAAAAGATCTTACTTCCATTAATGTAGTAAAAATGTAGTAAAAATAGATATAGAGGGACATGAATCTTATGCAATAGAGGGTTTTCGTACTCTATTAACTCTTCATAAGCCTATTGTCCTAATGGAGTTCAATCCACGCTGCCTTAAAGAGGTTTCGGAGCTAAATCCGCAAGACTTTCTTCGGAAGTTATTTGAAATATTTGAAGACGTACACATTGTAGAACATTCAGGTAAACAATCACTATTTAAAAGTGCTGAGGAAGTTTGGAAGTATTGGGAAGATAAAAATGAAGAAGCCGTAAAGACAAATTGGCTTCCTGACGGCATGTTGCATTTTGAGATACTTGCTAAAGCAAAATAAGGTTGCGCGTGAGACTGTAGCAAGAGGTCGTTTGAGAGTCTGCATTGTACTTGAAAGCAGAAAGTGAGGGTAATCATTCCTCTGGTTTAAATTCGGTGGCCATTCCCACTGTTAGTCTGTCATATGGCGTGGGTAAAATTTATACATAGCTCTCGCAACACTGTCGTATTTTTATCTACTGACAGAGTTTTGTTACGTGAGCTTTTTTTGACTTTGCAAACATCCTCTAAGATAATGGCAAAAAGAGCTCTCATCACCGGATTAACTGGACAAGACGGTTCCTACCTCGCTGAAATCCTTGCAGAAAAAGACTATCAAGTATTTGGCTTAGTTCGCCGTTCCAGCACCAGCAATCTAGAACGCATCAGTCACCTTTTTAACCAGATCCATATTGTATCTGGTGACTTGTTAGATCAGTCTTCGCTGATGGATGTGGTGACTGAGTGCCAACCAGATGAAATATACAATCTTGCATCTCAAAGCTATGTTCCCCTGTCTTGGACACAACCAGCACTTACTGCTGAATACACTGCTTTGGGAGTGTCGCGGCTTCTAGAAGCGATTCGACGCTGTAAACCTGATGCTAGATTTTACCAAGCTTCTAGTAGTGAAGTGTTTGGTCAACCCGATGAATCACCCCAAACCGAACGTACTGCTTTTCGTCCGCGTAATCCTTATGGTGTTGCTAAAGCTTACGCTCATTGGATGACAGTCAATTATCGCCAAAAATATAATCTTTTTGGTTGCTGTGGTATCACCTACACCCATGAATCTCCCCGTCGCGGTACAGAGTTTGTATTTCGCAAAGTTACTCACACTGCGGCAATGATTAAACTGGGATTAGCCAAGGAATTAAAACTTGGTAATTTAGATGCACGGCGTGATTGGTGCTATGCCAAAGATGCGGTATATGCTATGTGGTTGATGTTACAGCAAACTAAAGCAGATGACTATATCATAGCCAGTGGTGAAACTCATTCGGTGCGAGAACTGGTAGAATGTGCCTTTGAGTATGTGGGTTTGAACTGGGAAGATTATGTATCTGTTGACCCTGCATTCTACCGTCCAGATGAACCAGTACAATTGGCAGGTTGCATTTACAAGATTAAAGCGGAACTGGGTTGGAAACCACAGTGCTCCTTTGAACAGATGGTGCAGCTAATGGTCGATCATGATTTGAAGGAATTGAGCGACAAGTAATGGTTTTATAAATTTAATTTTGTCTTACAGCTACTGTTTTAGTGATTTAGTGGTATCAGTTTGCTACTTTATCATCTATGCCATGTACTTATCTATGTGTATCTGTGGATAATTATTCAAAACTAGTAGGGGTATACAGTTGTGTGCCCCTACTGCTAGAATCTGACACTTTAGGAGAAAAATATGGACTCAAAACCTGAAATTGCCAACAACACCGTTAGCGATAATTTTGGTGTGAATATTTCAGGTTATGTTAACAGTGAATTTGGGCTTGGTGAAGGAGTCCGAGGAACTATTAGAGCTGTTGAAGCGGCTGGCATTCCTTTTGTTATTAATAACTGTACTTTTAACACAATGCATAGGAAGATGGATTCTTCCTACACAGATTTTTCTGATGATAATCCTTATCCAATAAATATTATTCAGGTAAATGTGGATATGATTAATGCTTTTATCAGTTACACTAGTCCTGAATATTTTAAAGACAAGTATAATATTGGATTTTGGGCGTGGGAATTACCAGAATTTCCCAAAGAATGGTTGTCTGCGTTTAATCTTTTTCATGAAATCTGGACTCCAAGTAGTTATTGTGTAGAAGCGATCGCACCTGTATCTCCTATACCAGTGCTAAAGGTTATGCACAGTATTTCTCTTCCCAAACCCTCAGTTAGTAAACAAGCGCTAGGATTACCAGATAATAAATTTATTTTTCTGTTTATATTTGATTTTTGCAGTGTATTTGAACGCAAAAATCCGGCGGCTGTTATTGAAGCATTTAAACGGGCTTTTGGTAAAGAAAATGAAAACGTCTTGCTAGTAATTAAGTTTTCAAACGCTAAATACTTTCCAGATAAACTCCAGCAATTTGAAGTTTTAGTAGAAGGTTTTAAAAATATCAAATTAATTGATTGCTATCTACTTAAAGATGAACTAAATGCACTCATTTACAATTGTGATTGCTACTTATCTTTGCATCGCTCTGAGGGTTTTGGACTGACGATGGCAGAAGCCATGTTCTATGGAAAACCAGTCATAGCAACTGCCTATTCAGCCAATACCGAATTTATGAATCTTAGTAATAGTTTTCTTGTTAAGTACTCTTTAGTGTCTCTAACAGAGGATTACGGGCCTTACAAAAAAGGGAATCTGTGGGCAGAACCAGACATTGAACATGCTGCATGTTTAATGCAGTACGTATTTAATAATCCTGAAGAAGCAAAACAAGTGGGTATAAAAGCAGATCAGCATATTAAGTCTGTATTAAGCCCAAAAGTAATTGGAGAAAAGATGCGAAGAAGATTGGGGTATGTAAGGCAGATAAACAATATTTATTCAGATATTTATCAGTGTCATGCAGAATTACAATATAAAAATGCAGAGATTCAACGATTACAAACTTTAGTTAATGCTATGGAAAGTAGTAAATTTTGGCAGTTAAGAAGTAAAATGCTGAAGATAAAAGAAAAACTCCTATTTAAGAAGCATTATTAATTTTGTTTATTAAATCAAAAGATAGAAATGCAATTTAATAAAAAAGTTCAGAAACTACAACGTATATTGCGCAGACGAAAAACGCGAGGATTAATACACTTTATCTACCAAAATATTGCTTATCAACTGAGGAATAAAATAGCATATCAAAAATGGATAAAAAGAAATACATTAACACAACAAGATATCACATCTGCTCATCAGCAAATTGTCCAATGGCAACTCCAGCCTAAGTTTTCAGTAATTATGCCTGTTTACAATATAGAGGCAAAATTGTTAGAAAAAGCCATTGAATCAGTTCGCAAGCAAATCTACCCAAATTGGGAACTTTGCATTGCTGATGACGCTTCTACCCATCCCCATATTCGCTCTATATTGACTCACTATAGTCAACTTGATTCACGTATCAAAGTTGTATTCAGAACAGAGAACGGTCATATTTCTGCTGCTAGTAACTCTGCATTAGAATTAGCAACAGGAGACTATATTGCACTTTTAGACCATGATGATGAATTAACAATAGATGCTTTATTTGAAAATGCTAAGTTAATCAACCAGCACCCAGAAGCAGATTTTATTTATAGCGATGAAGACAAAATAGATAATAAAGGAAAGCGATTTTCTCCCTGCTTTAAACCAGACTGGTCTCCAGAGTATTTCTATTCTTGCATGTACACCTGCCACTTAGGCGTTTATCGTACTAGCATGATTCATGAAATAAATGGTTTCCGCAGCGAATATAATGGCTCACAAGATTATGATTTGGTATTGCGAGTTGTAGAGAAAACAAAAAACATCTACCATATTCCAAAGATTCTCTATCACTGGCGCAGCATATCCGCCTCTGCTGCATCTGGCTCACAAGCAAAACCTTGGGCGTATATTGCTGGTAGAAAAGCTCTAGAATCAATGTTAGAGCGCAGTCCGTATCCAGGGCGTGTGGAAGAAACAGCAAATCCAGGTATTTACAGAGTTCGGCGCGATATTATTGGGCATCCTCTTGTTAGCATAATCATCCCTAGTGCTGGCACAACTACTAAAATTCCTTCTGGTAATCTTTGTTTTTTAGAAAATTGCATCCGCAGCATTCAGCAGTTGAGTACCTATCGTAATTTTGAAATTATTGTGGTGGATGGTTATGACATTCCAAAAGCAACTTTAGAGAAAATAGTCGCTTTAAATGTGCAATTAGTACGTTGCGCTGAACCTTTTAACTTTTCGATGCGGATAAATAAAGGCGCAGCGGAAGCGAAAGGACAATACCTGCTGTCGTTAAATGATGATACAGAAGTAATTACTCCTGATTGGCTGGAATCAATGTTAGAACTTGCACAACAACCAGAAATTGGTGCAGTGGGAGCAAAACTTTTATTTCCTGATGGCAGAATACAGCATGTAGGGATAATAATTCTTGAAGGTAATCCTTGTCATGCTTTCTATGGTTTTGATAGCGAACAATCAGGTTATTTTTGTTCAAATATTGTCAATAGAAACTATTTAGCCGTAACTGCTGCTTGTTTAATGATGCGACAAGAGGTGTTTCAGCAGTTAGGAGGACTTGATGAGGACTTTCCTTTAAACTACAACGATGTCGATTTATGTTTAAAAGCGCATCAATTTGGATATCGCAATATAGTCACGCCTTATGCTCAACTTATCCATTATGAATCAGCTAGTAGGCAAAAAGGTTTAAGACCGGGAGAGTGGAATAAATTAAATGATAAATGGAAAGATTACTTTCATAAATTAGGAACAGATCCTTACTATAATCCAAATCTATCTTTGGATGCTCCTAACTTTGAATTATAGTAGCTGCAAGCTAAGTTAGAAGCGATCGCTTTTTTTGCAAGAAGCAATAAAAAAGCGATCGCTTTATATCACCAACTTTACATCTTACCTTTCTGCATTACTTCCTGAAGATGGCGACGGATTTCCTGTGCTTGCTCAATATCAGACTGGCGCAGCTTTTGGAACAGTTCTACACAAGGCTGAGAACCTGCTTGTTGTGCGTCTTGGATGTATGTGTCGTAAGCTTTGATAGCTTGGCCTTTATTGTGCAACACGGTGAGAAAGTCATACTCCAGGTTGCTAATCGGATTTTGAGACTGTCTGTTTTCTGTAGTTTGAGTCATTGATTCACCCTCCTTTAGAATTCCTATATTCACTTCTACTCGCTCTAACAGAGGTATTCATCTGTCCAAAAGCGTATGCACGAATACAACTAAAGAGGGTACGTTATGCTACAGCTCACACACCCTTCTGATGATTGGGAATCGGGGATTGGGCATTGGGAATAGGTGAAAATTATGAATGCTGAAAATTTCATAATTCATAATTCATAATTCATAATTCATAATTTTTATGCTCCTTGCCCCATGCCCCCACCTAATCACCAGTCCCCAGTCCCTTTTACCTAATTTCTTGGCGATGACGTGAATGCTCAAAATCGCGCTCTTTTTGTTCTTGATTGCCCTCAAGGTAGACAATCGGGCAAAATTTTGTGTTTGCGCTCATACAATCCATATGTGGTGTCTTGGCACAGACAATTAGCAAGGCACCCAAAACAAACAATAAGCCACAAATTGATGCGACTTTAATCCAAGAAATATCCAGTGCTCCGTGAACAACGACTTCTCGCAGTACAGATACAATCGTAATTTCAACTGCTACACCGACAGCAATGCTGTGTTCTTGCAAGTAAATCATGAGCAGTCGAAATAGTTCCACCAAAATCAAGATGAATAAGATTTTGGCAGTCACATGTTTATAGTCCAGTGTCTGGGTAAGGGCGACAAAGATTCCCCGCAGTTGCAAGAGCATGACGCTGAACAAACTCAGACACAGGACAATCACAATCAAATCTTGGAAGGCCTCCATGTGGCGGACTATCCAATGTCGGTCAAACCAGCGATCGCATAACAAAAATTGGCTTTTGGGGCGCTTCCTCATGAACTTTTCCATTTGTATTGGGACAACCGTTGACACACCAGCCAGTCCACCCAACACTTTTATTTTGATTGATTTTGACCGAACTGGGAATTAGGGATTAGGGCAAGGGGCATAAAAATTATGAATTATGAATTATGAATTATGAAATTTTCAGCATTCATAATTTTCACCTATTCCCAATTCCCGATCCCCGATCCCCGATCCCCGATCCCCGATCCCCGATCCCTAATTCATTCTTTGTGCTTGTTGCAACAGTTGCTCAGCTTTATTTGTCCACTCGGGATTATTCTGGGCTTTGTATAAATCTCTGGCGTACTGCAAAACCTGCGCCGCGTCTCCATATTGATTAAGCTGTATAAAAACTAACCCTGCACCATAATAGGCGTTGGGATAGTTGGAGTTAGCTTCGGCTGATTTTCTAAAAGCTTCTAAGGCATCTTTTAACTTGTTTTGGCTATATAAAATTGAACCAAGACTGTAGTAGGCTTCTGGATATTTGGGATTAATTTGTACTGCTTTGCGAAAGGCATCTTTGGCTTTATCTATTTTGCCTTGCTGGAGATAACATACGCCCAGATGGTAGGCTGGTTCTGGAGCATTTTTACTATATTCCATTGCTTTTTTAAAGGATGCGATCGCTTTATCCCAATTTTGTTGCTGCTCTCTGACTAACCCCAAATTATAGTGAGCAACTCCCAGTTTCGGATCGAGTTCTAATGCCCTTTGTAAGTAATCATTTGCCTGCTGTAAATTCTTTCCTTCCAACAAAGCGCCACCCAAATTGGCATAAGCCAGAGCAAACTTGGGATCGGCTTGAGTGGCTCGATAAAATGCATCGGCTGCTGGTTGTAATTGTCCAGCTTGCCTGAGTGCTAAACCCAAATTGTAGTGAGCTGGGGCTAGGTTAGGATCTAACTCGGCAGCTTGACGAAAGGCAGCGATCGCATCTGGTATTTTACCTGCCTGAACAGCCTGTAAACCTTGATTTAAATAGTTTGTAGGGTTTTTATTATCAGTTTGTGCTAGCAAGTCAGGCGGGGAAGAGGGGATAGCTTGGGGTTTTAACTCCAGCGAAAGAGTAGGGAATGGGATGAGAATTGTTCCAATTCCGAATATTAAGCTCGCTGACGTGAGAAGATAGTCTTTGTAAAGTAATGCTCGCATCGGTTGTTGATTGGTAAATATTGTAGGGTTTGCTTATAAAATTTTGATTTGCAGCTATACAAATAAAACCTGATTCCTCAGGTTTTAAATCTGCTGATGTGATGGTAACTAAGTATCTCAGCAATAACTCCACTTTTAGTTACGTTTTCTTTACAAATATTTGGTTACAGTTGCAATCAATCTATTAATCTTTAATTTTATAAATCTAAATTTGTAAAATTTAACTTTTAATGACCCAAATCTTACAACAGGATACGATTTTTTGCTGCTTGGTTAAAGGCGAGTTAATGTCAAATTAAAGACGGGATAATTCCTTAAATAGCCGTTTTGATCTCTTCATAACTCAAACATAACGCGGTTAAGTGTGCCAGACCGTAAGGAAGGTTTTATGAACGAAAAAGTAAACTCGGGTTCGCGAAATGTAGCAATTGTCGGTCCTTATTTAAGTGGGAAAACCACTTTACTAGAAAGTTTGTTATTTGTGGCAGGAGCCATTTCCCGCAAGGGCAGTGTCAAGGATGGTAACACTGTGGGCGATAGCGCTCAAGAAGCGCGCGATCGCCAGATGAGTGTAGAAGTGGGCGCTGCTAGTACTGAGTATAATGGCACCCGCTTCACTTTTATTGACTGTCCGGGAAGTGTAGAATTTGCTCAAGAAACCTACAATGCCCTGATCGGAGTCGATGCAGCAATTGTAGTTTGCGAACCCATCAACGATCGCGTCCTCACTCTCGCCCCTCTGTTTAAATTCCTCGACGATTGGGAAATTCCTCACCTTGTTTTTGTTAACAAGATGGATCGGGCGAATATCCACGTCTTGGAGACACTGCACGCTCTCAAAGCTGTTTCTAGCCGTCCCCTAGTAGCGCACCAATATCCGATCATGCGAGGGGAACAGCTAATTGGTTTTATCGACTTAGTTACCGAACAGGCGTATCATTATCATCCAGGCGCACCTGCTGACCCCGTCCCGTTTCCCGAAGAACTTAAAGAAGAAGAACACATTGCCCGAGCAGAAATGCTCGAAGCCTTAGCAAATTTTGACGACCACTTACTAGAAGAACTTTTAGAAGATATTGAACCACCCCAAGAAGAAATCCTCAAGGATTTGAAAATGGAATTAGGGGCAGATTTGGTAGTGCCAGTATTCTTTGGTGTTGCTGAACAAGATTATGGCGTCAGACCCCTACTAGAAGCCTTGGTACGGGAAGCCCCTGAACCAGAAACCACAGCTGAACGTCGCTTACGTGGTACTAAAACAGGCGACACAACCGTGGCGCAGGTGCTAAAAACTTACTACACTCCTCAAGGTGGCAAACTTTCCCTAGTGCGTGTTTGGCAAGGTAAATTAACTGATGGTATAGTCCTCAACGGCATTCGTACTGGTGGTATTTACCGGATGATGGGGCAACAGTTACAGCAAATTAATCAAGCTGGCGCTGGAGAAATTGTCGCTTTGAGCCGAATGGAGGGTATAAAGACTGGGGATACACTATCTACTAATCAGCAGTCGGCTATAGAATTACCCAAAGCCGAACAATTAGAACCAGTTTATGCTCTCGCTATTACTCCCGAAAAGCGCAACGATGAAGTGAAGCTAAGTGGTGCTCTTAGTAAGCTACTAGAAGAAGATCCATCACTTGCTTGGGAACAACACGGCGACACCCACGAAGTTATCTTTTGGGGTCAAGGCGAAATTCATTTGCAAGTAGCCCTAGACCGTCTGCGCCGCAAATATAATCTGCCGATGACAACCCACTTGCCACAAGTACCTTACAAAGAAACCATCCGCAAACCAACTTCATCGGTTCACGGGCGCTATAAGCATCAAAGTGGCGGTCACGGTCAGTTTGGTGATGTTTATCTCGACATCAAACCGTTAGCGCGCGGCGAAGGCTTTAACTTCAACGAGACCATTGTTGGTGGTGTAGTTCCCAAACAGTACATCCCTGGTGTGGAAATGGGCGTGCGGGAATTTCTAGCACATGGCCCCTTGGGTTTCCCGGTAGTGGATGTGGCGGTAACGCTAACCAATGGTTCCTATCACAGCGTTGATAGTTCCGAACAAGCGTTTAAGCAAGCTGCCCGCCTAGCAATGCAAACGGGAATACCGCAGTGTCAACCCACCCTCCTAGAACCAATTATCCGGGTGCAAGTAACTACCCCCAGTGAATTTACCTCTAAAGTTATGCAATTGGTGACTGGCAGACGGGGGCAGATTTTGGGTTACGAAGCCATACATGATTGGCAAGGTTGGGATAGTATCACAGCCTACTTACCGCAAGCCGAAATGCAAAACTTTATCGTGGAATTGCGATCGCAAACTCTCGGTGTCGGTTCCTTCCACTGGGAATTTGACCATCTCCAAGAAGTACCCGACAAACTTGCTGAACGCATCCTGACTACTAACAGTGGTAATGGTGGTAACGGCAACAGCAAGTGAAGTGATTAGGGACTAGGGCATAAAAATTATGAATTATGAATTATGAATTATGAAATTTTTAGCATTCAGTATTCATAATTCATAATTTTCATCTATTCCCAATCCCCAATCCTCATTACCCTATTACCTATATTCGATTAAAAAATTTGAGTTATTTAAATATTTGTCAAATTAGGGTTTTAAGTTTTTGAATTTTAAAGCTTAAAAATTTTAAATCTGTTTGATGATAAAGCGATCGCGCCCTTCTGCTTTAGCCTGATACAGAGCCTTGTCAGCTGCCTCAATCAAAGCTAATGGTGAAGACTCAAAACTAGGAATAATAGTGGCGATTCCTAAACTGAGAGTAATATACTCACTAACGGCAGAGCCAGAATGAACTATTTTTAATTCTCTAACTCCAGCTTGCATCGCTGCTGCAACATGAACTGCACCAGAAGCATGAGTATATGGCAAAATTACAGCAAATTCTTCACCGCCGTAACGTGCCACTAAATCCAGATTTTTCTGGGCTGTATGCTTTAAGACACCAGCCACATTTTGCAGGCAGGCATCTCCTGCTGGATGACCATATTTATCGTTATACAGTTTAAAAAAATCAATATCGCACAAAATGAGTGAAATTGGCGATCGCTGTTGAGCTAGTTCCAACCACTGAGAATTTAAATGTTGGTCGAAGCAACGGCGATTAGCCAACCCAGTCAAACCATCTTCATTGGCAAGTTGCTGCAAAGCATGGTTAGCAGCTTCTAACTGTTTGTATACTTGCCCTTGTTGTAATAACCGTCTTACTCGTCGGCGCAATACAGCCCAATGAATTGGTTTGGTAACAAAATCGCTTGCTCCCGCCTCAAAAGCACGATCTACCGAATCAGGATCGTCCAATCCCGTAATCATCAATATAGGAGTGCGATCCCACAAGATGGAAATCAAATTATTGCCAAAAGAAGATCCGCTATCAACGGATGCGAGTGCTAGCACCAAATTCTTCTTGGCAATCTGGAGCAATTCATGACAACAAGTAAAACCATCCATCACAGGCATCACGGCATCTAGCAAAACTAAATCTGGTTTGACAGCGGTATAAGCATCTAAACATTCCTTACCATTACTGACCTCAACTACTCGATAACCTTCTTGTTCCATCGCTTCACGCAAAAGTAGTCGCATGATCGTATCATCATCAGCTACCAGAATCAGATGGGGTTTGTTGGAAATAGAAGTAAATGGGCTTATGCCTGACATGAGTTGCTTTTCACAGAAAATAAAAATCTGGGCTATATAAAACCTTTAAAAACGGTATAAATGCTGATTTCACTGCATTGTGGCAAAGCAAGGAAGGTGAATATGCTTCTGCATTAATGCCGAAAGTTGCAGGACGCAGCTATTCTGTATCAGCTTTAGCTCCTGTTGCACTCTAGAATGCCTAATTTTGTATAGCCAAGCTTGTGGTAAATAGTTTGCATAGATAAACTCATGGGGATAGCAAGCCAGTTTTATCTTTTTTTCCCACCAAGCACCAGCAAGGTAGGGAAATGTACTATTTATCTTTCCCAACTACAAACAAGCAATTGCTATTTTTTTAAAAACTTCAATCGTGTACCTAAAGTCTTGAGTTCCGCTGTTAGTTTGGACACCAATTGAGTCAGAATCAAAAAATGCCCCACTGCGGCAAGTACATGATAAATCTTTAATACTTAAAGAATGCGTGAAAAACTATACGCCTTGGTATGGTAAAAACGCTAATTTTTTAGTACAATTACTGAATTTTAGGTCAAATCATATAATTAAATAAGTGTCAATAAACCTAACAAATATTTGTTATGCCAGATCCTTTAATGTATCAGCAAGACCACTTTGTTGTTTTAGAAACAAATCAAGCAGAACAATTTCTGACAGCATCAGAGTTATTAGAAAAATTGCAGGTAATTTTGCAAAAAATAGATTTTCAGAATTTACCACCTGATTTACGGTCATTTAATTCCGTAGAAGAAAGAGCCAAATATTTGCTTGACACAACCTGCGAATTAGATGTGGGTCGCGGACAATATTTACAGTGGTACGCTGTTCGCTTAGAAAAATAAATTTTTTGTCATTAGTCCTTTGTCCTTTGTCCTTTGTTAAAAGTTAGTTGTCAGTTGTCTTTTTTCAACTAACAACCAATGACTAATGACTAATGACCAATGACTATTTTGAAGTGGTAATTAGTGCCAGTTCAATTTTATTTTCACCTGGTTGTGTGACTTCAACTTTCACTCCAGGGCCAAAATAATGAGTCATTTTTTCTTGTTTTTGCTGCCAAACGTCAATTGGTATCAGCGGCGAATCAAATTCTAAAATTAAGGCGTAATTTCCGTTAATTTCTTCTTCTCTTAACCCTGTGAGGACTGGTAACTCATCGTCTGAGGAACTTAGACTTAAGTAAGATAAAGCCCGCTCGAAATGGGCGTTTTGACCATAGCTGTAGCGGGTGATGTCTTTGCGAATTTTATTTTGAGTCGTAGTGGCTTGCTGCTCCCGCAGTGCCAAAACTTGCGGCGTAGTGGCTTTGCTGAAGGGTACGGGTTTGAGTTCATTAGCTTTGAGTGCCAGTCCTCCTAGGACTAGCGGAATCCCATAAAAAAATCCAATCAGATTGAGAGTGGCATTATCGTTAGCGTAGGCGGCGATGCCGATGATGGTTAAGATACCGCCGATGGTTAAACCCAGCATTCCCAAAGAAACTTGGCGAAACATGATCTTAAGTTGTAATTCTTAGCAGCTCAGTTTTATTATCATCGGCGATCGCTCACAGATTAGGGAAGAGGATAACGAAAGTCTCGGTTTTTTTGAGTTAACTTTAAATGTGAGGAGAGTTCCAGGCGGAAATAAGATAATGGACCCACAGATGATCAAAGAACGAATTGCCCAAATTCAAAGTAAACGAGAGTACTTGCTTAACTTGCTAGAGCAACCAAATCTAGGAACTTTGAGAGTGGACGTAAATCAGGCTTTGGAAGAAATGGATGAGTTAATAGATGAATATAGACGCACCTTTCCAGAAATGGAACCCTAATTAAGCCTAACTAAGTTACAAAAATAAATACTGGCGTCGGTAGCAACCGCTAACTTTCGGTTCTATCGACGCCTTTTGTATTAGTTCCAAATTTCCAGGTTCCCAAAGTTCTATCTTTTTTGGCTTAGCCGAGTCTCTTAGCTGTGTCATTTATCCTCTCACTGAACCATTAGCTATACGTTGTCCCAACTGCTTGACTAAAGAAACTAGTTCTGTAGTCGGTACATCCTTTTTGCAAAAAGCGTCTAAACTAGCTCTTGCTTTTGCTTCTTGAAATTTCAGGTCATCTATAGAGGAATAGGCAATAATCTGAGTCTCAGGAGCAATAGCTTTAATCTCAGAAGACGCACTCCAGCCATCCATGACTGGCATTTGCAAATCTAGAACAATCACGTCAGGCTCGTGGCGCTTTACCATTTCTATGGCTTCTTGACCATTACTGGCTAACCCTACAACTTGAATATCTTCCTGAGCGGAAAAAATTAATTGCAGGGTTAAACGCGTTAGTTCGTGATCGTCAACCACTAAAACGCGCAAGGTAGAAGACTCACAAGACAACATCAACATCCAAGCAAACTAAAGGTCAATTTACAACAACCTTTATAGTTTATGGGAACAAATACCAGAACTAACTCTATCCTATGGTTGAATAAATTTTTTGCATTTATGATAATTGCTTTGAAGCTGCTTTTTAGCTAGCTATCAAGATGGACAGAGTTCTTTTTTGAATTAATCAGAGTTGAGGCGATCGCGGGCGAGTTTAAAGCCATAGACATCAGGGTTTTTTGTGAGCTAACTTCTGGACAATCTTCACCAGGACGCCTTTGAATATAGCTGCCATCTGCTTGTAATTCCCAGGCTTGGCGGTTATCTGCTAGCATAATTCCCAATATTTCTTGCAAGTCTTTAGCAATATCTGGGTCTTGTACTGGGGTAATTACTTCCACCCGACGATCTAAATTCCGGGGCATCCAATCCGCGCTACCAATAAAAATTTCTTCCTGACCATTGTTATAAAAATAAAAAATTCGGGAGTGTTCTAAAAAGCGACCGACAATACTAATCACGCGAATATTTTCGCTAATGTCTTTCAGCCCAGGACGCAAACAGCAAATACCCCGCACAATCAGGTCGATTTGTACACCAACGCGAGAAGCTTTATATAGTGTAGAAATAGTTTGCGGATCGACAAGAGAATTCATTTTGGCAACAATCCGACCAGAAAGCCCATTTTGAGCATTTTCAATTTCTCGTTGGATTAAGCCAACGAAGCGATCGCGCATATTCACAGGCGCAACCAACAACTTTCGATAAGACTTTTGTCGCGAGTATCCCGTCAAGAAGTTGAATACATCTGTGACATCTGCCCCTAGTTCTTCTTGGCAGGTAAATAATCCTAAGTCGGTATAAAGTCGTGCCGTTTTCGGATTGTAGTTGCCAGTACCAATATGTACGTAGCGACGGATGCGGTCTTGTTCGCGCCGCACGACCATGACGAGTTTACAGTGGGTTTTCAGACCGACCAGACCGTAAACAACATGAACGCCGACGCTTTCTAAACGCCTTGCCCAGTAAATATTATTCTCTTCATCAAACCGTGCCTTCAGTTCCACCAATACAGATACCTGTTTGCCATTTTCAGCAGCAGCAATTAAAGCATTAACTATTGGTGAATCACCGGAGGTACGATAAAGGGTCATCTTAATTGCCAAGACATTCGGGTCATGGGCAGCACTAGTAATAAAACGCACTACCGATGCCGAAAAAGATTGATAGGGATGGTGAACTAGTAAATCCCGTTCGTGAATGACAGCAAAAAAGTCTTTTCCTTCCTCTATTTCTAGAATTTCCGAACCTATATTTGGTTCGCGAATGCGTTGTAAGCGGATAGGCACGACCGATTGCCAGGGTGGGTCTTTAAGTTCTGCTGGCACTGGCACAGACATAAAATACATCAAGTCGCGCAGTCCTAAAAGACCATCTACTTCATAGATGTCGTTTTCTGATAATTCCAAATCTTGCAACAGTCGGTTGCGTATAACTTCAGGAGTTTGGGATTGAATTTCTATCCTGACAGGATTACCACCAACCCGTCGTTTTCGTAGTTCCTGCTCAATTAAAAGTAGTAAATCGTCGGCTTCATCTTCTTCTAATTCCAGGTCAGCGTCACGAGTAATCCGGAAGGGATGATATTCCTGAATGTTCATCCCTGGAAATAGGGACTCCAAATTATGGGCGATCGCTTGTTCCAAAGGTACACCAGTCCAAAGAGCAGGTTTACCTTGGTGCTGAATTCCCAACTCTGGTGGTAAAGCCAAAAATCTTGGTATAACAGTCGGGACTTTGACTCTGGCAAATAATTCTTCTTCTGTTTCTGGGTTTTTAACTACAACTGCCAGATTTAAGCTGAGATTGGAAATGTAGGGAAAAGGATGGCTGGGATCAACAGCGAGGGGAGTTATAACAGGAAATATTTGCTCCTCAAAATAATTATCTAAATATTTCCGCTGTTTTTCTGTCAAATCTATGTAATCCAAAATATGGATGCCATGATTTGCTAAAAGTGGTCGCAGTACTTCTTCAAAATGTTGGTGTTGTTGGGCTATCAGAGGACGTAGGAAAAAACTAATCTCATCTAGCTGCTGTTGCGGCGTGCGACCATCAAAACTTAATCGACTGACTTTTGCTTCTACCTGTTGCTTTAAAACTGCAACACGTACCATGAAAAATTCATCTAGGTTAGAACTAAAGATGGCTAAAAACTTGAGACGTTCGAGCAGAGGCGTGCGTGGGTCTATCGCTTCATGCAGTACCCTGCTATTAAACTCTAGCCAGCTTAACTCACGGTTCAGATAATATTGCGGATCGCTGAGATTTATTTGTTGATTAGAAGTTTTTTTAGATTTCGGCATGATTACCTAAATACAGGCAAACGCAGCCCATACACTCTATGAGAATAGACTTATCTGCTAGCTCAGCCAGAGATGTTTTCCTGCAACGCTTTGACTTCTGTTAGTCGATAAGTCTGATAATATACATAGTAATTGAAATCAAGCCTCAGCGGATATTATTATCCAACGCTGATGACTTTTTATCTTGGCTTCACCACCATTACTGAACAATGGGCTTCTTCTACGACTTGGCTACTCACAGAGCCTTGGACAATTCGGTTCATACCAGTTAGTCCGCGACTGCCAATCACAATCAAATCAGCCTTATAAATATTAGCAAGGCGAATAATTTCTTCTGCTGGATCGCCGGTGACTAGTTCAATTTCACTTTCAACAGGCAACTGGGCTTGGTAGGCTTGCAGTTGTTTTTCGATGTGTAGATAAGAAAGTGCTGGTGACTCTGAGTGAGGACGATCGGCAGGAAGTTCCATTTCTGAGTCTGGAGGCGGAAAAACATGACAAAGGATGACTTTACCATCTTTTGGCAGTACCAAGTCGTTTAAACTCTCAATGACTCGCTCTGCAATACCTGAAGCGTCCAGAGCTACCAAAATAGTCTTTAGCACTGCTTGTGTCTCCAAAAAAGTAGACCCCTTAAATCAAAATTTGCTATAGATATGTGATTGGCGGCTACAATTACTTTTTTCCAAGAAGGAAGTAAGTTTGTATAGCTTTAAGCTTTCAGTTTGACGCCAATAATTTGATTTTGGTCAAAACTATAGAAAAAACTTAATAATTATTTAGTTGCTGGTTAGTGGTTAGTGGTTAGTGGTCAAAAACAAACAACTATCTACTAACTACTAACTACTAACTACTCCCTGATTTATTCTTCTTTTTGAACTCGACGTCTGACAGAATCAGTGTGCGAAGGTAAGCCTTCGGCAGTGGCAAGAGCATCAATTGCACCTGCGACTTTTTCTAGTGCAGTCTGCGAATATTGGATAATGCTTGAGTGTTTAAGGAAAGTTTCTACTCCCAATGCCGAAGCATAGCGGGCTGCACCAGAAGTTGGTAAGGTATGGTTGGGCCCGGCAATGTAGTCTCCTACAGCTTCCGGTGTGGAATAACCCAAGAAAATTGCACCAGCATGGCGAATAAGTGGTAGTACTGCCCAAGGATCTTCTACTTCCAACTCTAGATGCTCGGGGGCAAATTCGTTGGATAGTTCGGCTGCCGCTTCCAGGGATTCTACAATCACAATCAAGCCATAGTGAGCAAGTGCTTTCTCTGTTAGGGTGCGTCTGGGGTGATCCACCAGCTGTCTTTCCACTGCAACTTGCACGTTCTTAGCTAGAGCCGGATCGGTCGTCAGTAAGATTGCCGCCGCCATTGGATCGTGTTCGGCTTGCGCTAGCATATCTGCTGCCACATGGACGGGATTTGCAGTTTCATCGGCAATAATTAGCACTTCGCTTGGCCCTGCCAAAGAATCTATACCAACTGTCCCGTAGACAAGTTTTTTTGCTAGTGTCACATAAATATTACCCGGCCCGGTAATAACGTCTACTTTTGGAAT
Source organism: Fischerella sp. PCC 9605 (assembly GCF_000517105.1). GTDB lineage: Bacteria > Cyanobacteriota > Cyanobacteriia > Cyanobacteriales > Nostocaceae > PCC9605. Next base: position 2,389,704 of record NZ_KI912148.1, on the reverse strand, counting down.
TGTTTTTGTACCGTACGCTAAAGCAGCGATCGCTTGCGCTCCTCCTACCCGATAAATCTCCTGTACCCCGACTTCTTGGGCAGCTACTAATACTGCTGGGGGGAGCGTTTTTCCAGCTCCTGGTGGTGTTACCATCACCACATGTGGGACTCCCGCTACCTTGGCTGGAATCGCATTCATCAATACTGTACTCGGATATGCCGCACGACCACCAGGTACGTAAATTCCTGCTCGATCTACAGGGGTATAACGTTTACCCAGTACTACATCATCATCGCCAAAGTGTACCCAGCTTTTTGGCACTCGTTGGCGGTGAAATGCTTCAATTTGGCGACAAGCTAGCTGAATTGCTTCCAGCAGTTCTTTGGAGACCTGTTGGTAGGCAGCATCTAGTTCTGAGCCTGTAACGCGCATTTCTTCTGGCTTGAGAATTTGATGATCAAATTCTCCCGTATAATGCAATACAGCTCTATCACCTTGGCGCTTCACCGCTTGCAACACTTCCCGCACTGTTGCTTCTTTATGAAGCACCTGTTCATCATGGGTGCGATCGCAGATCCTTTGTAATTCCGATCTGACGTCTGCCTGCTGAGTAATGATTCGCAGCATGGAGTAAGGACAATGCCAACTTTAGAATATTCCCGCCTGAGAATGAGTCTTGCTCCTTGCCCCAAGGGGTTTCGGTAGCTAACACCTACTCTCTTTTCTAGCTTAACCTGGATTTTTTTGATACTTCCACAGCTTTTAGCACATGGTTTTCCCAATCGGAAGACTAAACTGCGATGCGATAGTCTTAGTTGATTTTTGGTTGACTCAGAAGTAATCAAGAAAGCAAAGCTAATTACTACTGAGACTAAACTTACCAATATTCAACTTGTTTACATTTGCCATTCTTCATACTTTGCAGGATGGCGGTTTTCACAATTAGTCTTCCTTGTATCAAATGGTTAGAGTCTGTTCTATAATTTTTGCTTATTTTTCTAATTTACTAGCTAACATTTTTTGTAGACCTAGGCGGTCGGGTGTCTACATTTAAACCCTTGAATTTTAGCCATTCACAGGTTCTTACCTCTAGCAATATAGTCCTTTGGGGACAGACTAAACTTCAGGCTACTGCCACCACTTGTTACCAAGTGGTGAGTTAGATAACGTGGTTATCGAGTACCTAATTTTAACTTATTTTCAGCGATGAAAACAAAATATAATTGAACTTTCATAAATACTATCAAGCAAAAATTAATATTTTCACAAGTATGAGATAAATTTTGAGCGAGTGTTTTCAAAAAACTTTAATCATAATTTAGCATAGTAAATATACTTATTCAATTTTTCAGAAAAAAAATCTGTCACTGATTTAACAGACACATCTTTCTGAGAGGATACGAGCAAGAAACATTCAACAAAGTAAGCAAGTACAGATAAATTAGGTGTCAAGTATTTGGATAACAATTATCCGTTTTGATGGCACAATTGCCTTCTATATTAAGTCACCTGTATTGATTGTAGGTTAAATGAAATAAGAAATAAACAAAATACAAAACTATTAACCGCTAACAACTCTCTTATTTTCTAAATAATTCAGTCAGATGATTTCATAACACAATAACGTATGAAAATCTCATAAACATTATATGAACATTATTTTTCTTCCTACCTTTATCCTTTGCACACAAAGAAAATAAAAAACTCCATCCCCTTGTGGGTGGAGTTTTTGGGAATTGGGAATTGGGAATTGGGGATAGGGAATTGGGCATTGGTTTTCTTACCCATGCCCCTTGCCCCAAGTCAGCGGGTGATAGAGACCTTTCCATGAGGGGACGGAGCTTGCCGCCGATTTTTGATGAAACGCGGGGAGACAGTGACAATACTTAGTAATTCACCGACTCCCTACATTTAGTCATCACCGTGTTGGTTTATTCTTCGTCTTCGTCGTCGTAGTCGTCCTCGTCGTAATCGTCTTCTTCTTCGTCTTCTGTTAGGTCGTTGATTTCACCAGGAATCAAGTCATCATCATCCAAAATCGAATTTTCTACGCGTCTGCTACCAAATGTAGGTTCCCCTACCCCAAGAGTTGGAGAATCCAAGTTATAGGTGCGGGCTGTACGGTCATCCAGCACCATATCTAACGGATCTTCAACTTCATCCAAGACGCTACTACTAATTCCCTCTGCGTAGTCTTCGACTATGCCAGGTTCTTCATAGGTATTAAAGCCTGTTCCTGCGGGAATCAATCGTCCGATAATTACGTTTTCTTTTAAACCACGCAGCCAGTCAGATTTACCTTCAATGGCTGCTTCGGTCAATACCCTAGTTGTTTCTTGGAAGGATGCGGCAGAAATGAAGCTATCGGTATTCAAAGATGCTTTAGTAATACCTAACAATACGGGAGTGTATTGGGCTCTCGCACCACCAGTGATGGCCATAGCTTCGTTTACTTGTTCAATTTGGCGCAGTTCTACCAACTCACCAGGCAGCATAGTGGTATCACCGCCATCATCTACTCGTACTTTCGAGGTCATCTGCCGGACAATCACTTCAATGTGCTTATCGGCAATATCAATGCCTTGAGACTGATACACCAATTGCACTTCATTCACCAGGAAGGTTTGCACCTTCTGTAAGGCATGGCTGGCACAGGCGTAAACTCCATCTTCAGAACCAAGGTTAAAGAAGACTTCCAAGATTTCGTGCGGATTAGCCGGGCCATCTGTCAGTGGCTGCCCTGCACTCACCGTTTGTCCATCTGTAACTACCAAGTTCTGTCCAGGCCCGATTTGATAATCTGTGACTACGCCGTTGGGTTCGATCACTTTGACTGCGATCGCTTCATCACCATCGCCATAGATTACCTTGACTTCTCCCGCTCTTTTTGCTAAAATACATGCCTCTTTTGGTTTGCGAGCTTCGAGCAGTTCCTCAATCCTGGGCAAACCTTGAATGATATCTCCCGTCTTAGCGCGTTCAAACACCAGCAGTACCAAGTTATCACCGCGCTGCACCAAATCACCATCTTCTACCTGCAAGACAGCGCCAGCGCTGACGCGGTAAGGACGACCGACGCGGAGGGTGACAGAGTAGTTTTGAGTAGTAAGTGCTGATTCGTCAGATGAAACTTCTCCTTTGGCTTCTGCTTTTTGCACTGCTACGACTTGTCCAGATTCTTCGGCCAAGACTCCTGGAACAATTTCTGTACCTTCTACTACCAAGTCACCCACTTTTAATTTGGGCTGGACAGTAGAATGTATCTTGATCATGTCGTGTTGTTGACGCAATACCAAACAACGACGAACGGCTTCCGTACCTTTTTGTACGCCCCGTACAATACCGCCTTCTTTACACAAGATTTGGGTACGTGCCACCACAGCACCTGGAGCAATGGTTTGTCCGTCTTCAACCTCAAGCGTTGTATGGGTACTACCTTGAGTGGCATCAGCAGCAATATCCCGACGCACCGTCAAGGACTCCAGAATCACTAGCTGCAAGCGCTGAATTTCTGGATCATTGCTATCAGCCACCAATTCAATATCTGCTGCCAAGGGAGAAGCGGTATGGTCTTGTTCGCCTTCTTGTTCGATTTCCAATACCAGTTGGGTTCGCAGCAGTTCCACACCTTCAACAGACTTAACCCGCTCAGAATCTTTATAAGGCAGTCGCTGTACAGCCCGCAATTGAATCGAACGTGCGGCTTGTTGACTTACTGATGTCGTAGATGGGACATCAGGGTGATCCGGTACGGCATACTCAACTACCGAACGACTCAACAGGGCTGGACCTTCTGGGCTTTCCACATACTGGATATACCGCAGTTCGTTGACAACTTGTCCCAGCAATTCCTCACCAGGTTGAACAAAGGTATTATCCTTGCCCATGACTGCCTCTGGATCGTCAACCATTAGCAGTTCGCCTGGCTTAATTACCACTTCCCGCAGAATGTCGTTTTTCTGGGTGACTTCGATCACACCACTGTTTTGGCAGAAGATATCTTTAACTACCTCAGTCCCAGCTTCAACAAACTGACCATCTTCTACCAACAGCAAGGAGATATCTTTGTTAACTTCGTGGGTTTCTTCTGGAATCCACAGTAGGGTTCCTCCCTGCACCACTTCATACCCTTGCTTGGCTTTACCTTTTTTCTGGACTTCCACACCAGCATATTTCAGCATGCCACCGGTAGTAGTGCGATAGCGGTCATCAATCAACTCAGCTACCACTTGACCATTTTGGACTTTGGTGCCCGGGGTTGCCCTGAGGTTAAAGACTTGGTTGTTACCAGTAGTGACTAGGTAGTTATTTTTACCTTGAGAGCTTTGAACGGTGACGGTAGCTTGGTCTAAAACTACAGAAGCGGTGATAATTTCAATTTCCCGTGTAGACTTGCCTGGGGTTGCTTCTGGCAAACGCACCACGCCACCATGCTGAGTGGTTAGCTTAGTTTCTGCCAAAACACCATTGCTGGCGACGGTGTCGTTTTCTTTAACTACTAATTCGGCTCCAGGTGGTAAGTTATAAACTTCCCCTGACAAAATCCAAATCAAACCACCCCGCGCCGCTGTGGTAGTGGTATTGCCTTGACGGTCGGTTTTTTGTTCTGCTACGACATCGGCAAACTTGACTTCCCCTGCTAAGTCAGAAGCTACGTCTTTAACAGCTTTTTCTGTATTGGCACGAGTTGTACGTCCGCCGAGTGCCACTTCTGCAATTAACTGTCCCAGCTTGACCTGTTGTCCGTCAGTGACGTACAGGGTTGAACCTTGGGTGACAGGAATTTCCTTGTTGGTTGAGTCTGAGTTGCTAGCTTCCAGAGTCAAGGTGGCGTTGGCTTCCACATACAAGGCATCTTCGCCGTGGCGGGTACGGTAGGGTCTTGTCCGTATCCTGCGGGGGAAGCGAACAGTACCATCGATATCGGCACGTACTTGTTTTGCCACTTCACCAGTGAATACACCCCCAGTGTGGAAAGTACGCATGGTTAACTGGGTACCCGGTTCACCGATACTTTGTGCGGCAATAATACCTACGGCTTCGCCTAAATCCACCATTTTCGCGTGGGCAAGACTCCAGCCATAGCAGTGTTGACATACCGATCGCGCTGCTTCACAAGTCAGGGGCGATCGCACAACTACTTCAGTAACTCCGGATTTTTCGATTATTTTCGCCAGATCGTCAGAAATGGGCGTATTTCGTGGTGCAATCACTTCTTTTGTAGTCGGATGGATGACATCCTCTCCTACTACCCGTCCCATCAGGCGCGTGGCAAGGTTAATCATGACTTTGCTACCTTCAGTCATTGCCCGGATGGGAATTCCCCTGGTAGTGCCGCAGTCAAATTCTCGGATAATCACATCCTGGGAAACGTCAACCAGACGACGGGTCAGATAACCAGAGTCAGCTGTCCGCAACGCCGTGTCTACCAATCCTTTACGCGCACCGTAAGAAGAAATAATGTATTCTGTGACGGTAAGTCCTTCCCGGAAATTTGTTTTGATGGGCAAGTCGATAATTTCCCCTTGCGGATCTGCCATCAGTCCCCGCATTCCCACCAATTGCCGGACTTGGGAGATATTACCCCTAGCTCCGGAAAATGCCATCATATACACGGAGTTGAGGGGATTTGTCTTTTTGAAGTGGGTAACGACCTCGTCTTTTAGGGCTTCGGAAGTACCGTTCCAGGTATCAATTACTTTCTGGAAACGTTCTACTTCCGTGATTTCACCACGTTGGTAACGTTCTTCTGTAGCGCGAATTTCTGCTTCTGCTGCTTCGAGGAGCGATCGCTTAGAAGGAGGCACCATCAAATCTTCTACACTGATCGAAACTCCAGCCTTGGTAGCGTAGCGGAAGCCCAAATCTTTTAATTTGTCCGCCATCACAGCCGTCCGCGCTGTACCATAGTGCGTAAACGCCCAAGAAATTAAATTTCGCAGTTGACCTTTGTCAACGACGCGATTGCGGAAAATCATTTTGTCGTTAGTCATTTGTCAATAGTTGTTGGTGGTTGGTAGTTGATGGTGAGGCAGCGCGGTCTTGGGGGTTCCCCCCATGAGCGACTGCCGAACCCGAAGGGTTGGTCGTTAGTTGGTTGTTACAAACAACAAACAACTAACAACTAACAACAATTCCTAACTTGCTAGCGCTTCCTGAATCGCTTTATTGTAAATTACACGACCTGGTGTTGTGTATATATACTGAGAAACTAAATTTCCCTGAGCGTCTTCTCTAACTCGACGGTATTTATATAGCTTGGTTCGGCTACCATCGCCATTTTCGATGACTTCTTGTGGCTCGTTGTCTGCTTGGTCTGACTCGACTTCACCGTCATAGCGGACATAGATATAGGCGTGCAGGTCAATTTGATCCTGCTCGTAAGCCATAATTACGTCATCTAGAGAGGCAAAATACCGTCCCGCACCCTTTTTAGCATGAGGGTTTTCTGCGGTTAAGTAATATGACCCTAACACCATATCTTGGCTGGGTGTGATGATTGGCTTACCTGTAGCTGGAGACAAAATATTGTTAGAAGCCAACATCAACAACCGCGCCTCAGCTTGTGATTCTAGAGACAACGGTACGTGTACCGCCATTTGGTCGCCGTCAAAGTCAGCGTTAAACGCCGGACATACCAATGGGTGTAGCTGGATGGCTCTTCCTTCCACTAAAATTGGTTCAAAAGCTTGAATACCCAAACGGTGCAAGGTAGGAGCACGATTGAGCAAAACTGGGTGCCCTTCAATCACCTCTTCCAGCACATCCCAAACACTTGGGTCAGATCGTGAAATCAGCTTTTTCGCGGCTTTAATATTGTTTACCATGCCGCTGCGAATCAAACGGTGAATCACGAAAGGCTGGAATAGCTCAATCGCCATTTCCCGTGGCAAACCGCATTGGTGAATGTTCAGCTTTGGCCCCACTACAATTACAGAACGTCCGGAGTAGTCTACCCGTTTACCCAGCAAGTTCTGCCGGAAACGCCCTTGTTTACCTTCAATGATGTCTGACAAAGACTTCAGCGGTCGGTTATTTGCTCCTACCACTGTCCGTCCGCGCCGACCATTATCAATCAAGGCGTCTACTGCTTCTTGCAGCATCCGCTTTTCATTGCGGACGATAATCTCGGGAGCTAAAATTTCTTGCAAACGTGCTAGACGGTTATTACGATTAATTACCCGGCGATACAAATCGTTCAAATCGCTGGTTGCAAACCGTCCACCATCGAGCTGTACCATTGGGCGCAAGTCCGGCGGAATTACGGGAATTACTGTCATTACCATCCACTCTGGTTTGGAACCGGTGGCGATAAAGTTGTCGATTACCCGCAAGCGCTTAATTAGCTTCGCTCGTTTTTGACCTTTGGCGGTAGTGATCTCTTCCCGCAGAGTTTCCGCTTCTTGTTCGAGGTTAATATCAGCTAGTAGGCGCAGCAAAGCTTCTGCACCAATGCCTACTTCTACACCTTGCAAAGTAGAATCTTCGCTGTAAATCTGGTCTTCAATTTCTAGCCACTGGTCTTCACTGAGTAGCTGTTTATAACTTAAGGTTTCGGCATTACCTGGACTAAGAACAACATAGGAATTGAAATACACAATTTGCTCTACATCCCGCAGGGGCATATCCAGCAGAATGGAAATATAACTGGGAATACCTTTGAGGTACCAAACGTGAGCTACAGGTGCGGCGAGTTTAATATAGCCCATGCGGTGGCGACGTACTCGCGATTCGGTGACTTCCACACCACAGCGTTCGCAAACAATTCCCCGGTGCCGTACTCTTTTATACTTTCCGCAATGGCATTCCCAATCTTTAGCCGGGCCAAAGATGCGCTCGCAGAACAAACCATCCATCTCTGGTTTAAGAGTTCGGTAGTTAATCGTTTCTGGCTTAGTAACTTCACCGACTACCTGACCGTTGGGCAATGTTCTTTCGCCCCATACTCGTATGCGTTCTGGTGATGCCAAGCCGATTTTAACGTAGTCAAACTGATTAGTTTGGGCGTGTCTCATCTCTCGAAATTATGAATTATGAATTATGAGTTATGAAAGGAGCTTCTTCCCCAGCAATGCGACCTTTTGTTGTCGCGTTATTCAAGGTATTCAATTGTGGAAATTATGAATTATGAAGTATGAATTATGCAAAAAGAGTTTCCTCATTTCCTAATTCATCATTCATAATTCATCATTACTTTTACTCTTCTTCTTCCAGCGACTCGCGGCTCAAAGATTCATAAGTTGGGCGTGGAGGTGTGCGACGGGCACTATTGTCTGCCATCAAATCAACTTCCACATCTACGGTACTGCCATCTGTTTGGGTTTCCACCTTATGAACAGCAATGTCCAATCCTAAAGACTGCAATTCTCGCATCAACACCTTAAAAGACTCTGGCGTTCCTGGTCGAGGAATTGCTTTGCCTTTAACGATCGCATTGAGTGCTTCGTTTCGCCCCTGCATATCATCAGACTTAACTGTGAGCAATTCCTGCAAGGTGTAAGCTGCACCAAAGGCCTCCAATGCCCACACTTCCATTTCTCCAAACCGCTGGCCGCCTTGCTGTGCCTTACCACCCAAGGGCTGCTGAGTAACCAAGGAGTATGGGCCAGTGGAACGGGCGTGGATTTTGTCGTCTACTAGGTGTACCAGTTTCAGCATGTAAGCCACACCCACAGTCACTGGTCGGTCAAAGGGTTCGCCCGTACGACCGTCATACACCATGATTTTGCCTGGGTCATCTGGGTTAAATACCCATTTTTTGCCGGTTTCGTCCCGTGCTTCTTGCAACTTGCCATGCACAATGGTGCGGGACGCCTCTTGACCGTACATTTCGTCAAAAGGCGTAATCTTAAACCGCACTCCCATGATGTGACCAGCCCAACCCAACAGACACTCAAATACCTGTCCGACGTTCATCCGGCTAGGCACGCCTAGGGGATTGAGTACGATGTCTACTGGCGAACCATCGGGCAAATACGGCATATCTTCCATCGGCAATATCTTGGAAATAATCCCCTTGTTGCCGTGGCGTCCCGCCATTTTGTCACCAACTTGGATTTTACGCTTCTGGGCTACATATACCCGCACTACCATGTTGGCTCCCGGTGGCAGTTCGTCACCTTGTTCGCGGGTAAAGATCCGCACGTCAACGACGCGTCCTTTTTCACCGTTGGGTACGCGCAAGGAGTTATCCCGTACATCCCGTGCTTTTTCACCGAAGATTGCCCGTAGCAGTTTTTCTTCTGGTGGTTGGTCGGATTCACCCTTGGGAGTGACTTTACCAACCAGAATATCTCCGGCTTCTACCCAAGCACCAATGCGGATGATTCCCTGTTCATCCAAGTTTCGCAAAGCGTCTTCACCGACGTTGGGAATTTCTCTGGTGATTTCTTCTGGTCCCAGTTTGGTTTGTCTGGCCTCTATTTCATATTTTTCAATGTGAATGGAGGTATAGATATCATCCTGTACCAATCTTTCAGAAATCAAAATCGCGTCTTCGTAGTTGTAGCCTTCCCAAGGCATGTAAGCGATGACAATATTCTGTCCCAGTGCCAATTCTCCGCCCTCTGTAGAAGAGCCATCTGCGAGCACTTGGCCAGCAACAACCCGTTCGCCGATGCGGACGAGGGGTTTTTGGTTGAGACAGGTGTCTTGGTTAGAGCGCTGATACTTGGACAGGGTGTACTCAATTTCAGCAGAGGCGGACTTGGAGTTTTCCTCACCTGGACGTAGGCGCGGACGCACCCGAATCTTAGTGGCATCTACATAGACCACATCCCCATCAGTGCGCGATACAATCACCATCCCAGAGTCCCTCGCTCCCTGAGCTTCTAAGCCCGTACCTACTAAAGGACGCTCTGGTTTGAGTAGGGGTACTGCCTGCCGCTGCATGTTTGACCCCATGAGAGCGCGGTTAGCGTCGTCATGCTCCAAGAATGGAATCATGCTCGTAGCCACCGACACAATTTGTACGGGGGAAACTGCGACATAGTCTACTTGTTCCGGTGTTGTGGTGGAGAATTCCTGGCGATAGCGTACTGGTACTTCAGGCCCCATGAGGTGGCCATTTTCATCAATAGGCGCATCTCCAGCCGCTACCCGGAAGTCGTCTTCTTCATCGGCGGTCATGTACACTGGTGGCAAGTCATACCTAAGACGCCCATTTTCGACAGGACGGAAAGGAGTTTCCAAAAAGCCATACTGATTCACCCGTGCATGAGTTGCCAACGAACCAATCAAACCAGCGTTGGGCCCTTCTGGTGTTTCAATCGGGCAAATGCGTCCGTAGTGGGAAGGGTGGATATCCCGCACGGCAAAGCCAGCGCGTTCGCGGGTCAAACCACCAGGGCCAAGGGCAGAAAGACGGCGTTTGTGGGTCAATTCTGCTAAGGGGTTGGTCTGATCCATGAACTGCGACAATTGGCTGGAGCCAAAGAATTCTTTAATTGCCGCTACCAATGGTTTGGGGTTGACCAGAGAAGCAGGAGTCAAAACCTCAGCATCGGATACAGTCATCCGTTCGCGAATAATCCGTTCCAAACGGTTTAAACCAACTCGGACTTGGTTTTGCAGCAATTCGCCCACACTTCTGACTCGGCGATTACCGAGGTGGTCGATATCGTCTGTGTTGCCAATGTCGTATTCGAGGTTGATGAGGTAATCGACTGCTGCCAAGATATCTTGGGGGGTGAGTACCCGCATTGTTTCTGGTACTTGCAGGCGCAGTTTCTTGTTGAGCTTGTACCGTCCCACTCGCCCCAAGTCGTAGCGTTTGGGATCGAAAAAACGAGAGTCGAGGAGCTGTTGTCCGCCTAGAACTGTGGGTGGTTCACCCGGACGCAGTTTGCGATACAACTCCATCAGGGCTTCTTCTTCGGAAAATTGCCCTTCTTTTTCGATAGTTTTTTGGAAGTACTCGGGGTGGCGTAGGGCGTCAAAGATTTCGTTATCTGACAGTCCCAATGCTTTCAGCAGCACCTGTGCCGACAGTTTGCGGGTTTTGTCGATGCGTACCCACACTAAGTCGTTACGGTCTGTTTCAAATTTTAGCCAAGCTCCCCGGTTAGGAATTAAACTAGCTGAATAAGTACGCCGTCCGTTTTTGTCAATTTCAGATTTGTAGTATACTCCTGGCGATCGCACTATCTGGTTGACAATTACCCGCTCGGCACCGTTAATGATAAATGTGCCGCGCTCTGTCATCAGAGGCAAATCCCCAATAAATACTTCTTGCTCTTTGATTTCCCCCGTTTCTTTGTTGATCAAACGTGTGGGTACATACATTTGCACGGCATAAGTGCTATCCCGCCGCTTTGCTTCATCAACGTCGTACTTTGGCTCCTTCAGCTTGTAGTTCTGACCCAGAAAGTGCAGCTCGAGTTTGCCAGTGTAGTCAGTAATTGGACTAAAGGAGTTAAGTTCTTCGATTAGCCCTTCTTCTAGAAACCAACGAAAACTAGAACGCTGGATTTCAATCAAGTCGGGCAACAAAAAGGCGGGTTCCATAATTGTGTCGTTAGTCATGCCTCTACCTTTGTCAACCTGGTTAAACTTGTGGGTGTGTGGGAACTTCTCCTTACACCACCTGCTGGGTGCTCTTTCAGGCAAACGGAGCAATTAAACCTGGAAAGAGCCATTTTGGCAATAGGGCAATTGCCCTAATTTGCCGATTCCCCCAGAATATATGGTTCAGCTTTACCGGAATGTGTTTTGCTCTCCTCAACTTCTCCCTCCAAAAACCGCGTTAGTTTACCCACGCGGCTCTTTTACCGTTGCCTTCATAGACTTTGCTATCTTTACAACCCTGAGTGATGATATCCTAATACTGAGAACTGAGAGAGCGATCTCTTCAGCCTGCTGTTTATCGGTGTAGCTTGATGTTAGCGGGTGGTTCCACAAGAAAATTTCGTTTATAAATTTTTATAGCTTTAATATTCGAGCCAAAACCCAGGTCTACCTCAGTGATAAGTGGGCAGTCGTAGATTTATGGCATCGTTTGTAGAGATAGGAGGATACGCAAGTGAACAGTATTGCAATCAAAGCAGAGAAGTTCGTATTTGCCTCCTTAAACATTATGGCGCAAGTCAACATATTTTGGAGGGTATAATATTAGCATATTTTTGTCCTCCTACAAACTTTAATTTTTCAAACAAGCTCAAATTGATATATAAAAGACATAATAGACACACTTTTATATTTCCAAACCAAATAGTTCGCAAGCGTTCTGGGTAGTGAGAGCCGCAATTGCTTCCGGTGTCTCTCCCCGTAGGCGCGCTACTTGCTCAGCTACATAGCGAACGTAGGCTGGCTCGTTGCGCTTGGTACCCCGTTTGGGAACCGGAGCCAGAAAAGGACAGTCTGTTTCAATTAACAGGCGATCGCTTCTGACTATCGCGGCTGACTCTTGGATCGGCTTGGCGTTTTTAAAGGTAACGGTACCGCTAAAGCTGATGTAAAAGCCTAAGTCCACAAACCATTGAATTTCTTCTGGTGTTCCACCCCAGCAGTGCATCACACCTCGTACACTCTCTCCTTTCAAGTTTTTCCATTTTCCCAGCACTTCCCTTATTTCTGCCGCAGCATTACGGCTGTGGATAATCACTGGTAAGTTGAGTTCAGCGGCTACGCTTAATTGCGCCTCGAATGCCATGTGCTGCTGCTCATTGTTGTTGGCTTTGTAAAAATCTAACCCTATCTCCCCAATTGCCACTACTTTGGGATCGGAACGAGCTAAAGATTTGATTTCATCTGCTGTTTGGCTATTCCATTGATCCGCATCCAACGGATGCAATCCTACAGCAAAGCTAATTTCGGGAAAACGATGAGCTAGTGCTTGGATGCTAGAAAATTCACTTGGCTCAACGCAGGAGTGTACTAAATGCACTACACCTGCTTCTTGCCATCGCGATCGCACTATTTCTATATCTGACTGGAAAACGTCAAAGTTGATATGAACGTGGGTGTCAATAAGCTGCATCTTTGTCCTTGGTCATTTGTCACTTGTCACTGTCAATAGTCTTTAGCCAATGACTAATGACTAATGACTAATGACGATTGACTATTATGCAGTTGCTGCTGGTTGTGTATGGGCTTTTAGTCTTTGAGCTAATCTAGATTTTTTTCTGGCTCCGTTGTTGGGATGGAGGACACCTCGCTTCACAGCCCGATCAATTTTGCTGTAAGCTTCCGACATCCGAGTCATGACTTCTTGCTTTGATTCAGGGCTTGGATTAGCTGCATAGGTTTCTACTGCAGCAAAGTACTTCTTCATCAGCGTTTTTACTGCTGATTTATAAGCTTTATTACGCAAACGATTGCGTTCTGCGATTTTGGCGCGCTTGAGAGCAGACTTTGTATTCGCCACAGTCAATTCCAGAAAGACTATAAATATGTACACACACTACTAGACTTACTAATATAGCATCTAGAACACCAATGTTAGGATTCCTGAAAAAAATTTCGCGCCTTGGTTTTCCAGCCTACATTTAGGCAGGGCAACATAAATATATGGATATATAGATATTGTAAATGGGTTTCAATAAATCTCCTGTCATTGACGCCCACAAATATCATAGCTAAACCGGGCAGTACAATGCTTGGTTGTTATAAACTAACTACTTAGCTTACTCCCTATACTTCTCCATCTCACTCTCGACCTTTGCAGAAGGCACTATCCCTACTCTGCTCTTTCTTCTTCTACTCCCCAACAAGGTTTATATTCACGATTCTTAATTTGAGAGAGCAGCTGTTCCCTGCTGACAATAGTCACGCAATCCAATAGTCTAATTTAATGTGGTTTTTTTAGTAACCTTGAGTGGGAACACGACATTGTTCCCTACCGCTAGCTCTTTAAATATCTGAAGTAGATCGTAACTACCTGTAAAGAAAATGACTCTGAGAATTATTGAGAATTTCGACGGCAATTTTAATCTTGAACCACAAGCAAAAGAAAACCTCTTTAAATTATTGGCTGGTGAAACATTTTTAAATCAAATTTGTAGAAATTTGCACTGTGAAAAGGTAGAGTTTACAGAATTACTTTTTCAACCAGTTCCTTACAGTACAGCTACTCCTAAAGGAATGCCAGCAGAATTTGAAAAATATCATGAATCTAATGAGTATGTCATTGTTAACGTACCACTTAATTTCATGTTTATAGCTAAAATCTTCCAGCCTAGTCGGCTTTGTGCGATTTATAGAAAAATAGGATAAGCGCGAATATAAAACTCTCTCATTCAGAATAAAAGTTTGGCGAGAAATACAATTCAATCCGTCTATACGGGCTTATTTACTAGTTTTTTCAATTATAACTATAGAACTAAATTTATGACCACTGAAACAAATATTCCTCCTTTAGCAAGTCTAGAATATATTGCCTACATTGATGAAGACGGGCAATTACCTGAACAACTGCAAGGAAAAATTGGAGTATACGCGATTTTTGACCAAAAACAAGTACTGCAATATGTGGGATATTCTCGCGATGTCTATCTCAGTCTCAAGCAGCACTTAGTGCGTCAACCACAAAAATGTTATTGGGTGAAAGTCCAAACGATTGAACGCCCCAGCCGCACAGTTTTAGAAAATATTGAGAAGGCGTGGATTGAAGAAAATGTCAGTGTGCCTGTGGGAAATGGTGATGATAAGGAAAAATGGACGCAGCCAATAAATGCTAAAGCAGTAATGACGGCAGAAGAACAGGCAAATTATGAAAATCCTGCTAATGATGAAATGGCAAAAATCAAAATTATTAAAAATGTAGCGCGAAGAGTGGAGGCAGAGATTTTAAAAGTGTTAGAAGGTCGAGGTTTGCAAACGCAAATTCGTTTTAATCCCAAGTTGAAGGAAGAAGGATTACTTGATTTGAAATAAATCTAAATAAATCTTAGGGTTATTTCATTATTCCTCAATTAATTCGCTGGCTCATAGCTCAGCCAGTTAAAATCGGCTAATAATCTTAGTTTTAGTCCGTTTTAACGGACTTTGGTTATTAACCCCAAAACCTGGTTTTTCTGATTAGACTTGGTGTCTTAGTGTCTTAGTGGTTAAATAAAATTTATTTTCTTCACCACCAAGACACCAAGACACGAAGGAAATTTATTGTTTAGGATTGCACCACCAAAGGACTAGTGTAAGTTTCCTAACAATAAACATAGTTACTGTAGTAGTTGAGTTCCAATAGAAGCGAGCATCCTGCTTATTTTTGATAGATCTATTGGCAGGATACATGTTTCACAGACAACTTGAGAAAAGTTACACATCGCGCTAGTCTTCTTTATCGTGACTGCAAGCTGTCAATTCAGGCAATGACGAATCAATCCTCCCCGCAAATTCCTTCCTGCACTTGGAATCGTCCTATAGGTTTAGGCTGGGACAAACCCTACACTGTCCGTTACGCTAGCAATATTGATGATGGCCCTTGGCATGGAATGCCTTTAGGTGGCTTTGGTGCAGGTTGTATTGGTCGTTCTTCGCGGGGAGATTTTAATCTGTGGCACGTCGACGGTGGTGAACATACCTTCAAAAATATTTCTGCCTGTCAATTCAGTGTATTTGAGTCAGATGGTTCTTCTTCTCAAGCCTACGCTTTGTGTACGCAACCGCCTGATGATGGTAATCTCGCAGCTTGGCAATGGTACCCGGCTAGTAAAGCAGGGGGAGAGTGGGAGAGGGGGAGAGGGGAGGAAACAGAAAATACCTCTGGAACCTATCACGCTCTTTATCCTCGCAGTTGGTTTATTTATGAAGGGGTATATCAAACCCAGTTAACTTGTGAGCACTTTTCTCCTATTTGGGCAAATAATTACCAAGAAACCAGTTATCCTGTAGCGGTGTTTTTGTGGACAGCACATAACTCTACAAACGCACCGATAACTCTCAGCATTATGCTCTCTTGGCAGAATATGGTGGGCTGGTTTACTAATGCCTTGAAATCCCCGGAAGTACGGATGCGGGATGATGGTAGTCCAGTTTATGAGTACCAGCCGCGCTTGGGAGAAAGCAAAGATAATTTCAATCAACTAGTTGAAAATACTGAATATATTGGCTGTGTTTTAGGTCGTGTTGGTATTAATGAACCTGTCCGAGAAGGAGAGGGACAGTGGTGCTTTGCTACGCGCAAACATCCCAATTTGGAAGTATTTTACCACTCGCGATGGAATCCGGTTGGTACTGGTGAAGATTTATGGGAAAGCTTTGCAAAAGATGGTTCTTT
Source organism: Fischerella sp. PCC 9605 (assembly GCF_000517105.1). Classification (GTDB taxonomy): domain Bacteria; phylum Cyanobacteriota; class Cyanobacteriia; order Cyanobacteriales; family Nostocaceae; genus PCC9605. Next base: position 2,373,509 of record NZ_KI912148.1, on the reverse strand, counting down.
ACCAAATTATCTAGATGAAACTCCTGCGGTTGAAGGAGAACAGATAGGAAGTGCCCTTGCTGTGCGGTTCACTCTGCAACCAGGCGAAACTTTACAAATTCCCTTTGTTCTGGCTTGGGATTTTCCTGTAACGGAATTTGCGGCAGGCATTAATTATTACCGCAGATATTCTGACTTTTTTGGCCGTAGTGGCAAGAATGCTTGGGCGATCGCATCCACTGCTCTACAACAATACCAAACCTGGCAAGCGCAGATTCAAGCATGGCAACAACCGATTCTCGACCGTGCAGATTTACCAGACTGGTTCAAAATGGCTTTATTTAATGAGCTTTACGACCTCACTGCTGGTGGTACTCTGTGGAGTGCAGCAAGTGAACGGGACTCTATCGGTCAGTTTGCGGTGCTAGAGTGCTTGGACTACCGCTGGTATGAAAGCCTGGATGTGCGGCTTTATGGTTCTTTTGCTCTGTTGATGTTGTTCCCAGAACTAGAGAAGGCGGTCATTCGCGCTTTTGCACGGGCAATTCCTACTAGTGATAATAATACTCGTGTAATTGGCTACTATCTCACTATCGGGGCAGAAAGCCCTTTCGCCGTCCGTAAGGTTGCAGGAGCAACACCCCACGACTTGGGCGCACCCAACGAACACGTTTGGGAAAAGACAAATTATACCAGTTACCAAGATTGTAACCAGTGGAAGGATTTAGGTTGTGACTTTGTTTTGCAGGTATACCGCGATTTTTTGTTCACAGGTGCTGACGATGTGAATTTTCTGGCAGACTGTTGGCATGCCATTGTGGAAACCCTCGACTATCTAAAAACTTTTGACAAAGATGGTGATGGAATTCCGGAAAATTCCGGTGCACCCGATCAAACTTTTGACGACTGGCGGTTACAGGGAGTGAGTGCTTATTGTGGTGGGCTATGGTTGGCGGCGTTAGAAGCTGCGATCGCAATTTGTGATGTTTTGTTGACAAACCACGGAGACGCAGAGAACACAGAGGAGTTAGTAGAACAAAAATCTATTTACGAAGTTTGGTTAGAACAATCTCGCCCTATCTATGAAGAAAAACTCTGGAATGGACAATACTACCGACTGGATAGTAACAGTGGTTCGGATGTAGTTATGGCAGATCAGTTGTGCGGACAATTTTATGCGCGTTTGTTGGGGCTGCCTGATATTGTACCGAGCGATCGCGCTCTGTCTGCACTGAAAACTGTTTACAATGCTTGCTTTCTCAAGTTCCATAATGGTCAGTTTGGTGCTGCGAACGGTCTTCGTCCCGACGGTTCACCAGAAAATCCTCAAGCGACTCACCCCCTAGAAGTCTGGACAGGAATCAATTTTGGTCTAGCGGCCTTTATGGTGCAGATGGGAATGAAGGATGAAGCAATTAACATGACAGCAACTGTAGTGCGACAAATTTATGAAAATGGTTTACAATTCCGCACACCTGAAGCTATCACTGCTGTCGGTACTTTCCGTGCCAGTACTTACCTGCGGGCAATGGCAATTTGGGCAATTTATTTGGTCAATAGTCAATAGTCAACAGTTAGTGGTTAGTGGTTATTTCTCCCCATCTCCCACTCCCCCACTCCCCTATTCTCCCCCTCTCCCCATCTTTTTTTGATCACCTAGACATAAGAATCCGGTTTTCGTTGCAATTGCTTGTAATTGACTAATATGAATTCTCCTAAAAATGCAACTAATCTCTTGTGCATAGCTGCCTTTTTTGACAATTATCCGTTGCATTCTCTTGGAGAAATGGTAATATAATGATTTGATTTTTTGGTCGGTTTTTACGGACTTTAGGCGTGTGCCTCAAAGAACAACTTAGGGGCAGTTAACGCCTAGAGCAAATGTTTATGAGTTTTATAAGCTCAAGGCAGGAGTCTGCTTGTTTTAGTGATGTCAATTTTTGATTCGTAGCCTTGGAGACAATGTACGAAAAGCAACTTAAAAATTTGAAGGGAAAAACATGGTGATTAAAAACACAAAAAATCGTGTTTTTCAAAGGCTGTTATTGTGAAGCAAAAGCTCTGATCAGAAGAGTTTTTGCCATGTTTTGACTGCGACAGTGCACTTCAAAATATAAGTTAATAATTTAACTCAAATATCAGGGATTATACGGCATCAGGAATTAAACAATGAACTCGTACTCGTCGTTAAGGGTTCAGGGAGAGCATGTTTATACAAGTAATCAGCATTCTCTCATTCCAAAAGAGACTATCCTCAGGCTTTTAAAGATAGTCACTGGAGACACAACCCTCGCATCCGACTTTAGCCAAGTTTGGGTTCTGCGTGAGTTTCAATTAGGTGACGATTTGGCTAGTTATACTCCGGATAGACAAACGGAGGATAGCAATAATGTTCTTTACCTAGTTTGCAAAGGCCGAGTGCGGCTATTAGGGTTTGACGCTACCTTTGGGCGAGAAGTGCCAACTCAGTTACTGTTGGTGGAGCAAACTTTTGGAGCAGACCATTTATTCTGTTATCAACCTTTACCTTACCGAGCAGTCGCTGCTAGTGCTGGTTTTGTGGCATACATTCGCTTGTATGACCTCAATCAGTGGTTGCAGCGGCTACCTACTCTGGATGATTATTGGCGGCAACTAGCTTGTGAGCGACAAGCGTTGATTTTCTTCAAAACCAATACAGAGTTACGCTCACATACCAGCCATTCCCTACGAAAGCTTTTACCTTACCTAGTCCAAACCAAAATAAGTGCTGGTTCAGCTTTGGTATCAGTAACTCCCCTTTCACAGGGGCGCTTTTGGCTAGCACATGGAAAAATAATTAGTCCCACAGCAAACACTCAGCCACCATCAATGGGAGAAAGCTGGGGATACCCCGATACCACAATCCCAGATTGGATTGCCAAAACGGATCTACAAGTATACCACCTACCTAAAGAATATTGGCAGTCAGATGATGCGATCGCACCAGAATTTTTTTTGGGCGGGCGAGAGCAAGTTGTGAAAGCTGACACAGAAGAAGAGGACACGGGGACACAAAGACGCGGGGACGCGGAGAATTTCTTAATACAGTCTCCCCACGTCAATGAAACCACGTCTTCTGAGAACCCACACTCAGAGAGTCCAAAACCAGTGGAAAACACCGCAGAGATGGACTTTCCACAATTGAAAAACCAGCGTTGGTCAGCTAGCAAGTTGTGGCGTCGCTATCCCTTTGTTCAACAGCAAAGTTCTTCAGATTGTGGTGCGGCGTGTTTGGTGATGATTAGCCTCTACTGGGGCAAACGTTTCAGCCTTAACACCTTGCGAAACTTAGCCCAAACAGACCGCATGGGCGCGTCTCTCTCAGCTTTAGCAGATGCAGCAGAGACCTTGGGTTACGATGCTTTACCAGTCAGGGCTTCTTTAAGCAAGCTAGAGTTGCAAACTAACCCTTGGATTGCTCACTGGCAAGGAATTCACTACGTGGTTGTTTGGCAAATAAAAGGCGATCGCGTGTTGATTTGCGATCCGGCGATCGGTAAGCGATCGCTCTTGCGTGAAGAATTTGAAGCTAATTGGACAGGATATGCTCTGCTACTGTATCCTACTGAACGCTTAGACACCAAAAAGAATGAAAAAATTTCCTTTGGTGGCTTTTGGCAAGCTTTTTGGCATCACCGTCACCTACTTGGGCAAATCATTCTTGCTTCGGTACTGCTGGCAGTTTTTGGATTAGCAGCACCTCTAATTACTCAGGTCGTTCTTGACCGAGTATTGGTAAATAAAAGCTTGACTAGCCTCAATATCTTCGCCTTTGGTTTTCTGTTTTTCGGCATCTGGCGCATTAGTGTCCAAGCAGTACGCCAATACCTGCTGGACTATTTTTCCAACCGCATGGACATTACCTTACTCGGTGGTTTTATCAGCCACACGCTGCGTTTACCATTGCAGTTTTTTGCTTCACGTCAGGCGGGGGATATCATTACCCGCATTCAAGAAAACCGCAAAATCCAATTATTTTTTACTAAGCAAGCGGTGAGTACCACCTTGGATGCGCTGATGGTGGTTGTCTACCTGGGATTAATGGCATATTTCAACTTGCGCCTCACTTTGATGGTGTTGGTTTTGATTCTACCGATCGTGCTTTTGACTGCCGCAGCAAGTCCATTCCTGAAAAATGTCTCACGAGAACTTTTGCAAAAATCAGCAGTGCAAAGTTCCGCGATGGTGGAAATGATCGCTGGTATCAACACAATCAAAACTATCGCTGCTGAACGGGTGATGCGCTGGCGTTGGGAGGAACGCTTCACAAGTATGGTGCAAGCGAGGTTTCGAGGTCAGAAACTGGCTAATAATTTACAGCTAGCAACTAGCTTGATTAATCACCTCGGTATGACAACACTGTTGTGGTATGGAGCGATTCTAGTAATAGGTAGGGAGATGACGGTTGGTCAGTTTGTCGCTTTTAATATGCTCATTGGCAGCGCAATCAACCCTGTTTTGGCGTTGGTCGGGCTATGGGATGAGTTTCAAGAGGTACTGATTTCTCTGGAACGTCTCAATGATGTCTTAGCCACCCAACCGGAAGAATATTCCCAAAAACCGCTACTGGTGTTACCCCCAATTCGGGGTGATGTACGTTTTGAGCGTGTCTGTTTCCGTTACAATGCCGATGCAGAGGGCTACATGCTGCAAAATATTTCCTTTCAAGTCAAAGCAGGACAGACTGTTGGTATTGTTGGGTTGAGCGGTTCTGGTAAGAGTACTTTAGTTAATTTACTTGCGGGTTTAAATCGTCCCAATAGTGGGCGAATTTTGATTGATGGGCATGATATTGCTAGTGTTTCTCCCCAATCGTTGCGTAGTCAGTTAGGTGTAGTACCGCAAGATGTTTTTTTGTTTGTAGGCAGCATTTTAGAAAATATTACGCTGTTTGATGCCGAGATTTGTTTAGAACAAGCGATCGCCGCTGCCAAACTTGTAGACGCACACGCCTTTATTCAGGCACTGCCTTGGGGCTATAACACCCGTATTGGAGAGGGAGGAATGATGCTTTCGGGTGGACAGCGGCAAAGAATCGCGATCGCCCGTGCATTGGTAAGGAAACCACGTATCCTAATTTTAGATGAAGCTACAAGCTGCCTGGATACCGAATCCGAACACCGATTTCAACAAAATTTAGCTCGCTTCCGTCGCTTCAAACCATTTCACGTTCATCACGATACATATAAATCCTGTAGAGACGTGCCATGGCACGTCTCTACTCCCACCTATGAGGCTTGCACCACCTTTATCATTGCCCATCGCCTCTCTACTATTCGCCATGCTGAGTCCATCCTCGTTTTAGACCGAGGTATTCTTGTTGAGCAAGGCAATCATCAAGAATTAATGACAATTGGCGGTCTTTATTACCACTTAGTTCAACAGCAATAGCATCTGCGATCACACTTGTATCACTTAGTTAGGTCACATCATAGATGAAAAAAATTTTTCAAAATAGCTAGAAATATGTACTGCGACTTAATTTTCTTGAAGTTCGCAGAACCTCGTAGTGCCACATAGAGTCTATCTGCTACTTTTTTTATAGTTAAACACTTTTGATAGGTATTTGATTATATCACAACTATGCTTTTTATAGTTATTTAATTATTTTACCATAATTTGGTATTTTTAACAACTATTTTCCAGAAAATATATGCCAATTTTCAAGCAAAATTAACAACAAGTTAACTGTAAGTTTGAAATAAAATGCTAGCTTGTAAGTCTAGTTAAATCAAGGTTTTTGCTGGAAAAGCAAAGAATACGTATATTGCTCTAACTGTAAAAATCATCATCATTTTTTATGCCAAGTAAAGATGGTCAAATTGCTATACGCATATTCATATTTTTAGATATTTGATCAATAAAGTTACTGGTAAACTTTCCCAGTAGCTCCAGTAAAAACAAAGTTGAAAATCAATAGTAGGTGAGGGGCGAAACCCCTACTGTATTTAACACTAGTGGACAAAACTGAAGTTGTATAATAATTATTTAAATATGAAAGCATATTCAATACATTGAACTTGAAAAAATGCAAAATCAGCAGATGACATTCATGGAAAAAAATAGTATAAGTACGAATGTTGTTCTTGAACATCAAGGATGAAGATTTTTTCTTCGCTCTTGTAGGAAAAGCGCAGTATTACTTAAGATGCTCCTAATGTTTGTGTAATTTTATACAATAATTTGCCAGGGAAAAGTAATTGAATTAGGAGTGAGCCGAGTTTTCAAGAGGGCACAACTGCATCTACCAAGAGCCAAACGGAGACTTTTTCATACCAGTCATAAAGACATGACTAAAGGTAAATTTTTGCCTCAGTCACTGCCTTATCAAATCTAAAACCACAAGTTAGGTTTCCGATTTTAGGTCAGCTCATGGACAGAATCATCAGGTCAAATGCAGTCGAAACCTCAAGCCAATCAGAGAGTTTAAAAATAAAAGCGCAGGATGTGCATCCCTGCTACAATCAGGCTCCTGAAATGGCAACAGTATATGGGGGTAGTGCCGCTTCAATAGGAGCAGCTTTACCAGAACTACCCACAAATTTCTACACCGCAACGGCCACCACTTCCCAGGCAGAAATTACGAGTACAGGTAAATACTCTACACCTTTGCAGAAAGTGTTGGAGCAGCGGCCTTCAGTTCTTCCCTATCTTGTCTTGCTAGGTAGTCTAGCTTTTTTTGTGACTGTTGTAGTTTGGGCGTGTACGGGAAAGATAGAAGAGATCAGTCAAGTCCAAGGAAAATTCATACCATCAGGAAGGCTTTATCAACTTCAACCGCAGGATTTTGGCAAAGTTAAGATTGCGGTCAAAGAAGGCCAAAAAGTCAAAGCTGGTCAGTTGGTAGCAGAAATAGACACCTTGGTTGATGACCTAAAAGTAAAAAAGCAACGACTCCAGCAAATAAAAACTTTGCTGTATCAAACTCAGCCCAAAGCAGTAACTTCTGTAGCTATGACAGCAACAGAGGAGCAAACAGCCTCAGGAAGTATCGTTTCTCCTCAAATAACCTTAGCTGCCAAGCAACAGTTACTGACTCAACTACAAACAGAAATAACCCAGTTGCAAACCAAAATTACCGAAACTAAAACTTTGCTGAACCAAGCCAAAGCAGAGGTAAAACCAAAATCTCTCTATGCACCCATAGATAGGGTTGTATCCTCCTCAAACATCAGTAGCACTGGCGAGGTAATTCAACCTAAACAAACCCTAGGTGAAATTGCCCCAATTGATGCACCTCTGGTTTTGGTTACTACCTTACCTTCTCAAAAAGTAGGCTTTGTCAACAAAGGAGACCGAGTAAAAATCAAACTCAATGCTGATTCCGGTCATCTAGATGTGGTCGAGACACTACCAAAAGACCAGACTGGACAACAGGATGCTCACAGTAATGGAAACAAAGACATCTTCTTTGGGAGTGTCATGTCAATCTCTCCTAATGTTCAGCATGATGAGAAATTAGGCTGGGTTTATCGGGTAGAAGTAGCTTTGAATCGCAATCAAGCCATTAACTTCAAAGCTGGACAAACAGCTACTGCCCAAATCATCCATAACCGCCGTATTGCTGATATGTTCCTTGAACCAATTAAGGAATTGCAAAAAAGCGAGAGCAATTTATAAATATCAATTCCATCGCTCTTCACCACAACAACTAACAAACATTATTTACTCTATCCAAGGCAATGAACACTATGAACCAAGACATACCTAGCAATATTAGCAATTTAGAGAAAACACTGAACTCGGAACAATTTGATCAATTAGTTGAAGCGATTCTTGCAGGTAAGTATTCCTGGGCTTGTGTTTTAATGCTGCGGTTTGCGGGCTACAATCCTTTGCATTACATACCTTACCGTACCTACAACCGATTGATCAAAGAAAACTCACAATTGAAAAGAGCCAGTCAACAACGCAACGAAAATCTCAAAATTGCTAAGCTTCCTTCTGATAAAAGGTCAGACAGCAATCCGGCACAAAGCTGCTTAAGCAAAATTAAAGACCTTGCTTATCTTGAGGTAGTTGGCAAGCAAAAAAGAGAAATTCGAGGTGGCAATCAAGATCAATGGTTGACAACTCAAATTCGCGAATATCAATCAATCAAATCAGAACTCAAACCAGAAAGCACTCAAGATTTATCACTCAAATTCTGTGAATTTAACTACAATATCTCTTGAGTCAATCGATATCGAGGGAAAGTTGATTGAGTCTTATATCGCCTGCCATGCTAATTAAAATTATATGGCTTGGCAGGCTGATGAGGTTGTCTGCAAATCATTTTGGATCAAATGTTATTCGATTGTTGATAGCCACCTATGTAGAATATCAAGGGTCAGTTAAGAATGTTAAAGAGATGTTAAAGAAGGGCAGAGGGCAGAAGGATATACTGATATCTTGCTCCATTCTTACTTAACAAGAGCCTCTGGCTCTAATTCTCGTTACCAGGTTGAACCTGGTAACGAGGTTTTGAAGGCTTCGCCTCCTGATTATGGCGACTAGTGCAAGATGTAAACATACAAAATTTTTTATTAAACTTCCTGCATTGGGCCAATTTAGGTTTTAGTCTCCTATTCCTTCTGCTAAAGCTCTTTCTTTATGTATGCCGGGGAAGCATGCACGACAGTCGCACCCTACCTTAAGCCGCCCAGAAGGCGTCTACGTACTTCTACTTTCTGCCCTAAGGCAGTTAAATCTATTCATAAATTTCAATTTTTAGTTACTAATTTAGTTGTTAATTATTTGATTATTTATGTGAATAATATGCCAAAATGGCAAACAAATGATATTTTTATTGTATAAATTATAAATAATAAAACTAAATAGACGATTGACGTAAAAATTCATTATCAGGAGCAAGTAAATGATTATTTGTGACTATACAAAACAGATTAATTATTTTTGCAGTGATTAGTAATTACAGGATAATCCCTTAACTTTGACAGATGATGATGCCGTTGCTGTTGGTGGTTCTTTTCTCAAGGAAGTCTAAGCATTGCTTTTGGAAAGATGACACTGTGGTGGGTGTCGCTTTCTCGAAAAAAAGTTAATGCTTAACATTAACTAAGGACGGAAAATGAAAAAGTGACGGTCAAATCATGTTTGTGGCTGTTAGAACTTGTAGCTACTTCGCTTTTCTTTCGATAATTTAATCCTAAGTCCTCCCAACTAGGATTATCTCTACTTTTAAACTTGTCATTTGTACTGCAAGCAGTGGAAGCTTACAAAAATTGTATAGCTTCCAGTTTTTTTATCTCTTTAAGAAAGAAGAAGAAAAAGAAAAAGGAAGAAGGTAGCAATCAGTAAGCAGACTATTGTGTTGAGTTCCGTTACCTGACATCAAGCCACTTGAAGCGTCTGTGGAGCTTTTTACTCTCCCAAGCTCTTACAAAATTTATTTTATTAAGTAAGCGGACATAATTAAACGTCAAATGCCAACTCATGAAATCCTCTCAGGGAGGGGCTTTTTCCTTCTGCGTTCTGTCTTCTGACTTAAAAAAGAGGTGTAGGGGCATCGGGTCAATGGGCATAGGTTTTCTCCCCAATTCCCAATCCCCAAATTTTGTGTACGCAGTTCATGGAGGCTACTTAAGAGGTACAAATTAAAAGCGCCATGACTGATAAAGTTTTTGCCTGGCGCTTAGAACATTGTGAGTTTTAATTTGTTTGGAGTCTTTAAATTATGTTGACTCCTTTTAAATATGATGGTTTATGTTCAGGGTCTTTATATTGGCTGACCCCGTTTGAACAATTATTAGTCTCGCAGAAATTTTTGATTTTTTTGAATTCCTAATATTTTTTTTATTTTTTGTCTCTTTGTATTTCCGGTTATGTACAAATGTTAATGAATTTAAAGAAAAGTACGAATGCATTAGTAATATACAATTTTACATGTAGATGTGCATTGCTACGTGTGATTACGACAGCGTAATACACTGCAAAGTGATAGATATTATCTGCGAAAGTGCGATCGCCTTTAGTTGTAGCAGACCCGCTAGTTTTGCTGCTATCAAACATCATGCCTTAGATGAGTACTCATGAATTTCTGCAACAGAAATAAGTTTTACATATGGGAACCCAGCTGCGAATGTGCTGGTCTTCCGCTATAGTTTTCCATGTGTTTTGCAGGTAATTCAGCTGTAATTGACACATTAATTGACACATGATTTAACATACGGTAAATCAACACATTACAAGACGTAAGTAATTAAGATGAAACATCAGGGTTTTTCCATTCAGCAACTAAAAACTTTTCGTCCTTATACTAGCAAGTTCTTCCGATATACTCTCCGTTTGCCTGTAGCACTAAGCACTTTGTTATTACTTTCTAGTGGTTCCATGCTTATGCCTATTGAGGTAAACGCTGATACTACTGACAAGAAAGATATCGCCTCTCCTCAAATGGCGCAAGTTCCTACAAACGGAACTCAAATTCCTGCAAATGGAACTCAAGTTCCTGCAAATGGAATTCAAACTCCTGCAACCGGAACTCAAATTCCTGCCAATGGAACTCAGATTCCTGCAAATGGAACTCAGATTCCTGCAAATGGAACTCAGATTCCTGCAAATGGAACTCAAGTTCCTGCAAATGGAACTCAAGTTCCTGCAAATGGAATTCAAACTCCTGCAAATGGAACTCAAGTTCCTACAAATGGAACTCAGATTCCTGCAACCGGAACTCAAACTCCTGCAACCGGAACTCAAACTCCTGCAACTGGAACTCAAGTTCCTACAAACGGAACTCAAATTCCTGCAAATGGAACTCAAGTTCCTGCAAATGGAACTCAAGTTCCTACAAATGGAACTCAGATTCCTGCAACCGGAACTCAAACTCCTGCAACTGGAACAGTTATTTACGTTAACCCCCAAACTGGTTCGGACGCTGCTAGTGCTGGTACCTCAGAGGCACAGCCTTATAAAACCATCACTTTTGCTCTCAATCAAGCCCAACCGGGTGCAACTATTCAATTAGCTCCTGGTACTTATAGTAAAGAAAGTGGGGAAGTGTTCCCGCTAACAATTAAACAGGGCGTGATCCTACGAGGTGACGAATCTACCAAAGGTCAAGCGGTATTGATTACAGGTAGTGGTACATATATCAGTCCCACATTTGCCAAACAAAATGTAACAATTAAGACTGAAAAAGATAGCACGATAACAGGGGTAACAGTCACTAACTCTGATAGCCGTGGCACAGCTGTATGGGTAGAATCAACTAATCCCACAATCAGCAATAGTACCTTTACCAACAGCGTTCGGGAAGGCGTTTTTGTCACCGGTAAAGGAAATCCCAAAATAGAAAACAATATCTTCGTGCAAAACAAAGGCAACGGAGTTTCAGTAGCTAAATCTGCCTCTGGAGAAATTCGGAATAACTTGTTTCAAGACACTGGTTTTGGTTTGGCGATTGGTGGTACTTCCACACCTCTGATAGAAGGAAATCAGATCCTCCAAAACCAGGATGGTATTTATATCTCCGAGTCAGCTAAGCCCATCCTGCGTAAGAATGTCATTCAGAATAATAAGCGGGATGGTGTAGTGGCAACTATCAATGCTTTACCTGACCTCGGCACTGGTGAAAATCCAGGTAGTAACCTCATCCGCAATAACACTCGTCACGATCTAAACAACGCCACTAAGACAAATAAAATTTTTGCTATTGGCAACGATATCGATATCAAGAAAATTGCCGGTCTGGTTGAATTTATTGCCTCTACAGTTGAACCCCCACCAGGTGGTTCAGTTGCTTTCAAGGATGTAGTAGTGGGTTATTGGGCAAAAGGTTACATTGAAGCCTTAGCATCTCGGAATATTATTGCAGGTTTCCCTGATGGCACTTTTAAACCGAACGATCCTGTAACACGCGCCCAATTTGCAGCTATTGTCACCAAAGCCTTTTCTTTAGCACCGAAACGCGAGGCCACTAACTTCAAGGATATCAGTAGCAAATTCTGGGCTTATGATGCAATTCAAAATGCTTATCGAGTTGGTTTTGTCTCAGGCTATCCCGATCGCACTTTTAAACCAGAACAACAAATTCCCCGAGTACAGGCGTTAGTCTCATTATCTAGCGGTCTGAACTTAACTACAGACAATCCAAATATCCTTTCTTTCTACTCTGATTCTTCGCAGATTCCCAACTATGCTACTGCTCAAGTGGCAGCAGCAACCTCAAAGCTGTTGGTAGTAAATTATCCATCAGTCAACCAACTAAATCCCAATCGTCAGGCAACCAGAGCTGAAGTGGCTGCTTTTGTTTACCAAGCATTGGTTAATTCCGGAAAAGCTGACCCAATTCCCTCACCCTATTTGGTGAGAGTACAGTAGGAACTAGGGTCTTTTGTCAAACTCTTAGATCCTCCCTAGCCCAGGCCAGATGCTACAACTCTTGGAACTTCCAAGGGCGCACTGGCTCCCCTAAAAAAGGGTGAAACAATCACCTCAAAGTCCCCTTTGGAAAGGGTAGGCATTTGCTCATGGAAGAGATCGGCTTCCCACAGGGTGTGACTGCTGTGGACTTTTGAAGATTTTCCCTCCTTAAAGGGGGGAATAACCACTAACCACTAATCGCTAACTACTGTAGGGGCGGGTTTAGCTATCAAACTTTTTAGCTCAAAAGACGAGATATCTATTCAAACCCGCCCCTACTAACTACTAACCACTAACCAACAACTATTTATTTAACTTCTGTAATTTGCAGAGTATAAGGAAAATACTTATCTTTGTGGTAGGAACCAACCCAAAGCTGATAAGTTCCAGGTAGCCATTCCCCAACAATGCCAGGATTTTTACCGTTAAAATCGTCATTACACCAAGTACCACCAGGACCACTGATAATCAGGGTTGTATCCTCAGGACTGTCTACTAGTACTTTCAGATAGTCGAATTTTGTTGTGAGCTGTAGGGTGTGGTCTGGTTTCTCATCAACAAATCCGGCACACTGACCTGTGGGAGTTTCAGTTTTATTAACAACTTGATTTCCTGGCAATGAACCGCCACTCATGCCACGAACTTGAAGGGGGTCTGGGACAAATTTGAGACCGATACTGATATCGCCAAATATGGGTGGTGGTGTTTCCTCTGCATGTGCTACGGCATTCATTACCAATGCGATCGCCAACGTCGCTATCAAGAACGATAATTTTATCCCTTGATTGATCACTTTACTTGGCATTTTGATTATATTTTTCTAAATTATTTTCAGTATTTTTGATGACACTTATTTTACACGCCGAGTTCCTAAACTGAGGGAAATTGCCCATATATAGAAAAACGTTCTTTATTTGTCACTATAGCTTCCCTTAATAAATAAAGGCGCATGAACATGCGCCTTGACTTGATCTATATTCTCTATTTGGACAATATTATTTATCCTCAAGGATTATCGCCGAGGTTGAATATTAGCTAAATCGTCATTAGTCATTAGTCATTAGTCCTTTGTAAACACAAATGACTAATGACCCTTGCGGGTACTCTGCGAGAAGCCGCGCTGCGCGCGTCTACGCCAGTCGCACCCTGCACCGAAGCCGCCCTGCGGGCGTCTACATGGGGGAGACCCCCTTTGGAGCGCGCTGGCTCACTAATGACAAAGGACAATCTCTAAAAGTAAGTATGCGAGTTTAACGCTTCGTAGTTTAATTGTCTTCTGCTATTGCCTTAGCTAAGCGGAGCTTATCTAACCCTATTTGATGGAGTAGCAACCAAGATTGGATCAAGTCGGGGCCATGCATATCTCCGGTTAAAGCTGCCCGGAGACTACGCATAATCAAGCCTTTCTTGAAGTTTTGCTCTTTTACTACTTTTTTAATAATGTCTTGGGCGCTGGCTTCGTTCAACTCCTGCTGATTCTGTAGCGCAACGATAACACCTTTAATAGCAGTAGCAACACCTTCTTGTTTGAGTTGAGTAGCAGCTTCCTCACTGAATTCCACCGTATCAGTGAAAAAAAGTTTGCTTATAGCGACAGCGTCAACAAGGCGAGTCAAGCTGGGCTGAATTAAAGTCACCAGTCGCTCTAACCAAGAGCGTTCTTCCCTTCCTCCTGTTAATTTATACCCAGCTTCTTCCCAATAGGGAATGACTAAATCTATCAGTTTATCTACCGACATCGTGTGGATGTACTGGCTATTGATCCAATCTAGCTTTGCCCAATCAAACTTTGCTCCTGCTTTATTAACCCGCTCAAAACTAAACTGTTGTGCCGCTTCTTGTAAGGTAAAAATTTCCTGAGTCGAATCTGGAGGCGACCAACCTAACAATGTCATGTAATTAACCAAAGCTTCGGCAGTGAAGCCCATTTGTTTAAAATCCGAGATAGAAGTGACACCATCTCGTTTAGAAAGCTTGCGTCCCTCTTGATTCAAAATTAGGGGTGTGTGGGCAAATTCTGGTATTTTTGCACCAAAAGCTTCATAGAGGAGAATTTGCTTGGCAGTGTTGGCGATGTGGTCTTCTCCTCGAATCACATGAGTAATTTGCATGTCGATGTCATCGACCACAACCGCAAAATTGTACAGGGGTTGACCAATACCATCTGCGGCGGCGCGAGCGATGACCATATCACCACCCAAATCGCTACCGCGCCAAACCATCTTGTCTCTTACTAAGTCATTCCAGACAATTTCCCGGTCATCATCAATTTTGAAGCGAATCACAAAGCTACGCCCTTCAGCTTTGTAAGCAGCTTCTTGTTCTGGTGTCAAATTGCGATGACGGTTGTCATAACGAGGAGCCTCACCTCTTGCTTTTTGGGCCTCTCGCAGCGCGTCTAGTTCTTCAGAGGTTGTATAACAGCGATACGCTAATCCCCGATCGAGAAGGGTTTGTACCGCTTGTTTGTAAATCTCCAAGCGTTGGGTTTGGAAAAAAGGCCCTTCATCCCAGTTTAATCCTAGCCAGCGTAACCCCTGGAGGATATTTTCTGTAAATTCGGGACGCGATCGCTCTACGTCTGTGTCTTCAATTCGCAAAACGAACTTCCCGTGATGGTGACGGGCAAACAACCAGTTGAATACAGCCGTTCTTGCTGTACCAATATGTAAATTCCCAGTCGGACTAGGAGCAAGACGTACTTTAATAGTCACAGCAAATTCGCAAATTATTTATGATGGCAAAGCATGACCATTGTAGGGTATTCCAGAAATGGTCTTCATGAGATTAAAGTTCCTGACTGGCAATTGCTAGCAGTAATTAGCAATTGCCTATCAGGAACTTTAAAATCTATCTTATACTTTATGTAACTCAACGGGACCGACGGGGCTCGAACCCGCAACTTCCGCCGTGACAGGGCGGTGCTCTAACCAATTGAACTACGGTCCCTCAACTGGCAACTTTTTAATTATGCCTAACACATTTGAAATTGTCAAGCTTTTTTTTGGAAAAAATCAATAGTCATTTGTCATTGGTTAGTAGTTAGTGGTTAGTAGTTAGTGGTTGTTAACTATGCCCGATGCCCACTCTCCCCTTTCCCATTGCCACAGGCTGAACTGGTGTTAGATTTTGCAACACGCTCAATGGTAGTTTTTTATACTCTTGCTTTCATAAATTTTTGCTGGGCTGGATGTGAGGCGAAGGAGGTAAGCTCTGACTATGTTTTACCCAGGTAGGTTTTCAGCATTTGTCGCTGGTAATGATTTATGATTTTTTATTTAACGCTGCGATAATAAATTTAATAAATTATCAAATAATTTATACAACCAAAACTTCACACCGAATTTTTTTTGTTTTTGTTGTACAACTAGATTTTGCAGAATTTCGGGCTTCATTTTTTCACACTCTGTTTTCAGAATATTTTTGCTTTCGCTAGACGAAATAACAATATCTGCTTTTTGACTAAGCTCTAAACAATCTGCTAATTGCTGGCGCTGAGTAGCGGTGAAAGTTAAAGTCATCACGTTGGCACAGCTATTTGGTTCTTCCAGAGCGAAGAATAATAAATGATAGTAGCCAGTATCTGCTAATGCTTTTACTATTTTTTGACCTTTATGATCTTTTAAATCTAAAAAGCAAGATAACCATCTTGTTAGTTTAATTTGCGTATCACTCAAGACTGTTATCCACAATACCATTGGATATAGATTACTTTTAAAAATAAACTCTGTAGAATTGTTTTTCTCTAAGAATTTTGCAATTTCTTTTTTAGGTAACATCGCCCAAAAAGTTGGTATCATACCCTGCTGTGTGTGGATTAGATGTGAAAAACAAATAGGAGCTATCGGTTGATTTTTAGGCCAAGTTTTCTGCAAGCAAACTTTCTCAGATAATGACGTTACAGGTACTAACTGTACAGGCTTTTGAGTTTGGTAATTAATACTAATATCGATAGTTTCACCATGATGCTTACGCTGCAAGTTCTCTAACACTGCTAATATTTGGTTAATATTTTGAGGGCGATCGCTTACTTTTTTGGCCAAACAACTCATTACTAATTGTTTTAGCTCTTGTGGGATTTTAACCTGAGGTGCTATTTTCTCAAAAGGAGGTGGTATTTCAAAGCGATGAACTTGATACCAGTCACCAAAGGAAGTACTTTTAGTTTGAAATGGATGCTTGCCTGTCAACATTTCAAACATCAACACTCCCAAACTGTAAATATCAGAACGCACATCTAATAGTTTGCGTCCTTCCATATGTTCTGGAGAACAATAAGGTAAACTGCCTATAAAAGACTCTGACATGCTTATTCCGGAACGCTCTGTTAAAAACTTAGCAATACCAAAATCGAGTATTTTGACTATCTTGCCTTTTTTGGCGTCTTCGTTAAGAAATATATTTTCTGGTTTAATATCTCGGTGAACAACTGGATAAATCTCTCCTTTGATGCTGACACCTTGGTGAGCACAATGCAAGCCTAAACAAATTTGATGACAAAATTCCAAAAAATTTGATATTTTTAAAGACTCAATCTTGAGGATTTGTTTGAGGTTTTTCCCTTGCAGATACTCCATTACATAAAAGGGAACTTTATTTTCGGTTACTCCATAACTCAATACTCGGACAATGTGTGTACTTTTCCGACCCAATTGAGCACCAATAAAAATTTCTCTGGCAAAACGTTGAGACATTTGTCGATCTAACAGATTCATTGACAAAATCTTGACTGCAACTGGTTTACCACCTTTAGCAGCGTCTTCTGCTAGGTAGACTCTACCCATGCCTCCTTTACCAATCAAATCTCTGATTAAATAACGATTGTTCAGGAATTTGCCTATGTAAATGTCTAAATCTGTTTTGTGAGTTACTTTATTGTTAATTGAATTTTGCAACATAAAATAGTTGATTCTCCAAATAATTAAATATAATTAGTACCATTTATTTAATAATTAATTTTAACCATAAGGATACTCAAGAAATTTTGAGAATTAATCAGTTCAGGTAAACCTAAGTACAAATAATTATAAAAATTAAGTAAATTTATATTAAAAAAATTGTAAAAGCTTGTAAACATTGTTTAACATATTAATAAAGTGATTGATATGAGAAATTACACTGAAACTAAACAGGGAATTCACTGAATTGATTATTCAAGTCAGTGAATCTACTGATTAGTTATTTGTTGGTGGTTAGTAGTTAGTAGTTAGTGGTTATTCTCCCCATCTCCCCATCCCCCACTCTCCCAGACGCGCCATGGCGCGTCTCTACATTTCCCCCCACTCTTCTACTCGCCTGCTTAGCGCTGTAAATTAGGATTTCTTAGACGACGTAACAATCTAAGCAGGGGTGATTCTATTTTGAGTTCAAAGGCTAGGAACTGGGTGCGTTGCAGGGAATTGAAATTATTGTCACTAACGAGTATTAATGAGCGTTGTCCATTAGGTAATCGAGAACCGAGAGTTAAGCCTTCGATATTATCTAAAAATACATCTAGATTCCTCAAATCTAACAGCAGTTTCTTCTGAACTGGTTTGATTTGCTTAGAGTTAATAGCTAGAAGACTGTCAATATTATGAATGTCTGAGGCTCCCTCTAACGAAACCTGAAACAGCGCAATATGAAATCCCAAGCCAGTAAAAGTCCGCTCTAAACTGAGAAAGTGTCCTTGATTATCCAGAGCTACTAAATCAGATAATCCACTAGCAAATTTTCCAGCAAACTTTAAAAATAAATTTACTGGTTCAGTTAGATAAATAAATTCTTTTTCTGCTCGATTGGTGAGCAGATTATATTGCAAAATTCGACAAGGATTACTAGTATTTGGTTTAGCTTCTGAACCATCTTGAATCAGAGCGTTTTCCGTGGCTGTAAATAATTTGTTTTGGTCGGGTGTGATAGTGAGACTTTCAAAGGCTAAATTGTTACGGATTCCTTGCTTACCGCTTTTATCTGGCAAATATTTATTTGGTACTGGTAGTGTTGTTAACTCTTTGCCAGAGGCTAGGGAGAATTCTTTAATAAAGGGATTTATCATTTGATCGGTATCACCTTCAGAAGAAATAAATACAGTTGCTTTGTTAGTTAAAGCAATGCCTTCTGGGTCGATGCTACCAGGCGGAAAGGTTTTACCAGCTTCATTTATTAGCGGAGTGACAGCAACAGGAGTAACGCCACCATCTTTGAGTGAGCCTTTACTCAAGTCAATTTTGAAGGTATAAAAGCGAGCAGCAGCTTTGTTGCTGCGATCGTCAGATATGGCATAATAAAGGTCATTATTTGCATCGTAGGTAATTCCAGATAACCCTCCTATTTCGGTTTTTTGAAATGAAAGACCTTTAGGTAAAGTTGCAGAGCCGATAAAATTTATACCTATAATTTCAACAGCTGATGAACTTAAGTTGGAAAAGAAGAGGCTGATGATGAGAATTGGCAGAAAAAATAAAATAATTCGTGGAAATTTCAAGGTTTTTTTGGTGAGGTGCATCGGTAAGAGTTGCTAATCTATAAAAGTCAACAACACGATATCACGCTCAAGTTAAAAGTATTTGCTATTTATCCAGCCTGGAAAAAGTTGACAAGCCAGTCTTTAACGCTGCGGGTAGCACGACAGTCATCTTCGTTATAGCGTTGGATTATTTCTAATAAGCTGCGATCGCCTGTTTTTAACCACTGATCGTACCAGTAAATACACTTAGCACCACTTGCCTCTGGATCGCGCCACTCAAACCCCAACCAACGAGCGATCGCTTTTAAGGCATAGCTTTCCACTGGCAAAGCTACGCTTTGGGTTAATTTTTCA
This sequence comes from Fischerella sp. PCC 9605, assembly GCF_000517105.1. Taxonomy (GTDB): domain Bacteria; phylum Cyanobacteriota; class Cyanobacteriia; order Cyanobacteriales; family Nostocaceae; genus PCC9605. The sequence goes on along the minus strand of NZ_KI912148.1, from coordinate 2,354,344 downwards.
TAAACATCTACAAATCGACTCAGAATTGGTTGTACAGAGGCGTGAGGAGTACGGTAAAGCTTAGCTAGCCGTTTGACTGTATCAAATTCGTATACACAGAAATGATATATGGGTGCATCGGGATATTGCCCCATCAAATCCAAAAATTGCTGCCAAATTAATTTTTCTTCTTCTGGATTTTCAGCTAACAAAGAATAAAATTGTTCTGTATTAGTTTGTCTGTCAACAACCAAAACTCCTAACAAGTAATCCAAATTCAAATCTGGTTGCGCTTCGATATCAAAATAAAGCTCAATGGGGGCTGTATCTGTAATATCTAAAGTTGAAGCAGTGACACTTAGCTGATTAATCTCTTTGGGAGAAATTGGCGGTGAATTCTGCTGTTCTTGGCGAGTGCTTAACAGTATTGCTTCAGTCGTAATGACATCATCTGTCGTTAATGCCAGAGTTTCTGAGTAGTAGGAAGTCGGAGGCAGGTAAGGTAAGATCAGGGGGCGATTTTCCAGTATAGATTGAGCTTGCAATACGAGTTTATGAGCTACTTCCCTGTCAAAACCAGGGAGATTTTCCAAGGCATTTGGATTTGTTTGAGCGAGAGATTCTACTGTTGTAATATCTAGTGTTTGTAGTTGAGTGTAGCGGACTGGTGTGATTCCTGGTATTAAGGAAAGGTGTTTTTGCGATCTCGCTTTCGCATAACAACTGCTGTACCAATGGCAAAGACTACAGCGTTGACGGCTGATAAAAATCTCTGGCGCTTCCTCTGTTTCCAGAGATTGAATCAACTCTTGGAGAATACCTTGCATTTGTGGTATCCATTTCACTAGATCCACAAGATAACTCGCCTCTTTGCCACGCAAGCTTAGCCAAGCTGATTGTGGTTCCACTTGCTGTACCGTTGCCAAGACTTGGGCGTGAAATGCCGCTACAACTTGATATTCTTGCTTAGGACGTTTTCCTAGTTCAATGCTAACCGGAACGTACATCCAATCTCCAAAGCAAGATTTCCCTGATTTTTTTACAAGTAAATCAGGACGACTCAGCAAAGTGTATTCTTCTGAGGATGAGGACGTGGGAACGCAAAGAGAGGGGGACGCAGTGAGTGTATTTGATAAATTCTCCGCGTCTTCAAAAACTGTGTTTGCTAACTCACATAATCGCCACTGAATATCAGAATATTGAGCCAGCAACACACCTTGATAAATACACTCTACACCCTGCTGCATTAACTCTATAGTTGCTGCCTTTCCTCTTTGCCAGTCTCCTTTTGGATATTTGGGCCGGCAAAGATTCCACTGTGTCAAAATAGTTTTTTGATGAGCGATTTTGTCTCGTTGCAGCTTTAGCAACAAGTCATTGGCAGTATCTGCTTGGCTGAAGTCACCGTGGATATCTAAATAAGGTCGGCGCTTGCAGCGTTGGTATTGCAGCAGTAGTTCAGCATTAATTAACATGCCTTTAAGCTAACAATAATTAACATTCTGTGGGAGTAACTCAGATAACTAAACTCACTGTAAGTAAAAGTACACTCTTTTGAGGAGGAGTGGGAGATTGGGAGAGTGGGCGAGTGGGGAAATGGGGGAGGGGAAGAGTGGGAGAATAACTAATGACTATTGACTATTGACTATTGACCATGACCAGTATCTCTGTGGCAAAAACCAGATTGCATCTCCATCGACAGCAATTTCCAGCTTTGGTGAATAAAACTTATTTCAACTACGGCGGTCAAGGCCCCATGCCTCAAGTGGCTATGGATGCTATTACGCAAGCCCAAGCATATATCCAAGAAATCGGTCCTTTTGGAACTGAGGTTGGTGCTTGGATCTTACAAGAGGTGAAAGCTATTAGAGTAGCGATCGCATCTGAATTGCATGTACCTCCGGAAACAATCACCCTCACCGAGAATGTTACCGTTGGTTGCAATATTGCGATGTGGGGTATTGATTGGTATCCTGGCGACCACCTATTATTGTCTAACTGCGAACATCCAGGTATTGTGGCCATAGCCCAGGAAATCGGACGCAGATTTGGTGTAGAAGTTACCACCTGCCCCCTGATGGCAACTTTGAACGAAGGCGATCCTGTGGCTGTGGTTGCCCAGCACTTGCGTCCTAATACCCGCTTGGTAGTATTGAGTCATATCCTTTGGAACACTGGTCAAGTTTTACCTCTTGACAAGATTGTAGAAGCATGTAGACACAATCAGAACAGACTTTTGGTAGATGCTGCTCAGTCTGTTGGTTCATTGCCATTGAATTTAACTGAATTGGGGGCAGATTTTTATGCTTTTACCGGTCACAAGTGGTTGTGTGGCCCTGCGGGGATAGGAGGTTTATATGTACGCCCTGAAGTCAGAGAAAGCTTACAACCCACATTTATCGGATGGCGTAGCGCGATCGCCAACAGCCAAGGTCAGCCTGTAGATTGGTATCCAGATGGAAAGCGTTATGAAGTGGCTACTTCCAATTATCCCCTTTACACTGGCTTGAGAGAAGCGATCGCCGTTCATCAGCAATGGGGAACAGCACAGGAACGCTACCAGCAAATTTGCCATAACAGCGAGTACCTTTGGCGACGCTTAGCAACTCTAAGCGATGTTCACCTCTTACGGACTTCACCTCCAGAAAGTGGCTTAGTCTCATTTCAACTCACTCAAAATAACCTCCAAGCCCACCTACAATTAGTAAATTTCTTACAGTCAAAAAAATTATTCACCCGCACAATTGCCGATCCAAGTTGTGTACGTGCTTGCGTCCACTACTTTACACTTGAGTCTGAAATTGACCAATTAGTTGAGGAAATTCAAGAATGGTTAGTGGTTAGTTGTTAGTTGTTGGTGGTTGGTGGTTGGTTGTTAGTAGTTAGTAGTTTAGTATTTATTTCACTCTCCCACTCCCCCACTCCTCCCCAGTCCCCAGTCCCTAGTCCCTACTTCCCATATGGAACGTCCAATTTTATACTTAGCAATCACTAATCATGGTTTTGGTCATGCTACTCGTACCGCAGCTGTTGCAGCGACTATTCAAAAGTTATGTCCAGAAGTCCTGCTAATTGTGGTGTCCACTGCTCCAAGGTGGTTGCTAGAGTCTTATATTGAAGGCGATTTTATCCATCGTCCGCGTGGATTTGATGTGGGTGTAGTGCAAAAAGATAGCTTGACAATGGATAAAGCAGCGACGTTGGAAAAGTTGCTGGAAATTAAGAAAAATCATCGCTCTATCATCGCATCGGAAGTTAATTTTATCCGCCAAAATCGCGTTCATCTCATTTTGGCAGATATTCCTTTCCTAGCCACCGAAATAGGCAAGGCTGCGGGTATTCCCTGCTGGATGATGAGTAATTTTGGCTTTGATTTTATTTACCGAAATTGGGATGATACCTTTACCGAGGTTGCTGATTGGATCAGTTCTTGTTACAGCAAGTGCGATCGCCTATTTCGTCTTCCCTTTCACGAACCGATGGCAGCTTTCAGAAATATCACGGATGTCGGTCTAACTGGCGGTTCTCCTCGTTATTCTGCTGATGAAATCCGATCCACTTGGAGAATTACTGCGCCAGTAGAAAAGACGATTTTACTTACATTTGGTGGCTTGGGTTTGCAGCAAATTCCATATCATAACCTCCAGCAATTTCCCGACTGGCAATTTATCACGTTTGACAAATTAGCTCCAGATTTACCTAATTTAGTTAAAATTGGCGATCAAAAATATCGTCCTGTTGATTTGATGCCCATTTGCGGACGAGTTGTTTCTAAACCTGGTTTCGGTACTTTTTCTGAAGCCACTCGTCTTGATTTACCAATTGTTTCAGTCACCCGTGATGATTTTGCCGAAGCAACTTTTTTGTTAGAAGGTATTTCTAATTACAACAAACATCAAATTCTTACCCCAGCAGAGTTGTTTGATGGTACTTGGGATTTTTTACTGCAAACACCCCAGCAACCACGGTTTCTAGAACCGATTGCTAAGAATGGTAATGAAGTTATTGCCCATGAAGTTATTAAGTATTTTGATGTAATGTAAATGTTTGTTGTTGTTTGTTGGTAGTTGTTTGGAACAACCAACAAACACCAACAAACAACAATCCTCTGCCCTGAAGAGCGGAGGATTTTTATCAAAAAGTAGATGTCCCTGATGATTCTGTAGATACTGAAAGTGAGTAAAACCACTCACAATTGTCTTATCAGTCTAACGAGCAACCTGTAGGAGAACAACCGTAATTTCCACTAGAGAAAAATCAGTACTAAAGCACTCCATCCGTATTTACCGAAGGTTTTGATAAAAGTAAGGAAATAGGTAAGGGAGAACGCAACACCCTACTCTCTTTGGAAATGAGGATTAAGAGAAAAGGATTATGATGCTAGGAGTAAAAATTATAAATTTTTATAATCTATTATTTAGAAAGTGTAAGCCCTGAGATTCATCAGTAGGTTATTTCATCATTTATTATTCATAATTTATATGACTCACTACCAAAAGCTACTCAGAATTTCCACCACTGGCAAATCTTTACACAACATCACCTCTAAAATAGAAGCGATAGTGGCAGAATCGGGAGTTGAAACAGGCCTGTGTACATTGTTTTTACGCCACACTTCTGCCAGTTTGCTGATTCAAGAAAACGCAGATCCAGATGTACTAAAGGATCTAGCAAACTTTATGGCAAAACTCGTGCCAGAATCAGCCCAGTATATTCACGATACAGAAGGACCAGATGATATGCCAGCGCATATCCGTACTGCCCTCACCCACACATCAGAAAATATTCCCATTAACAGAGGTCATCTAGTTCTGGGAACTTGGCAGGGAATTTATATTTGGGAACATCGCCAACATAGTCATAATAGAGAATTGGTTGTCCATATTTCTGGATAACCGTAGTCATTAGTTATGTCGCTCGTATAGTTTGTGGGGGCATAGTTAACTAATCTTTTTTGGAACCAATAAATAAGCATGTACTTGCTTATTTAAAACGTGTGCCGTAAGATCATTTTCTTGTAAGGTTATCTCCGTCCAGCTAGTTCAATCGCTGGGCTTTTCAAAAAAAAGAGTATCAAAATGCTCAAGTATTGCGATCCAACTTCCACAATGACTCTACGTGAAGCTATTCAAGAGCTACGTGCTGTAGAAGAGCAAAAAAGCGACATATCCGTCAAAATGTCAACTGACATGACCCAGGCGTTTGAGCATCACGACGCAGTGCATGTGTTGTTTGGCTGCGGTACTACAATTCAAGATGAAATTGCTGCACACGTATGGATGGTTTTTGGCACAACTGCAAAACTCGGTGAGATGCATCGTGCTGTCGCAAACCGAGAACATCACAATCTTCTTTCAGGTATTGGTTACTTGAAATTATTTAGCATCTGGGTTAGCTGCCTCCCGCGAATTTTTAGCATTATTACTAAATGTTTACGAATGAGAAAGCGGTTAGCTCTAGAGGAAGTTGCGAAACTGAAAGAGCAACCATTATGTGATATTCGTCGTGAACATGGCATCGTTGTCTAACATTGAGCAGCGATCGCACCCGAACAAATCCAAACTGACCGCAATCCTAATGCCGCGTAACAAGACAATTACTGATGATGAAATTCTGACTGTGGCTCGTACACTCTTTCTCAAGGAAGGTGTGAATGCATCTACACGAGACATCGCTAAACAAGCTGGTATCTCTGAAGCCGTCATCTATCAACGCTTTGGCACAAAGGAAGATTTGTTTTTCACTGCCATGAAGTTACCACAAGCGCGACTTGACGCGATATTTTGTATTCAAATCGGCAAAGGGAATGTAGTTGAAAATCTTGAGTGTGTGAGTCTACGAATTGTTGACTACTTCCGTGAAGTAATGCCAGTGTTTTTAACACTCATCAGTCACCCATCATTCAACATGCAAACTTTTCTCGAACGACATAGCGCACCCGCTATGCAACTCAGTGAAAAGCTAAGGGATTATCTCATTGGTGAGTCAAAGTTAGGTCGAGTTAGCAAAGGTAATGTCGCTATCGCCATCGATGTTTTGCTTTCTCACTTACATAACATTGCATTGTACGAGACGATTGGCGCACCTAAAACAAATGTTGATCGTGCTGTAGCTGATGCGATCTCAGTGTTATGGGAAGGCTTGGCTCCGTAGTGTAGTTTCAGCAAAGAGCTTATGAACTTCATTCTCACAATGTGGCTTTTTCCTGTCGCCCTAGCAGTACATATCGGTGAAGAGTTCTTTGGCTTGGCAAAGTGGTATCAAAAGAATTTCAAAGAAGTACCGCCAAGTTCGAGCGTTAGCATTCCTGTTTTCTTAGTTTTTGGGTGGGTTGTTACAACACTGACTACGGCTTGGCTTACTTTTTTGGGCGATTCTCATTTGGCAGCCTGGATTATTCTATTACTGGCAACCCCGATCTTATGGAATGCAGCGGAACACATCACGCAAACAATTATTTTTCATCAATATATTCCTGCTGTAATTACTTCCGTAATATTCCTTGTTCCAACAATTTCCTATCTGTTCTATCAAGCATATTCAGCCCGTTTAGTTCCAGTCTGGTATGTCGCTGTGCTACTTGTGGTAGTCTGTGTCGGAACCATCCATGTTGTAGTTGCAGGCAAAAACAATTTAACTTTTGAGGTGTTGCCGTTTCACAAGATTGGTCTTTATCTAGCAGGTAAGCTAGGTTTAGACATCAACGCTGAGTAAACACGGCATAACAACCTCGTTGCAGCGGACGGTATGCAGATTGGTGGCGATCGCATAATTTACTCACTACCGCTGAACACGACCGTTATATAGTCAATAGTTGTTATTGGTAGTTGTTAGTTAACCGAAATAACCAACCATCAACAAACAACAAACAACAAACAACAAACAAAACATGAAAATTGTCGATTTAATCGCCTGGTTTGAAGAATGGGCAAATCCCGCTTGGCAAGAAAGCTGGGATAATTGTGGCTGGCAAATTGAACCAGGAGTGTTACAGGAAGAAGCACGGGTACTGATTTGTCTAACGCCAACTCTGGCGGTGATGCAGGAAGCGATCGCCCATCAAAAAGCTGGTATTCCTGTAAATCTGATCTTTGCCCATCATCCCCTGATTTTTAGTCCGCCTAAGTCTTTGCGTAGTGGCAACCCGATCGCGGAGATGGCGCGATTAGCCTTTATCCATAATATTGGTATTTACAGCGCCCACACCAATTTTGACCAAGTCCAAGATGGCACTGCCGATGTTTTAGCTCAAATTTTGGAACTCCAGCAAGTCTCTCCAATAGTACCAACGCAACCAGGCTTGGGATATGGACGTGTTGGTTTGCTAAAATCGTCTTTCGCATTGAAAGAGTTACTGGCGACAATTCAATCTCGACTTGCCCCCCCTGCTTTGATTATTTCCCCAACAGCAGATTTAGAGCAAAAACTTGACAAAATAGCAGTTTTAGGGGGTTCGGGTGCTAGTTTTATTTCGGCAGTAGTAAAAACCGGTGCTCAAGCTTATCTGACTTCTGATTGCAAGTTCCATCAGTTTCAAGAAAGCCGCGATCGCGATCTGATTTTAATTGATGCCGGGCATTACGCCACTGAACGCCCTGCGTGCGATCGCTTGGTGCAAAAGTTCCGCACTGTAAATCTAGACTGGGTGCAGTTGAGTCAACAAGATGAGGATTTTCGGTTATTTGTTCAATGATTCTTTTAAAAGACACAGATGCCCGACTTTTTAGAGAAGTCTGGCATCTTGTTTATCTGGGCTAATGATACTTAATTTTCAAGAATCTTGCGATCGCACTCCAACTTCAGACGAATTTTTCACCCTCTTTTAAAGTATTTTGCACTTGCAGTTTGACTATGATTGCCGTTGCATGTAATAAAAGTAACAAATACCAGAAACACTACTGTTCTGAATCAATATTTTTTGTACTGTTATTTAGTAATCACGCTTAATTAAGTATATAATAAAAATACATAATTTTTATCACAATTGCAGCGAAAGCCAAAGAAAACATTGTATTCTTTATCAATAGATTTACTGATGTTAAGGCTTCTGCCAATAGCGAATTTCATGTTAAACAAGTGTGATTTTCATCACATATAAATAGAAAGCACAATCACTAATACTTCCTGATCTGCATCAATTCAAGAAAGGTTGAGATATTCCACAGTGGAGGAAATAATCGCCAACTTATGATCTAATCACAATGATTCGCGCACTCGTTGAATCTGCTTTTCAAACAGGATATCTTAGTGTTGAATCCGAGGGTCTTCTCCATCAAATGCTGGCAACAAAGATCTATCAGCCAGAGGATTTGGCTGCTCTTTCAGCACTTTTAGATGCTGTTCGCGCGGGTCAAATCAAGCGGGAAGCTTCCTCAAATCTAGTCATGGAATTTCCTAAATATAACAAGAGAAGCTGATATCTACAAAACAAAATTAGTCAAGAAGAGGCAGCGCACGCGGTCTTGGAGGTTTACACGCCAGGTGACGCCAGGTACTACCCTGCACTCCTAGCGCGTAGCGACTACTCTACGAGAAGGGCTACTCCCTACGGTGTAGGGTAGCCGCCCAACGCACTGGCTCCCCATAAGTGATTGCCGTTCCACAGTCAAGAGTCCAAAATTTAGAGTGACTTTTGACTTTTTAGGCATTGTTGTTTAAAACAATGAAGGTCACAAGAGAATAAGCTAAGATCAATTACGTAGGGGTAAAAGTAAAGCCGAGTCCCCAGACTTCCCAGCAATGCCAATGAATACAAGTAGGCAACTTAAACAACCGCAACCAAAGCTTGTTTTGGAGTATATTTTATTACATAATGGTACTAAGGACTCACCTGCAACTACCAACCTGGCCAGGCCAACTCCTGAATTATGTGACTTCTATGAGGTATACATTCTCTGAATGACCTCAAAAGGTAAATTTCAACTGGTGCAGTGAACATAACCAGACTTTGTGACCCAAGATTTCCATAAAATTAAACAGATAACTACAAGCAAGTCTTGGGCTTGGGTCAGGGAAAGCACTTTCAAGGTTAATTTTACAAACCTGTAACGGGTGCTATCTATTGGGGGTAAAACCCAAATGTTGACAGATTTAACTAGATTTAAAAAGGCAGAAGCTGTAAATGCTACACCGCAAGATTTATCAACTATGTTGCGATGGGCGGGAAGTATGTGTGTTCTTGCGGGACCAGCAACGCTGGATTGAACGCGCCCGCATCATCGATATAGAGGGAGATTTAGTTACCCTGCGCTATGAAACAGATGAAGATGATGAAATCTGTTCTTGGGAGGAGATGGTTCGCCTCGAAAGTATTGGCGCTATCACCCAAAAATTAGCTTCCGTGCCACGTGGCAATGTTGAGCCTCTCCTGACTGAAGAGTGTCCTGAAGCAGAGCGCATTCGCAATCGTTATACTGACTCTAATCCAGACTAAGTAGTTAGTGGTTAGTGGTTAGTGGATAGTGGATAGTGGTTAGCAGGCCTACTAACTACTAACTACTAACTACTAACTACTAACTAATGACTATTGACTATCATTTGCACGCTCAAAAGCAGGACAGTAACCATCAAGAGTTACTTTAAAGTTATATAAAGGGGACGCGGGATTCCAACACCGTTGTCCCCTTTGATGTCGGCATGTTCCGCAACAATCTACATCAGACCACATATAGCGATCGCTACTTTGATTGAGAAGTTCCCGTTGTGATAATCCCCGCAAGACGAGTTCTTCTCCCTGCCAACGAGCTTCAATTAAACCTGTGTCTGCAAATTGTCGCCAGCGAGGATCGGCAGTAATTGCATCTGGAAGTGTGATAGTTACTACAGTCTCTAGTTCCGTGAGTTCGCCTTCATAGTTAGTCTCTGGTGCAACTGGTTGCAAAAATGTTTCGCCAATAGGAAGTTCTACCAACGTACCCACAGCTGGAGAATGGACGTGATAACGGTTTTGCAGTTCATCTAAGCTAGTCAAGTCTGCCAAGTAGGTAGGAGAAGCGTGAACAAAGATGATGTGCTGGGGTCGCAAATTATGTATTAATTGGGTAGTACCAGGGCCATCACTATGTTGGGCCAAAAGATAGGTTTCCACAGTAATAATCCCTGGAAATTGATCGGTATTAATTTTTATGTCAGTTTTTTCTGGTAGGAGGATCAGCCAAGGGCCAGTGTCGGGTTGGCAGTACTCGTTGAGGTCTTGTGTGGAGTCAGTGAGGACAATGCAAGGGAACTTACCAACATTTTCACGCTGTTGTGGCTGCAAACGTCGCACGCGGGGACGTATCCGTTCATCCCAAAACAACGGCTGATGGCGGGCAAAATTCTGCACTGAGGGAGGGAAGTGAGATAGTAATTCCAAGTAAGCATCGCAGCCAGTAGCGACAGCACCGTTAACCCAGATATCGAGGTCGCGTCCCGTAAAGTGGTGATGGCTGCGTAAAAGCATCAGCAGTTCTTGACCAAGCCCTAAAGCAGGTGTGGGCATGAGTACAGAATAACGGTCGGCGATCGCCCGATTCATTCGTTCTGCAAGTTGATTTTCTTGATTGCGGCGATGGGGATGGCGAGAAGTGCCATAAGTACCTTCAATAATTAGCACATCCAACTCTAATCCCCGCAATTCCTCTAAACGCAAACCTTCCACTAACCGCGAGTTAGATAAGAAAAAGTCTCCGGTATAAAGCAGCTTGTAGGTGTGCTGTGGAGTAGTGTAAGTGAGCAGCATTGCCACAGCGCCGGGTAAATGCCCAGCCGGAAATAGTTCTACTACCAAACCATCTTTTATTTCTAATGGCGATCGCAAAGGTAAAGCCTGACAAAGTTGAGATAAGTCCTCGCGATCGTGGTCAAGCCAATTTAGTGGTAGTAACTTACTCGTCACCTCACTGGCGTAGATTGGTAACAGTGGAAAGGCTTTATGCAGTGACAGCAAGCCTTTAGCGTGATCGGGATGAGCGTGACTGACCAAAACAAAATCTGCCGGAAGGGGCGAACTGCCTCGGCGTGCTGGTTTCGCAAGCCCCTTCAGCAGTGGTGAAATATCTGTCAAGCCACAATCTAGTAGAATGCGGTGTGGCCCCATCCGCACCAATAAACAGATGCCTTCACCAGTATGGTTGACACCGTACGGTAGACACTCTAATTCACTAGCTGCTTCCCCTGTATCGACACGAGAGGATGGCGATAGGCGATCGCTCATGTTATCCTCCCCTCCATGCTCATTTTTATGAATATTTCCGACAAACCAAGTAGTTTTACAAGGATATTTCTCACCTTACCTAGGGGCTAATTTCCGAACTTGTGCCCCTACACCCTTGGAAAGCGGATTTGCTGTTGGGGAGGAAATTCTCCACGGAAGCCGCATTGGTTCAAAAGACGCAGGTAATCAGAAGCCCTGAAACTCGGGACTAGGGGCGGTTGCCTCTTACATGTTTTCCATCATCAATGTGCAGAGCCATTGCCGTGATAATTATCTGAATCATAAAATCCATTTTTAGTGCCAAAGAACAAGCACGACACAGTAAAGATAACGGTTAATCCAGCTAGTATGAGCTTTACATCCATTTGCTTGTTGCCCTCTATTAAAGTCTTTCTTCTCTATTATTAAGTGATTCCGCAACAGAGGCTAATCACTGGACAATCTTTACCATGCTTGGGTGGATTCGACAATGAGTGAATTTACTGCATACAGTCCGATTGTAAAACTTTTCTGCGTCTGTGTCTATTCATCGAGGTAACAAATGGCATTAGCAGCGAGGAGCAACCAGTGGTAGGGAGTAGGGGGAGTGGGGGAGTGGGGGAAGTAAGGGGAGTAGGGGGAGAATGACTAATGACCAATGACTAATGACGACCCTCACTAGTTAGTTTTATTTGTGCCGAACTACTTACCCTGCAACTTAAAACTTGTAACTCAAAACTTGTATCGCCCCATTCTCTGGTAAATTACTAGAGCTAATGGTAACTGTATCGCTATTGCTACGACGTACGGCCATTCCCTGCATCATTGTAATAAATTCATCCAAGGGAGAAATATCACAGGTAGCCCCATCAGCTGCTTGGGTGCGGTAATGGGTAGGAATAACTATCTTGGGAGTAATAACTTGAATTGCCTGCTTTGCTTCCTGGGCATTGTAAGCTTTTGGGCCACCACCTACGGGTACTAATGCTAAATCCGGACGACCTATGAGGATTTTTTGCTCAATGGAAATGGGTGCAGCCGCTCCCCCTAAGTGTAAGATATTAATTCCTGCTTGCTTCCACTGCCAAGCTGCATTTATGCCGAATTGCTTGCCACCTTTGCGATCGTGGGGAATGGCAATTCCTTGTACCTTAATGCCTTGAAACTCGTAAACTCCCGGTTCGTAAATCAACTTGGGATTTCCTGGTAGGTCTTCCACAGCACCTTCATCCAGCAACTGACTGCTGATCAGCACTAAATCTGCTGCCACTTTCGGAGGACGATACCCAGCGGTACAACCAATTGTGCGAAATGGGTTGACAAGAATTTTCGTACCGCCGCCAGTAAACACAAAGCAAGTATGACCCAACCATTGAACTGTTAATGAACGGCCAGATTGGGCACCAGCTTGACGGTGAGAACTCAAGCTAGTAACCAAAGTCGTTACCAATCCCGCCCCAGCATAGCCCATCAATTGCCGTCGTTTCATTAATTACTCTCTCGCTGTCTCGTCTGTAATTTGAAAAGAAAGTTTCGCAGTAACTGCTTGCCTGAAGATGTCAGAACACTCTCTGGGTGAAATTGGACGCCTTCTATATGAGGATAGTTCCGGTGTCGTACTCCCATAATTGTGCCATCTTCGACCCAAGCCGTAATTTCTAACACTTCTGGGCAAGTATCGCGGTCAATCACTAGACTATGATACCGGGTAGCGGTAATCGGATTTTCTAATCCCTGGAAAACACCGACCCCAGTGTGAGACACCTGAGAAGTTTTACCATGCATCAACTCTGGCGCAGAAACAATATTACCACCGAACACCTGACCAATGCTTTGATGTCCTAAACAAACTCCTAAAATCGGCAGATCAGAACCGAGTTTTTCAATCACATCTAGAGAAATCCCCGCATCTTCTGGACGACCAGGGCCGGGAGAAATGACCACTCCATCTGGCTTGAGGGCATGAATTTCATCTACGGTAATCTTATCGTTACGAAAAACTTTAATATCAGCCGCTATAGGGAACTCTGCTGCCAGTTCTCCCAAATACTGCACCAAGTTATAGGTAAAGCTGTCGTAATTGTCGATAACTATAATCACAGCTTATAGCTCCAGATCTCAACCACTGAATATCATTTTGTTTTGGTTGTTTGTTTATGGTTGATTGTTAGTTGAAACAAACACCATAGACGCTCTAGCGGTGAGACAGCGCGCACTTATAGGGGTTCTCCCCCTATCCCCACACTCCCTGTCGATCGTGGGGGCCCCGAGTCCCCCATGTAGACGCCCCCAGGGCGGCTCCCCGAAGGGTACGACTGGCGTAGACGCGCGCAGCGCGGCTCAAGGTAGAGTAGCCGTAGACGCGCAGCGGCTTCTCGTAGAGTAGGGCTTCCCGCAGGGTACAACTAACAACCAACAACGAAGTATAAAATTATGTAATTTTTCCACTTAGAAAGCCGACAAAATCAAGGCTAGCAACGGCGGAAATAGGAGCATACCAGCTACCAATATCGCTACCAAAGCAGAGACAAGTACAGCACCAGCAGCACAATCTTTAGCAATTTTTGCTAGTTCATGGTATGTCTGTTTCACTGTTAAATCAACTACCGACTCAATTGCTGTATTAAGTAACTCCAGTGCCAAAACCAAACCACTCGTTATGCCTATGACTGCTATTTCTACTGCTTTTAGATGCAAAAAAAAGCTCATCACCAGTGCCAGTACGCATATAACTACGTGGATGCGAAAATTACGTTGAGTTTGAAATGCGTAACTTATCCCACACCAAGCATACTTAAAACTAATGAATAAATTAGAGGCAACTTGCCAGGAGAGTTCCCGTTTTTTGGTGACAACTTGTTCTAAATGGTTTGATGTTGGTGGTGGTGATGAAACTGGTTGGGACATAGTCATAGTTACATGCAGCAGTAGAGTGGGTGAACTAGGAGTTTTTTGCTGATTTTAATCGGGTAGTCGACTTTCTGCCAATTTTCTACACGAGTATTATTGCATTTTCACGAACATGCAGTCACATGCTATTCTATGTCAATGGCAATACCTATTGCCTTCAGTAATATTACTTGCTGTTTTAGCATTCTTTCCAAACTATCTTCATCCGGATGATCCCAGCCCAGTAGATGCAAAAGCCCGTGAGCTGCTAACCAAGCTAGTTCTGTTGACAAAGTATGTTCCTGCTGTTGAGCTTGTCGTTGTGCCGTATCGACAGAAATAACAATGTCGCCAAGATACAAAGGCAGGGAAGCGAGCATATCGGTTGGCTGAGGACACTCTACTTCTAATGCCGCAAAGGATAAAACGTCTGTAGGCTTGTTTTGATGACGATATTGAGCGTTTAGCGTCTGAATTTCAGAGTCGTTTGTCAAACGCAATCCTATTTCATAATTTGATGCTGGCGGAATATTCGGTTGTAGAATTTCCAACCAGCTACTAAACCAGTTTTCCCAGGTTTGGGCAGTAATTGGTTTATCAGTGTCTCCAACCTCTACAGCTTTTGTTTGGGAAGACTCACCCAGACAGTCCTGCACATGTACTTCAACTTGCACCAGCCAAAAAGTCTCCTATACTGAAGGTGATAGTTGATTATCAGCGAGTCAGATAGGCAAGACCGACGAGGACAGCTAAAAGCCCTGCTGTGGTCAGTGCAAAATGTTTGAGAGAAGTAACTCGCTTTTGTACCATGTTTCGCATCGCGAGTTTGACATAGCTAGGTTGAGGTTCTGTGAGATGAGAGTCGCTCATAATGATTTGATAACAATTTCTTTTATAAATGTAACAGTTTGTTTAGCGGCTACGCGGAGTCGTTAGTCATTAGTCATTAGCTTTTGACAAATGACAAATGACCATTGACTAAATTACACAGCCGCTTCCACTAGCTGGTTTTCTTGCCGCAGGTAAGCTTGGATGAACATGTCAATTTCGCCGTTCATCACATCAGCGATCGCAGTTGTTTCCACCTCGGTACGCAAATCCTTAACCATTTGGTAGGGATGAAACACGTAGTTACGGATTTGATTACCCCAAGATGCTTCAACCATATCACCGCGAATTTCGGCAATTTCTTGGGCGCGTTGTTCTCGCGCAATCACTAGCAACTTGGCTTTCAGGCGAGCGAGTGCTTTCTCTTTATTTTGCAGTTGGCTGCGTTCTTCGGTACAACGCACGGCTATACCTGTGGGAATGTGAACAACCCGCACGGCAGTTTCGACTTTGTTGACGTTCTGCCCGCCTTTACCACCAGATCTGGACGTGGTAACTTCCAGGTCTTTTTCTGGAATTTCCAACTGTACCGAGTTATCTAGCTGTGGCATCACTTCTACCCCAGCAAAGCTTGTTTGGCGCTTGCCGTTGGCATTGAAAGGTGAAATTCGCACTAGGCGATGAGTACCCGTCTCAGACCTCAGATATCCATAGGCATAGCGACCGGAAATTTCCAAGGTTGCGGATTTAATCCCCGCTTCATCGCCCTCAGACTCGTCAGTTAAATTTACCTTGTAGCCGTGATTTTCCGCCCAACGAGTATACATCCGCAGTAACATTTCTGCCCAGTCTTGGGCATCAGTACCACCCGCACCAGCAGTAATTGTCAATACTGCACCCGATTCATCGTAGGGCCCAGAAAGTAACTGTTGTAACTCCCACTGTTCGAGTTCACGATTCAGTTTGGTGATGGTTGTTTCTGCTTCTTGCAGTAGCGCCTCGTCGTTTTCCAACTCCAAAAGCTCCAACACAGCCTTAGTATCTTCCAGACTGACTTGCCAGCGATCGTATTGCTGGAGATGGGCTTTCAGGTCGTTGAGTTCTTGCAGCGTTTTTTGGGCTTTGACTTGGTCATCCCAAAATTCTGGCTGTGAGGCTATTTGTTCTAGGTCTTGAATTTTGGCAGTAAGTGCAGGGATGTCAAAGATAGTCCTGGGTTTTACCCAGGCGCTCAGACAACGTTTCGATTTCGCGTTTAAGTTCTAATGCTTCCATAGTGCTGAAGAATGAGAGAGCGTTTGAGATGACACGCAAAAGACTTAGAGCGTCTTATTACGAGATATCGCTCTTATTTTATTTGTCTCTTTAATTTTATCTACACTTGACAAAACACATTTTTTTAGCACCTGGTTCACAGTCGCTAACTTTACAGTGTTTTTACTGTTTCTTTACAGGTTTTTTGCAGTCAGTGGTATACCGTTAGCACGTAGTTGATGTGCTGCTAGGGCGATCGCCTGCGGTAATATCTGATGTTCCTGCACTTGAATTCTGGCGTGGAGTGTTTCTGGCGTATCATCCGGCAACACAGGAACCGCTGCTTGCATCAAAATTGGGCCGCTATCCATTTCCAGACACACCAAATGCACTGTACAACCTGTAATTTTTACACCAGCACCCAAAGCATGTTCTACGGCACGCGAACCTTTAAAACTAGGTAACAAGCTGGGATGAATATTAATAATCCGGTTGGGAAAAGCATCAATTAATACTTGCGTCACCAGTCGCATCCAACCAGCCATAACTACTAATTCCACGCCGTACTGCTGCAAAGTCTGAACAATCTGCCAATCCAAGTCTTCACGGCTTTGGTAATCGCGGTGGTTGAGTAGCACAGCGGGTACACCCCAGTTATTAGCCCGGACTGCGACATAGGCATCTGGGTTATTGTAAATCAGAACTTGTATTTGGGCAGAAAGCTGCTTATCTTTAATGGCTTGGGCAATTACTTCAAAGTTACTGCCATTTCCTGAAGCCATGATTCCCAGTTTTACAGGAGTGGCTTTAGATAACGCGTCTTTATTAATGTGAGGAGAAACCAAGCTAGGGGTAGAATCAGGGCGGAGCGTCATAACGGCAGGGAGGATGAATTGTAGATGCCAAAAATATATAGTAAGCCTGGTGAGTCTGGTAAGTCGTGGTTGGATAATGATACTGTTGCGGCTTGGTTTTTTCTGGCTCCAGCACTTATTTTATTAGGCATTTTTATTATTTGGCCCATTATTTATTTGTTTTACCTCAGCTTTACTACTGGTATTTTCACTTCCACAGGTACACGCTGGGTAGGCTTAAATAACTACTGGCGCTTGCTACTCAATCAAGATTTTTGGCAAGTAATTTTGAATACAATTTACTTCACCATTGCTACTGTTATTCCCAGTCTGGTTATCCCCTTAGGACTAGCGGTGTTGTTAAATCAAGCTTTACCGTTGCGAGGACTGCTACGGAGTGCTTATTTTCTGCCTTCAATTATTTCTCTAGTTGCTGCTGGTTTGGGATTTCGCTGGTTGTTTCAAAACGATGGTACAGTTAACGCGCTGTTGGATGCGATCGCTATTAAACCCATTCCCTGGTTGAGTAGCACGGTTTGGGCAATGCCAGTACTAATTATCTTGAGTATTTGGAAACAACTCGGCTTCAATATGGTGGTGTTCTTGGCTGGGTTACAAACTATTCCCTCTAGTCGGTATGAAGCCGCAGAACTCGATGGTGCAAATGCTTGGCAACAGTTTTGGCATATTACCTTACCAGGATTGCAATCAACTTTAGTATTTGCGATCATCACCACTATGATTTTCACATTGCGGAGTTTTGAGCAAGTGTATGTGATGACTGGTGGTGGCCCGTTAAATTCTACTAATGTGCTGGTTTATTACATCTATCAAGAAGCATTTGGTCAATTCGATTTTAGTTACGCCGCAGCAGCGGCGACAGTGCTGTTAGCAGTGACGCTGGTACTAGTATATTTGCAGCTACAAACTTGGAGGGAAGAGGGATGAGGAGTGGGAGATGGGGTGATGGGGTGATGGGGAGATGGGGTGACAACCAACCACCAACAAAAAACTGAGAATGTTTCTAAATACAGATTTTCAGTTACACAATTTATTCGATAGACTTCTTGCATGAGTGGGGGGCAACAATAAAGCTAAGTTAAAAGCGAAAAGAAAGAATCTACGATTCTTTCAGTTTTTGCATGTTTAATTTCCTATCCCTTTTTCCCCTGCCCCATTTTCAAGTGAAATTCTAGGTTATGTTCATTAACTACATCACCTTAATGCTGGTTAATTTAGTAGCTGGACTGTTTCTCCTAGCTGGCTACTTGTATTTTGGTTTAGATCGGGTTAATCAAAAACGCTGGATTCCTGGTTTTGGGATGACAGGGGCGATCGCACTTGTTACTGGTTTACACATGACTTTTACCTGGCCTGTGCGAAGTATTTTCAATATCGCCTATGGTGAAATGACAGTTTTGTTTGGCATTCTTTTCCTGGCTACTTCCTTAGCTTTAGCCCTTGGTTGGGATTTGCTAACAATAGCAATTTATGGCTTTTTTGCAGGAATTGCTACCATTGTTGTTGGCGCGCGCATTATTAACCTCGGGTTGACACGGAATCCACTACTCACAGGAATTGGGTTTATCTTAACTGGATTGAGTGGAGTTTTAGCTGCACCAACATTGTATTTTAAAGCCAATCGCTCGTGGCGGTTAATTGGTGCGATCGTGCTGATAGTTGCTGCTTTGATTTTCGCTTTTACTGGCTATCTTGCATACTGGGGTCATCTTGCCGACTATTCTGATTGGAAACCATTGCCAATGCGATCGCCATAAGTAAAGACAGTTATCGAGGAAGTAAAATGAATCTTTGTTATGAAGCTTTCTTGATGTTTATCAGAATATTTTGACAAAAAAAATACATTAATAACGTATTTTTAAGGTTCTCACGATTCGTTATAGATTTTTCTCTAATTTTTATTGATCGGCTCCCTAGGTTCTTAACTTTTGGGGTGTACTCTCAAGATACAGAGATTATCAAAATACTAAATAGATCATCGGGGTGAAAGTTAAGAAAAATTACAAACTCATTCAGAGGCGAAGATCATGAAAAATCATGCTGACAAACAAGAAAGAGTCCTAAGTCAGATCACAGATCAAAATTTTGAGGGTAGAGATTTCAGTGGCTGTGACTTGAGTGGAATCGATCTCAGAGCAATTGATCTAAGTGGAGTTAATTTTAGAGGAGCAGATTTGCGTAGTGCAAATTTGAGTGGTGCTATTCTCAGTGGTGCTAACCTAAGTGAAGCTAATTTAATGCAAGCAAATCTGCGGGAAGCCAATTTACAGGACGTAAATTTATGTGAAGCTAATTTAAATCAAGCTGATTTAACGCAAGCGAATTTGTGTGGAGCTCGTTTATGGCGGGCAAAATTAAGTGGAAGTAAACTGTGGGGTGCTTCTCTATGTAATGCTGATTTAAGAGAAGCTGACTTGAGCAGTGCACAATTAACTGAAGCATCGCTCATTCAAGCTCAGTTAGTAAGAGCAAATCTTGAAGAAGCAAAACTATGTGGAGCAATTTTACTAGAAGCCAATTTTAATCAAGCTGACTTAACAGGTGCAGATCTCAATTGGGCAAATTTAATTGCAGCAAACTTGAGCGAAGCAAATCTTCGGAATGCAAATCTCAAGAATGCAAAACTATATGATGCAATCATGCCTGATGGTACAATTCAACCAAATCAGATATTTATTATTCAATAGGTCATTGGTCATTGGTCATTTGTCATTTGTCATTTGTTTTTACTAATGATTAATGACAAATGACTGGTAACTGAATTATTAAAATTCTCGTTGTGAGAAGATGAGGATAGCGATCGCTAACAGCATCGCTGTATACAGTAAGCCGTAACCAGCATTACTAATGAGTGCTGTAGTATTTGGTAATGCTGCCAGACCATATACGGCATCGTTTTTAACATCTAAGCGAGATAAATCTGGCAAGACGAGATACAAAGTTTGAGTTAGGTTTTGGATATTAGAGTTGTTTCCCAGACGACCAAGCTTCAGTAAATCTTGAGTAATATTCCCCATCAGATAAACAGCAAATGTTAAAGCTGTTGCTAACAAGGAACTGGTAAATACACCCAAGGTAATAGCCACGGCAGCGATCAAAGACAACTGTAGGAATAAGAAAAATGTAGCAATCAAAATACTTGCCAGTGAATAAGCGATTTGATTAAATAGCAAAAATGCAAGAGCGATCGCTGTCATAGCGGCGATCAGAAACGCTAGCACCGCCAATAATCCTAGATATTTACCAGTGATGAATTCACTGCGGCTTATGGGTTTAGCAATTAACACTAAAACAGTACGCTTCTCTATTTCTTTGTTTACCAGTTCCGTACCAACAAATACCGCTACAACTAAACCGAGAAGACTCATCGTCGCCAAACTAAAATCAAAAAACATTTTGTCCTCAGTAGCAGCAGCAAATTGAGGAAGGAGATAAATAGCAACCGCGAGGATGAGAAAATAAAAGCCAATTATGAATAAAATGCGATCGCGTATTACTTCTCGAAACACATTCGTTGCTATTACAGAAATTCTGCCGAAATTCATCTTTATTTAATCATTGGTTATTAGTCATTTGTCATTTGTTATTTGTCATTTGTCAAGAGTTAGTAGTTAGTAGTTAGTGGTTGGTTGTTGGTTGTTGGTTGTTGGTTGTTAGTGGTTAGTAGTTAATGGTTGATTGTCTCCCCATCTCCCACTCTTCACTGTAAGGGTGGCGGTGGCCCTGGAATTGGTTTGCTAATCTGACCGCAATTGATTTCTGCAAATAAAGATCCATTATCTGGTCTATTAGTGGTGGGGGAATTTGTAGACCTGGCGAGTGGTTCGATCTGACAAGACTGTTTCAGATAGTATCCACGTCCTGTAGACGTGGGACCACTCCAGATGCTGAGTAAATCTAGAGTGTATCCTCCGGACTTCAGGTTGTATACACGTGGTTCAATCTGCCATAAATATCTTTCTTCATATCCACCTAAGCTTGTTTGTATTACTTCTCTACCCAAATTACTCACTCTTTGCTGTGCACCTAGAAGCCATTGTTCGACTTCTGACCAAGGTCTGTTAGCTATTTGCTCTCTTACTAACGGTTCAAGTTTCTTTAAAATTTCAACGCCATTTTCTGGAATTCTAGCTGATTGTTGCGTTGTTCTAATTACAAAATTACCCCTAAAATTATCTGCCTGCAAACTTGGAAATTCTTGTAGCCATTGATTCACTGTGAAGCCGAATTGCAACCAGCAACTAATTACCATACAGCTAGCAACTAAAATTATGATTTTCTCGCGGTCTTCTATCTTAGGAATCTGAGTACTGACATCAGTACCAGTTCCTTCAAAAAATTCTCCAGCTGCGGTAATCAATGCCGAAATTGTTGGCCAGAAAACTATTGTTCTGCTTGTAAGTACTTCTGCTGAATCTCTAAAGGCAAAAGCACTGACTAAAAATCCAGTTACTAATGCGCCGACGGGCATATTAGTACCAGGAATTAGTAAAGGATTTTCGGTCGTATACCAAGCAGTACCTGCAATTAAAAATGCCCAGCCGCAAAAGGCGATCGCAGACTTTACAAAGCCTGTAGATAGCGATGACATTAACCAAGAGAAAATGCTTAGATAAATTAAAGTTTGCCAAGCAAAAGCCCTTTTAGGCAGAAAAAACTTTTTGATTCGTTCGTAAATATCGCTAATAAAGCTGAAGAAACCAAAGAAATCTCTAATTAACTGCATAAGCTACCTTCATTATTTATTAAAAAAAATAAAACCTAATTTTACTTATTTTAGCCAATCCTAATAATCGTAAATAGAATCAGTATAACAGCAGTGTAACTAAGTGAATTAGCTATTAATACAGTTGTAAATATATTTTTTGATTGCAATTTCATCCTAAAACTCCGGCGAGCGTAAAATCTTTTAGGACTAGACTGGGGAATTTTCTTCCAAAAATCACTTAGTGAAACTATCGCGGCTCTTAAGATGAATGATTTCATAATAAAAGTCCCAAAGAAAATGATAAATGCCATTAAAATGCTAAGATTTAGCATGTTAGGCAATATCCGATTAAAGAAAATTAAATTTATCAAGCTTGACTTCAATCTCGCAGATATGAATGGTTCCATTAAGAAAAATATGCTCCAACCTATCACGTTAGACAATAAATTCATACACATGGAATAAAAACTAGAAGTTTTTTTGTCAAAATTTAGGCTCACATTTAAAACATATGCTTCTATGGGAATAGATACTAATAGAAATAAAAAACTAAAGAAAATTGCACCAAGGGGAATAACTTCGGGAAGCGAGAAAAAATCATCCATAATCAGAACCAGGTTATTGTTAAAGTGTGACTTAGAGAAAGTATAGCTGCAAGCTAGTCGATTGATGAGAGTAATTGTTACATACTTATACCAATTCGACCTGATTTGAAATTTATTTGCCCTCTGGCTAAAAGTCTCTAGCTCACAAACAAAGCCCGCCTTTACGGGCTGATTAAGCTCATTTTTATAGAGAAACGGTATTACTATTGTTTAGAATTTTTTTGTTTGTGTATTCCCTTGCTTCTCAACCGAGGAAACAACCTACCTCTGGAAACGACTGTTGCGTCTACGGTTGGGAAAAAGGTTAAAGTTAAAGGGCAAAGGCTTTCAATTCTTTTTACCCTTTCCCCTTACCCCTTGCACAAGACCTTGGGTAAGATTAAAGACTGCTACTTACAGCTTTTGGTAAGATGACAAGGAACGGCATCGGTATTCGCACAGCGCAAGTGCGTCAACAACGGGTCACAGGGCAAATTCACGTTTACGATGGTGCAGGCAAAGGTAAATCCCAAGCTGCTTTAGGAGTAGTTTTGCGTTCAATAGGCTTAGGGATTAATACACCGAGCAATTCCAACCGCGTCTTGCTGCTGCGATTTTTAAAAGGGCCAGAACGAGATTATGATGAAGATGGAGCAATTGCTGCCCTTCAGCGGGGATTCCCTCATTTAATTGACCAAGTTCGCACTGGTAGAGCAGAATTTTTTGGCCCAGATGAAATTACACCTTTTGACCGAGCTGAAGCTGCGCGGGGTTGGGATGTGGCAAAAGGTGCGATCGCTTCTGGTTTATATTCGGTTGTAGTCTTAGATGAAATTAACCCAGTCTTGGATTTGGGTTTGTTGTCGGTGGATGAGGTGGTGCGAACGCTCAAATCCAAACCAGAAGAGTTAGAAATTATTGCCACCGGACGCGCTGCGCCCCAACAATTGCTTGATATTGCAGATTTGCACTCGGAGATGAAACCTCATCATCATCCAACCGCAACAGCACTTTTCATAGAAGGTATTGAAATTTATACAGGTGCTGGCAAAGGCAAGTCTACCAGCGCTTTAGGTAAGGCCTTACAAGCCATCGGTCGGGGAATTAATCATCCCGGTTCTACCCGTGTATTGATTATGCAGTGGCTCAAAGGTGGTACTGGCTACACCGAAGATGCAGCCCTAGCAGCTTTACAGCAGTCATACCCAGATGTAGTGGATCACCAACGCTGCGGCCGAGATGCGATTGTTTGGCGTAACTCCCGCCAAGAATTAGACTACGTCGAAGCCGAACGAGGTTGGGAAATCGCTAAAACTGCGATCGCTTCTGGACTTTACAAAACTATTATCCTTGATGAACTCAATCCCACCGTTGATTTGGAATTGCTGCCTGTAGAACCAATTGTCCAAGCTTTACTCCGCAAACCCCGGCACACCGAAATTATCATCACAGGTCGCTGCCAAAATCAACCTGCATACTTTGACTTGGCTAGCGTTCACTCTGAAGTTTACTGCCACAAGCACTATGCCAATCAAGGCGTAGAACTTAAGCGTGGAGTAGATTTTTAAATTAGTCAATAGTCAATAGTCAATGGTCAATACTTTTCGGATTAGCACCTTTGATCTAGAGTTATGGCTGGGAAAAGGTTAAAGGGTAAGGGGAAAGGGGTAAATATCCATCCCTTTCCCTTTTCCCTTTCCCCCTTAACCGAAAGGTATTGAGTCAATGGTCATTAGTCTATTGACTAATGCACATTGCTGCATTTGATTCAATAATTCTTAAGGTATATAAAAAATCTACGTCGAACGTTTGATGAACATTCGAACTTAACCTGTAGAAATATGATTAAGCAATACTGCTGTCATGAATATTATCCGTTCAGATGAGACTGTTTCACGCAACTTAAATTGCGATCGCAATACACAAAAAACCTATGAACAGCGAAATACAGCAAACCCAATACGACAATATCCCTTCGCCAGAAACTGTGTCAGCAATTGAGGGAGCAGATACTGAAAACCTACCAAAGCTTCCGCCAGCTACAGAAACTGAGAGCCAATGGCAAAAAATTGGCAGACAAACATCCTACTTTTTAGCAAATTTGCCCGAATACTTCAATAAATTTTGGGATGCATACAAGCAACCTATCATCAGTCTACTTTGGGTTTTAGCGGCAATTATTGCAGTAAGGGTAATCCTAGCAATACTGGATGTAATCAACGATATTCCGCTTGCAGAACCACTGTTTATTTTGATTGGAATTGGTTACACGACCTGGTTTACTTTTCGCTATCTCATCCTGGCATCAACTCGCCAAGAATTAGCTACAGAAATTGAATCACTCAAAAAGGAATTTTTGAAGAATTCATAGTTGGTAATTCATAATTATTAGTTATAGATTAATTATGAATTATTAGTTTTCCATCTCAATTAGGGTGCGTTATGCCAATAGTCTTTAACGCACCCTAATTTATCAGAATTAATCATCTAAAAATTTGATTTAAATATCAAAAAATATATATATCGTCAGGTAGAGAAAAAAAATTAATTTGCAATTTAAACACCTCTTAAGATAGTTAGTTTGATATTAATAAACAACTTAATATGTTTCTCAGAATGAATAAATCAAAACAGATTGTTGAAGGGGAAGATAATATTATGACTAATGAAGGGTTTAAAAAAGCAGTGGATTCATCCGAACGCGCTCGGGTAGATGAATACGATCGCCATATCATCCCTGCGGAAACCGCAGCGCGTAAAGAAAGAGAAGGAGAATTATATAAAACACTCCCCACAGAAGAGAGAGAAGCAAATGCATCTACCGATGACCAAACCCATCCAGGTCAAAGCCTACGTACCACAGATGGCTATACAGTAGACAAAGAAGGTTTGTTAAATAACTACGCAGTTGAACCGGAAATGTACTATGAAGTTCCTGGCGATGCGCGGCAAGAAGCACAAGAAGATGCTGCCCATCGTGCTGAGGAACTCGAAGAAATAAATGAAGATAAACAAGGCGAACTAACAATGGATCGCGACGAAAGGGGTAGAGGCCCTGGGGTTATTTAGTTTTGTCGCTAAGCTAGGGATTTGATAGAAGTTTTCACGAAGGCACCTGGCGATGATTGGGATTAATTACCCAATCATCGCTTTCCACTTGATGGCTCATTGCGGTTAAATAGTAAACGGTTGAATTTGGCGATCGCACCATTGCCCTTGATACCGTTCGATAACTAAGGAACGAATGATAAATTTGGGGGGGCGACCGTCTTTAACATCAATACGCAAACAAGAATATGGTCGTCGTTTTTCAGAACCATGTCCGTTACGACCAACAAATAAATGCGATCGCGCTACCAACCTCTGGTCTTCTAGCAAATCTGCTCCCTCAGTCCGCTGGCGGCGCAGACTGTAGCCACTACCGCCGCAAACAATCCAGTTAATATTGCTGTCAGCGTGACCTGTGTCCATTGTCTGCAAGTAGTCCAAGCAGTGAGCATGACCATTTAAAACTAAATCTACCAAGGGACGACCATCAGTTAAGGAACCTACCGCTTCTGCTACTGCATCCAGCACATCACGCAGACGACTGCGAACTGCGAGAGTTTGCGCCTGTTCCCACTTCGTTGCTTCAGTTACGTAAGGAGGATGGTGAAAATAAATCACCCTTCCCTTCACTTCTTTTGTATGCCACGATTCAATTAGCTGTTGCTTCAGCCAGTCTAGTTGTTCGGTGTCTATCACCGTTGTTTTGTCCGAAGTCAGTTGTTTGTCGATATCAACAATAATTTCGTCAATTTGTGATAGCTTGACTCGCATATCGTCCAATTGCTCAGCCTCGCTAGGTTCGTCAGGATTGAGTTTGGCTGAGTCTTCCATAATTTGCTGCTTCTGTTGTTCCATTTCGACACGGCGCTTTTCCAATACCCTCCGATCTGCTTCTCCTTCCCGCGTTGCTGGTAGTGGCGGCGGATCGTTAAATGTATTGGAATCTAAGGCAAAGAAGTCTATTCCACAATAGCGGAAGGTATAGTAACGATTGGGAAGACGAGTAAAATGTCCTGGTTCATAACGCAGACATCGACCTGTCTCAGTTTTAGCTGTGTAGTGTGTATCCAAATGACGGGCGAGGTCTGACGGCAGCATGAATGCTTTCAAATAGTCAAGAAATGCCCGTGCATAAGCATCACCCTGTCTAGAACCGTGCCAACCCACATCCAAATCTAGTTTGGAGCCAAGGAGCTTACGCACAGGTAGTGTGACTAAAGATGCTAAGCCAAATATTAGTGGCAGGTCATAGTAATCGTGATTTCCGGGTACGGGCAAGATAGGCAACCGAAAAACCATCTGGTCATAAGCAATACGCTGAGGCTGCTCTCCACCTAAAAGAAACTCTCGGTAAGGCTGAATAAAGTTCTGTTGGTAGTACTCACTTGACCCTACCAGATAAATTACATCGCCCGTATGTAGTAGAAAACGGCATTCCTCGGAATGGGGTAGCATGAGTTTTGCAACCTGCCGTTGAGGATTGTGTGTTCGGTGTGCCCCAGAACCGCTGTCACCTACAACTAAAAACGAGAATTCTGGCTCATCTGTTCGGCCATCGTCTAACACTAGCCGAGTTTGGTCTATACCTCGTTGCACAACTAGCGGATCTTGCCACCGCACCCGTTGTTTCATCTTGCGAATTTTATCGGCGATCGCCGGTTCAGACACGAATTTCAATGCACCTAACTCCTTCGGTTTTAAGCTCCCTGCATATGCAATTTAGCTTGCATTGGGTACGGATGATTGGTTACTGGATAGGTAATTAGGGAAGAGGTAATTGTAGTTTTATTCCCCATTACTGACCGAGAGCTAATTCACATTAGGTGTAAATTGTATACAGCCACTAATTAACTGTCGTCCTTATCAATTGCTGTTGTCCATAAAATCTTAGTAAGTCTCTCACCAAAGCCGATGGCGGGATTTGAACCCGCGACCGCCCGATTACGAATCGGGTGCTCTACCACTGAGCCACATCGGCACGAACAACTCGAAATTATAGCATAATTTAAGTTTTATGGTACAGCCAAATTCTCAAAATCGCATGTCTGGGCGTCAAATCAATCCAGAACAATATGCCCGTCTGAAAGCAGAAATTGCAGCCCCCTATCGCGGTATGCGGAAATTTATCTACATCGCTGGTGGTGCTTCTGGTTTTATCGGCGCATTCATCTTTTTGTTTCAGGTACTGGCCGGACGCAATCTTGACGCTGCTTTGCCCAACTTAGCACTACAAGTGGGAATAGTTACTCTGATGGTCTTTTTATGGCGTTGGGAAAATCGACGGTAGGTTAATACGGGAAAAAGCACAGGGGAAGGGTATAAGGTTAAACGAGGAAGAGGGGGAGAGGAGCCAGTGCGGTGGTGAAGCAGCGCGCTCCAAAGGGGGTTTCCCCCATGTAGACGCGCGCAGCGCGGCTTCTCGTAGAGTACCCGGAGGGCTTCGGTGCAGGGTACGACTGCCGTGCATGGTTCCCCGGCATAAAGCACCTGGCGTTGGGAGATAGGGAGGTGGGGAGGTGGGGAGAATACAAAACTGGACTCTTCCCATCACCCTATCCCCCCATCACCCCATCCTTACTCTCCGACTCTCTTTTTTGGTGCATTGTATTAGAATTAAGTTAAATTTAATTAAGATTCTTTTTGGCGTCATGGCTCTGACATAGCGCTTTAATAGCTATATGGCAAACCACGTCAAAATATCAAATAAAACAAAATGGATTTATGAATATCCGTTTCACAGCTATATCGTGACGGTAATGATATCGCTGATTAGTTGTATCGGCATCTAGAGGCAAAACAAGATGAAATTCTCCTGGAGAGTCCTGGTTCTCTGGACATTGCCAGCTTTGGTAATTGGCTTTTTCTTTTGGCAGGGGGCATTCGCTGGCGCTCCTGCGGATATGGGTAGAAATACAGCCAGTACTCGCATGACCTACGGTCGATTTCTGGAATACTTAGACGCTAATCGCGTGACGAACGTGGATCTTTATGAAGGCGGCAGAACGGCAATAGTGGAAGCCGTAGATCCAGATCTTGACAATCGTGTCCAGCGGGTACGTGTAGATCTGCCTGCTAGCGCTCCTGAGCTAATTACCAAGCTCAAAGACAAAGGAGTGAGTTTTGATGCCCACCCAATGCGAAATGACGGTGCAATCTGGGGATTATTGGGGAATCTAATTTTTCCAATCTTATTAATTACTGGATTATTCTTTTTGTTCCGTCGTTCTAGCAACTTGCCTGGTGGTCCCGGTCAAGCAATGAGCTTCGGTAAATCCAGAGCGCGCTTTCAAATGGAAGCCAAAACCGGAGTCAAATTCGACGATGTCGCAGGTATCGAAGAAGCAAAAGAAGAACTCCAAGAAGTTGTCACCTTCCTCAAGCAGCCAGAAAAATTTACTGCTGTCGGCGCACGCATTCCCAAAGGAGTGCTGTTAGTAGGGCCTCCGGGAACTGGTAAAACATTATTGGCAAAGGCGATCGCAGGCGAAGCAGGTGTTCCTTTCTTTAGCATCTCTGGTTCGGAGTTTGTGGAAATGTTTGTAGGTGTGGGTGCATCCCGCGTCCGCGACTTGTTTAAAAAAGCTAAAGACAACGCCCCATGTATCATCTTTATAGATGAAATCGACGCTGTCGGTAGACAAAGGGGTGCTGGTATCGGTGGTGGTAACGACGAGCGGGAACAAACCCTCAACCAACTGCTGACCGAGATGGACGGTTTTGAAGGTAACACCGGCATTATTATTATTGCTGCTACTAACCGTCCTGATGTATTAGATGCGGCATTATTGCGTCCGGGACGCTTTGACAGACAAGTAATTGTCGATGCACCCGATATTAAAGGACGTTTGGAGATTTTGAAGGTTCATGCTCGGAACAAAAAACTAGACCCCAGCGTATCCTTAGATACTATTGCTCGCCGTACTCCTGGATTTACCGGTGCAGACTTAGCGAATTTGCTCAACGAAGCTGCTATTCTCACCGCCAGACGCCGGAAAGACGCGATTACCCTCACAGAAATTGATGATGCTGTGGATCGGGTGGTTGCTGGTATGGAAGGTACACCCCTGGTAGATAGCAAGAGCAAGCGTTTAATTGCCTACCACGAAATCGGACACGCTTTGGTGGGAACTGTTCTCAAAGACCACGATCCCGTGCAAAAAGTTACCTTGGTTCCACGAGGACAGGCACAGGGTTTGACTTGGTTTACTCCCAGTGAAGAGATGGGTTTGATTACTCGCTCTCAACTCAAAGCCAGAATTACAGGTGCTTTAGGTGGTCGCGCTGCCGAAGATGTGATTTTTGGTCGAGATGAAATCACCACTGGTGCGGGAAATGACCTGCAACAAGTTACCGGCATGGCCCGGCAAATGGTGACTCGTTTTGGGATGTCTGACTTGGGTCCGTTGTCCTTAGAAAGCCAAACCGGAGAAGTATTCTTGGGCCGGGACTGGATGACTCGGTCTGAATATTCCGAAGCCAGCGCAGCTCGGATTGATAGTCAAGTCCGCGTTATTGTAGAAGAGTGTTACAACAACGCCAAGCGAATCATGCGTGAGAATCGCACCCTCATGGATCGGTTAGTGGACTTGCTAATCGAGAAAGAAACCATTGATGGTGAAGAATTCCGCCAGATTGTTGCTGAGTACACAGTCGTACCCGAAAAGCCGCAGTACACGCCAATTCTGTAATAGTTGTTTAAAGATCCATTAATCTAACAGAGGCTCAGGCAGCAATGCTTGAGCCTTTAGTTTGTTGCTATTAGCAACATAAAACAAACACCTAGCCTAGTGGTCTGTCCCATTAATTTTGTTGGGTTGGATAAATCTTTGAAAGCTTAACTCTTGCATCTTCTGTACGAAAACGCCAATCTACTTTCTAGCGGCTAGGAGCTAGATCTGAGTGTTGAAGGAATTTTCATCCACGTTATAAAATTTTATTTATATGTTTAGCTGTATAGTTATATAATGGTTTATGTTGTCTCGTGGCAGAGACTCACATTTAAGAGTAGGTAATTGTTTTCTTTCGCTTTTGCGGAAGTCGGGGCACAAGTCCCGATTTTTTGTTTTGGTTACATCTTATAGCCTGTGTCCCAGTCAATAACCATTCTCTATGGCACAACGAGTCAAAGGGACCATCTATCTGCTCGGCCTATTTGCTTGGAACGTGACATTACTTCTTACTAGCTGCACTATTCCCAGCCCAACTTTATTACCTACATCGTCACCAACGCCTAATACCACACAAATAACTCCAACTCCCGAACAGATACAACAAACGCCCAGCCCTACACAAACAACTCCAACTCCCAAAGAAACAGAATCTATGCCGGACTCTACCTCAATACCTGCTCTTTGGTAGGTTATTCACAAAAAAGTGTTTTTGTCGCTTCCTCCACCTTACTCGCTGGGATGAAGTGTACGAACAAAAAGCCCCCGAGGGGTTAGAGGGGGGCTGCCATGAATGCCGATAGGCATTTACACTCGATATAAGCCAGATAAAGTCTACACCCTAGCTTGCATAAATGCTAGCTGGGGTTTTCTTAATGTTTGTAGTAGCGTTGGTATACTACTCCAAATATTTGGGGATGAAAAAACCCAAAATTTGTATTATTGTACAGCTTTTGTCTGTTTTGGTATACTAACCCGAAAATTTTATGCTAATAAGAGTAATTTTCTATAGCTCTAAGTTTCGCAATCTCTAACCAGAAATACTCCGACTAGTTTTCCTAGCGAATTTTTAACTCACATTAACTGCAAATAAACCCACATTATCAAAAAATAGTACTTCTATTCGGATTGACTTATAGCAATTACAGTTAATGGCTATAAAACTAAATAATAATGTTCATAGCAAACTCTTAGGTGAAGTAACTGAACTTAGCCATTCTACCCTTTGATGAACCTTGTGCTTGATCGTGAAGTCTATGAGAGTGATTGCACGCTCAATATATCATTCGGATGGCAGCATTCTACCGCTTGTTCTTTCTAGCGGTACAAGACTTTATTAATTAGTAGTGCAAATATATTAAATTATGGACACAGCTAAACGCCTAGCCACTCTTAACCGCATCCGCAAACTCAGCCGCTTGATGGATACATCTATACGTATTCCTCTTACAGGCTTCCGCATTGGTATAGACCCAATTATTGGTTTAGTTCCAGGTGCTGGTGATTTAATTAGTACAGCTTTTTCAGCTTACATCATATTTCTAGCTACTCGTTTTCGCATACCACCCAAAGCATTAGTCCAAATGATTTTTAACGTTGGTTTAGAAACAGTTGTAGGCACAGTACCTTTGGTGGGTGATATATTTGATGCTTTTTATAAATCCAACATCCGCAATTTAGCAATATTAGAGCAATATCTAACGG
Organism: Fischerella sp. PCC 9605; assembly: GCF_000517105.1. Classification (GTDB taxonomy): domain Bacteria; phylum Cyanobacteriota; class Cyanobacteriia; order Cyanobacteriales; family Nostocaceae; genus PCC9605. Next base: position 2,322,635 of record NZ_KI912148.1, on the reverse strand, counting down.
TAATTGAACCAGAACTTGAAAAAGTTGCCCAGGACATTGATGAGAAAACAGTTAGCCAAGTATGAACCACCCCGTTCTTTGAGAACGGAGTGAGTAGGCAAGGGGTATAAATCATTTTTTCTCTTCTTTTACCAGCACTAACCGCCCCTCCTTATATGCTTGCCGCAGAGCGATCGCTTCTGCTACGATTTTTTGAGCACTCAACCCTTCTGAGTCCATCATTTTTTGCAAAGTTACCCCTGTCTGCTCATCTTCAGAGTGAATGGGTGGAATTTGGCAGTACCTTCCTCCATTCTTGGTTCGCCGCCAAATACTCGGTTTTTCAGGTTTTGGTTGTTTAGGAGTGCGCTGTTGTTTAACTAGAGAACGCACAGCCTCTTGGGTAATGGCACTTAAGTCCAGTAGTGTATCTATTACTGGCTTGTACTTGTTACTATTATTTGCTAGTAGATATACAGTTAGTGGTTCAATTTTTGCTAAATCTTGAGGCGAAAACTTACTAAATGCTGTAGCAATCTTGAGATACTTTTTTTCCTCGCCCTTCCAGCCCCTATCGACAAGTAGCTTTCTGTACTGCTTGGGTGAAAGTTTCTGTTTTTGGTCGGCTAACCAAAAGGCATGATGCACAATTGCCTTGGTAACATCGGCAAGCGAAAGCCAGGAACCATTTTCGACATCAACGCTATCGGGAATATTGGCTTTTTCTTCAACGTATGGCTCATACTCTGATAAAGCAATTGTTTTAGAGTCAACTTGGGCTGTAATTACACTCTGCACTTGTGTCATCATAGTTTTGACCTTATAAAACTTCCCTGTATGCACAACAAATTCATCGCCTTTCGTCAGGAGTTAATGACAAAAGCGATTCCACTAAAGTTGGTAGAAGTTTGACAATAAATTTGCTAACTAGAACAATTGTACTACTTCAGGGAAAAGAAAAATCCTCAATCATACCTGAATTTTGGGGAAGATGATGAAAGCTTTATACATAAACTAGTCCCACCCGACAGACAGACGTCACAGACGGTGTAAAAGTTGTGATTGCCAAAGAGACAGCGAGCCTTCTTTTGCTTTGAAGGAGCTACTGTCGCTAAGCGTCTGCACTAACGCAGTGGGAAATATTTGTCGTAGTACCAGTTCAATTACTCACGAAATTGCGATCGCACTTGGTAAAATTCAATTTCAAAGGAACTTAGAGCAGAATCTGGAATGCAATACCTTCACTTTGTAGTTTCCTATATCCAAATAAAAATTTCAATTTAAAACTAAATATTAATTAAATCTAGTAATTTCAAATTACTGTCAGTTAAATATAGCCCAATGCGCTTACTGATAAGCCCACAACCTTTTGTAGAGACCGTAAGTTTACGGTCTCTACAGACCAATTTTTTTGCCAAAAATCCTTAACTGAACCGTATGTAAATATAGCCACACTCTTTGTAGCAGTGTAGTTAGATTTTTTAAGAAAAAATCTTCTAAAAATATTTCTATTTTCTGCATAAACTTCTACCGATATAACGATACTTAAATCACAAATAATAATTCCAAAAAGGAGAAAACTAATGCAAGTGACAGAAAATATCAATATAGCTCAATTTCCTTTACAGCCAATTTCATTATCAAATACTTCTCAAGCTGGTAATACTATCCAAACTCGACCAAAGCTTTCTATGATTTGGATAAAAGAATTGCATGAAGGGCATCAGCGCTTAATCGCTAAATGGGTAGTTGTGGATTAAACATCTCCCTCACAAATCCATCTTTCATCCTCAAGAAGTTTTTGCAATACAACCCTATTTTCTAAGTTGATAGTTGTTTGCAACTGTTCGTAGTCCTTTGGTGTATCAATATCAATTGCGCCTAGTGGAAAAGGAAAGCAGAACACTTCATTGAAATGTTTATTAATAAAAGTTTTAGCACCATCAGTCTCTTTTAGAACTGCTAGTTCTGAGAAAAATATGCTGCTAAACAAAACAGGCACACCTAAAGTTCCTGCATATTGGGAAGCTACTATAGGTTTTCCTGTGGAATGATATGATGCAACTAAGAGATTGATAATTTGAGTAGAAAGAAACGGCTGGTCACAAACAGCAATAACTGCTGCATCTATGTTTTCAGAATAGTTTGAAAGCGATAGAATGCCGCAACGAATTGAAGAACTCATTCCCAAATTCCATTGGGGATTTTCAACCACCTGCACAGAAGGTTGGTTGACTTCAGAACGTATCTGTTGGGCATTTGCTCCTAAAACAACCACTACTGGATTGCATACTGAAGCGATCGCACTTTCAAGAGTGTAGCTAAGTAAGCTGTGTCCTTGATAGGGCAACAGTTGTTTAGGTGTGCCCATACGTGTTGATGCACCTGCTGCCAGAATAATGATGGCAACATTTGGTTCAGTAGTTTCTAGTTGTGGATTGGTGATTGTCATTTTTTCTCGTTACCAGGTCTAATTATCGTTACCAGGCTCAACCTGGTAACGAGGGTTTGTAGGCTCCGCCTCCAGAATTGATAAATCGCCCAACTTGGGTTTGTTTGACTTCATTTCGTTGGTGAATTGGTACAGTGCGGTCTCGCAAAAAACCACCACGGCGGCTTGTCAGCACGGCTTGAATCTCAGCAATGATAGATAGAGCTATAGCTTCTGGTGTATCTGCTCCAATATCAATACCAACCGGACCATGCAACCTTTGTAGCTGCTCTGCGGTGTAGTTAATTCCCTCTGCACGTAAATCTTGAAGTAATCTTTCAGTGCGATGCTTGGGGCCCAAAAAACCCAAGTAGAGTGCAGAAGATGGCAATAGCATTTTCAAGATTTCTAAATCGTCGAGATAATTATGAGTCATCACCACAGCGATAGTGTGTTTATCCACACATATTTGTTTGTGTAGAATTTCTCGGCGGCTGAGAATTACCTCATCAGCCATTGAAAAACGCTCTCTGGTTGCCTCACTAGCTCGACAATCAACTGTGGTGACGTGCCAGCCTAAGGCTTTGGCAAACTGCGCTACAGGTACAGCGTCATGACCTGCACCAAAAATTGTCAAGCGTGTGGGTGGCTGGATGACTTCGATAAATATATCAATTTTACCTAATGTAAGTTGGTATTTATTGACACTTGAATGTTGATTTTCAAGAGCGATTTGAGCGTCTTTGATGATGGCCACAGTCAACGAAGGTTCTTCAATATCTGTAATTACACTATTGTCTGAATTGAGTATTAAGCGTGACCCAACCTTGATGTTAACCGTACCCTCTACATTAAAAACAGTGGCGATCGCACCTTGTTGCTGTTTACAGAAACATTGATTAATAAAAGCCAGGGGGTTAACTGGGTCATCTTTATCTAGGCGTTCAATCAGGACTTGTACCACACCGTTACAGCCAAGCCCAAACCCCCAAACAATATCTTCATCAGCAGTAGTATCATATATAACCACTATTGGTTTACCATCTGGCATTGAGACGCGAGTATGCTCAAATACATCATTTTCTAAGCAACCGCCGCTGATCGTTCCCACCATTTGACCTGCTGGTGTCATCAACATCCGCGCACCTGGCCGGCGATAGGTAGAGCCTTTCACATTTACAACAGTAGCAAGAAATACTGGTTCAGCATGATGTTGACTTTCTGCAAATGCTTTCAAAATAGCATGTAGCTCGTTCATCACAAATTACGGGAATGGGGATTGGAGATTGGGTAAAGGTTAAAGGGTAAAGGGCAAAGGGTAAAGGAATTTATTTAACCTTTCATCTTTCCCCTTTCCCCTTGCCCCTTGCCTCTTGTGTTACAACAATTTGTCAGGTGTAATAGGTAGATCGCGGATGCGTTTACCTGTGGCATGGTAAACCGCGTTGGCGATCGCTGCCGAGACACCTGTGATGCCAATTTCACCTACACCACGTACGCCTCCTGGGTTAAAGTTGAGGTCAGGTTCGCCTACGAAAGTTACCTGAATGCGAGGAATGTCTGCATGGGCTGGAAAGTGATAGGTGGCGAGGTCATAAACTACGGGATAACCAATATTTGGGTCTAAATGGCACTCTTCCATCAAAGCTTGCCCGATACCCATGATCGCACCGCCACGTACCTGACTCGCTGCTGTCTTGGGGTTGATGACTCGTCCGATATCCATCACCGATACCCAGCGCGTCACTTGTAGGCGTCCGATTTCTTCATCTATGCTGACTTCGCAAAAATGTGCGCCCCAAGACTGAAACGCCCATTTCTTTGTCTCTGCACCAGGAGCGGAGGATGCTGTCGCCTCATAAGCAGCCCGTCCGGACTGACTGAGAGTTGCAAACGCTTCCTGCGCTGTCTTAGCTTTGGCATTTTTGAGGACTTGCTGGCAGGCTGACATCACCGCAGGAACGAGGGATGCTGTCATCATTGAACCACCCGCTATGCCACCATCTGGTAGCAACGAGTCGCCCAACTCCACCCGTACCTCTTCTACTGGTAGCCCCAGTGCCTCTGCTGCTGTAGCAGCAACAACAGTGTATGCGCCAGTGCCCATATCATTTCCGGCGGTAAGAACATGGGCAGTACCGTCTGGTAATAACCGTACTTTAACAGATGCTGCACCCCGCAAACCGGGGAAAGTTGCTGCTGCCATTCCCCAACCAACAAGTTTGCCATCACGCGTTAGCGATCGCGGCTGTTTTGGTCTGTCTTGCCAACCAAATTGCTCTGCCCCTACCCGCAAACAGTCAGCAAAATGCTTGGCAGAGAATGGCAGACCCTTGCGCTGGTGTTCCTTCGCTTCATTTTTCAGGCGCAGTTCCACTGGGTCAATCTTGAGCGCCCAAGCTAATTCGTCCATCGCCGACTCCAACGCCCACAAACCGGGATTCTCTCCTGGTGCGCGCATAAATGTTGGTGTGCCAATGTTCATCTTTGCCAGTTCCTGCTTCAGTCGCAGATTTGGCGCAGCATACATAACTGGCGTGATACTCGTACAGGGTTCTGCGAACACATCCACTGGCGAGGTGGAGGATTTCACGTCGTGGTCAATCAAGGTTAAGCTGCCATCGGCGGTTGCTCCCAAACGGATCGTTTGCTCAGTTTCGGAGCGGTGTCCTGCATTCATTGTCATTTGGCGTCGGCTGAGGACGACTTTGAGAGGACGCTGGAGTTTGCGGGCTGCTGCTGCACAGAGAACGCCATGAGGCCAGGGAAAGGCTTTACAGCCGAAGGCTCCACCAAGAAAGGGCGTGACAACGCGCACCCGTTCTGTGGGGAGTCCGAAGAGTTCTGCATAGGTACGCTGGGATGCCAATACCCACTGGGACGGCTCATAAACTGTCAGCGATTGGTCATCTTGCCAGTGAGCAATGATGGCATGGGGTTCCATCGGCGCGTGCAGTTCGGTGGAAGTCTTGTAGGTGGCTTCAATTTTTGGTGTTGCACTTGCCGCCCCTGCTGCAAAATTCCCCTTCTCGAACTTTAGCTCCTCGCCCATCTGGGGTGGAGCCTCTTTGAAAGTAGCTTTTTTGGCTTCCACCAGTGGCTGTTGGGTTGTGTATTCGACCTTGACCAAATGCGCCGCATCACGGGAGCGCTCGAAGGTATCTGCCACTACCAAGCCGACAATTTGACCGGCGTAGTGAATCTTGTCATCTGACAACGGCAGCCGAGCCTCATAGATTTTCGAGGTCATAAAATCGTTGGTGGGCATGAACATCTTTGGCACATTTTTGTGCGTGAAAACCGCAATTACCCCTGGTGCTTTTTCTGCGGCGCGGGTGTCGATGCTTTTAATCTGCCCATTGGCAATGGTGGCGGTGACGAGATAACCGTGAACAAGATCTGGAATTTGATGTTCGGCGGCGTAGGTTGCCGTGCCCGTGACCTTTGCCCGTCCGTCTTTGCGGCTGACGCCAGTTCCAATCACCTTGTTCATACTATACCTCCTCCTTTGGCTGAAACCGTAAGTGCACGGCGAATTGCCCGCTTTGCCAATTCAACTTTGAAACCGTTGTGGGTTAAAGGCTTGGCTCCCCGCAGTGCTATCTCTGCTGCCTGTTGAAATGTTGCTGCGTTGGCAGGCTTGCCAATCAAAAATTTCTCTGCTTCCGTTGGTCGCCAGGGTTTGTGGGCGACACCGCCCATAGCTAAACGGACATCTTTGATGTTATCCCCCTCCAAGTCAACCGCAGCTGCTACAGAAACCAACGCAAAGGCATAGGAAGTGCGATCGCGTAATTTCAGGTAAACCCCCGATTTAGCAAACGGTACTGGCGGCAGGCTGACAGCGGCGATCAATTCACCCATCTCCAGGTTAGTGTCTCGCTGGGGTGCGTTTCCTGGTAAACGGTGGAAGTCTGCAAAAGGTATCTGCCGCTTGCCCTTGGGCCCTTCCACATCCACGACGGCATCCAAAGCGGCGAGAGCAACACACATATCCGAGGGGTGGACTGCCACACACTGATCGCTAGCACCAAAGATGGCATGCATGCGGTTGATACCTGTTGCTGCTGGGCAACCAGTCCCCGGCTCTCGTTTATTGCAGGGGAAGGCGGTATCGTAGTAGTAGGGACAGCGGGTACGTTGCAGTAGGTTGCCACCTAAGGTTGCCATGTTGCGAATTTGCTGAGACGCACCGGACAGAATTGCCCGGGACAGTAGCGGGTAGTCGCGGCGGATATCAGCATGGTCTGCCACTGCCGTATTGCTCACCAGCGATCCGAGACGCAGATCGCCATTCGCCATACGTTCAATGCGTTGCATCTGGAGTCGGGAGATATCGATGAGTTGCGAAGGTTCATCCAGAAAGACTTTGAGGCGGTCAACTAGATTTGTACCGCCCGCGATAAACATCGCATCTTTATCAGCAGTTGCCCGTTGAACTGCATCTTTCACTGAAGCAGCACGGATATAGGTGAAGTTGTTCATACGGGTGTTTCCTTGGGTTTACTGACCATTACAGTTGCAGCCGCAGAGGGTGGTTTTTGTCCAGCGACCTGCTGTACTGCTGCTACGATGCCGTTATAAGCGCTGCACCTACAGAGATTGCCACTCAATCGCTCCTTAATCTCAGCTTCCGAGAGTTCACTCAGCTGTGGAGGATTAGTTAGATCTGATGTGACAACGCTGGCACAGCCTCGTTTCACTTCATCGAGTAGAGCAACGGAAGCACAAATCTGTCCTGGTGTACAATAGCCGCACTGAAAACCATCGTGATCGATGAATGCCGCCTGTACCGGATGGAGAGTCTCGCCCTTCGCCAGCCCTTCAATAGTGACAATCTCCTTACCCTCCTGCATCACAGCCAGAGTCAGGCAGGAATAAATTCGCTGACCATCAACGAGAACAGTACAGGCCCCACACTGTCCGTGATCGCACCCCTTTTTGCTGCCTACCAGTCCTAAGCGTTCACGTAAGGCATCCAAGAGTGTCACGCGCGGTTCAATTGTGAGAGTTTGCTGCTCACCATTAACTTTAAGTGTTACATTCATATTACCTTCCTCATCTGCGGAACCTTGGGTAGTATCCTTTGCTGCGGTCGCCTGATTAATTAATGAAGGAGCAGCTATAGCCGTTCCGGCTGCGGTCAGTGCCTGTCCCAAAAAACCGCGTCGGGAGGTTTTCTCTGCCCCTTTTTCAGGGTGTTGCATGATTTGTACCTCTAATTTGCATTAAATCTGTCTCCTGCTGCGAAGTTGGTTATTTATAGCCTGACTTTTGAATAACGCTTTGAAGAGTAGAGAGTGTCATATGATTGCGATCGCAGTCTGCTTTCTTGAACATGGTTGATAATACCGACCAAGCGTGTAAAAGTCTTCAGCAACTAGAGGTATTTTGACAGGTTATAAACGCTGTTTTTATTGTGGAGGCAAAAAGTAGCATAATTGTGACAAGCGGTCATGCAATGCCTAAAATCTTTTGTGTTTGGTTATTGATTTTTGAGAGGTGATTCCTTGTCACGTCTTTATTGTCAAGGCAGTAGCAGATGAACGAGTAGTTGGTAATGTTCCCGATAATATGTAACTGGTGCGATCGCAATTAAAAATATATTAAATACAGCTTTCTACAAAATCATTTTAAGTGCAAACACTTATAAAAGAGTATTAATAATAGCTATTTATTTTGCTATAACTTAACTTTTAATCTACAAGAGCTTCACCCAATTGATTCTCTCAGTTTCGTACACTGTGTTTGTAGTGATACATCTTTGTGCTTAACCAAGGTGCAGCCTGGAATAATCTCTGGTCAGATTTTTTAGTTCTTCTTGCTCAGTAGGGAATTTGTACTTATCGAGTTGCACTACCAAAATACTACGTTTGTAATCACAGCAACCAAAACCTAAAAGTGGTGGTTGTGGAAAACTCAACCTCAGAACTGATGGAGACAATAATAATGAAAAATACAGTTAAAAAACTTTTGTTTGGTGCTTCAATAGCTGCTGGGATGAGTGCGATCGCCGCTACTCCCGCACACGCCGTATCCTTTAGTTTCAATAACTCGAATGAAATTAAAACTTACACTGGTGGCTCGAATGGCACATTTATTCCCAATAATACAGCAGCAGCGGCCAATGCCCTAAGCGATGGTGACGTGACTTCCAACGTCGAACTTTGGTACAGTACAGAAAATCCTACCTCTAACGTCGGCTTCACTGCTAGCGAAGGAAATTACAGCGCAACGGTTAGTAGTGTCACTGCTGCTGATTGGAGTGTTTTTGGTTCTCAATGGTTGGGTGACTTGTTGAGTACCTACACACCATTCCAATCAGTGTGGAATGGGTTTTCAGACAATACTAAGTCATTAGTAACGAGTTATTTTCCTTTGCTAGGGATGGGAGATCCTAATATTGGTAACTTCCAGTTCGGTCAAGATGGTGGTGTGGAACTGAAATTGGTTGGTCACTTAGATGTGAAGACTAAACTATCAACTTTAGTTTCCACTTCACTCACCGAGAAATGGAATGAAATTAAAGCACAATTTCCAACTGTAACAAGTCTACCAACCCTTTTACAAGTTAATAGTCTGATTTCACAACTTCAAACGCAGCTTTCACTACCTATAACTCCAGTGGCAGTGAAGAACCAACTGTCAAGTAAAATAGCTCAACTGACAAAGCTAAAAGACCTGCTCAGTCTGCAAGCTACAGTAAACGCATACCAAGGTTCAATCGGGGCTAGTGAAATTGCTAAGGTTGTAACTGGTGATAAAACTTACTACGCCTACAGCTTTAACCCGACTGCATCTGGAATCACAGCTTCTGACGACGACGTATCTTACAGTGCGATTTACACTTGGAACACACCTGGATATAAGCCTAAAGTTCCTTCCATTTCTTACCAATCAGTACCCGAACCCTCACTCATACTTGGTCTATTAGGTGTTACTGGTATGTTTGCCGCACAATGCAAGCTAAAAAAAGTACAAGTGAACTTCCTCGGAGAGAGTAAAAATATTTAATAATAGCATGTCTTTCAGTAATTCATGTGGGATGCGATCGCAAAAATAACTGCGATCGCTCGTGAGAAACCCTCCAACGCAGCGTCCTCCAGATGCATACAGATGAGGACGCACCTCAAACCTCAAAATACTTTCCGTTCCTGCAAATGAGCTTTTATTTCCTGACGTGTTCGCCAAACTGGACGCAATTGCTTACGCGCGAAAAGTTGTAATTGATCCCCAACGTGTGGTGAGTTCGGTTGAGTTGCATTACCGTAACTAGTGAGTACCATTGCCCGTACAGGCTTAGAAAACTCAACCGCAGCAACATAGGAATCACCTACAATCGATTGGAAGCGTCCATCGGGAGTGGGAGCAAATTCAACTACACGGAATATACCTAGCTCTCCATCGCCTCCATTAGCTGGTAAATCTACATTTCCATACTTAAGCCGGAAAGCTTGTCCCCACGCTACATCGAGGGAACCATAGGTTTTTTCTACCTTAGCTGCTGCTGCTTCTAATTTTGCTACTGCACTTTTAGGATCGGCTAAACCGTCAGGGGTAGTGAGGGGAGAGTCTTCTTGCCAAGGTTTACTAAACGCTTGCTCTAAATCCATTTGTTCAACCCAAAAGGCAAACAGTACCGCTCCTCGACTATCAGCATTGGCTTGTCTATCCCATGCTTCCAGTACATCAGCTGCTCGCTGCCCTAATTTACCACCTTGCTTTCGTACGGCTGGAATCAAATCATCCAAGATACGGTCTGCCAGTTCCATGCGCGTCGAATGCTTGTATTCAACCATTTTATCAAAAGAGATTTTTTCATCTTCTGCCAGCATCCGTGCCGAACGTTGTGCCCGAAAATCCATGACCCGAGGTGCCATATAGGGCGGAAAATTCCCTGGTTTGATCGCAGGTGGAAATGTAGTAGTCCAGGGTGGATCATTGGCATTTTGCAACCAGCCGCTTGCTGGGTCGATGATGCGTGGCAAATCGCGGTAAGGGTGAATTTTTGTCCACAATGTCTTGGAAGTATCACCAGGGATTGTTCCTTGCCAGTATGCGAAATCTCCTTGGGAATGAACAGGCACTTGACCGTTAAACAAGTGCATGATGTGTCCTTCTCGGTCTGCATACATTACCGTAAACATAGGTAGTTGCAAGCGTTTTAGTGCGCTTTCAAACTGGTTTAGGTTTTGGGAGCGTGCCATATCCCACCACTGCTCTAATACACCAGGTCGGTCAAGACCAACAACGCGCAACGCCACTGGTTTACCATCTTTTTCTGCAACTACTGGCCCGTGGATAGAACTTTTTACTAGAAGTGGTTGTTCGCGGAGAGTGCCATCATCTTGCTTGATTTTCAAAGAATGAGTTTTTGTTTCAAAAGCACGGGCTCGGTTGTCAAAGCGATAACCATCACCAGCGAGGGTTAACTCATAAGTATCCCAGCCATCGTGAGTATTGACTGTGTGAGCCCAACCTAAATTGTCGTTGAAGGCGATCGCTAAAACTGGAATACCTACGAGTGTTGCTCCATAAGCATCTATCCCCGGTGCGGTTATTTGTGCTTCATACCAGAGGAATAAATCTGACCAAGGTAGGTGCGGGTTTGCTAAAAGCATTGCATTCCCACTAGCAGAGCGTTTGGGAGCAATTGCCCAAGCGTTAGAACCAGCGGAACTACCTTTGTCAGTCATGCCTGCAACCTGCTCCGGATTGACGATAAAAGTAAAATTTAATACCCGTTGTAAGTGAGCTAGTGTATCTTCTGGCTTAACGGGCAACACAATTTCTACTTCATCGTCAATCAGTTCAGGATGAGCTTTAGCGTAAGCATTGATTCCATCAGCAAAGGCATTCAAATAGCTGCGAAAAGTTGGGCTTTGGGCTTTATACCAAGAATTCGCACGATTGGGAACTCCCATAGTCAGTACCCATTTATCTGAATCTATGTACTCTTCTCCCCAATATTCAGCTGCCCGCCCTCGTGCTTGACCATAAAGACGCAAAAGCAAGTTACCATGACTTTGCATCTGAGCCCAACCGAATGCTCGGAATGCACCACGGTTGTTATTTCCGTATATATGTGGTACACCCTGAGTATCCCATAGTATCTCTGTGTGCCTTGGTGCAGAACCGAAACCTTGGCTTCCTAAAAACAAAGCCAAGCAGAGACTAAGCATAAATACCATGAATACCCTGAGTACATTTTGCCATCTGCTAGCTCTCAGGGCAATTAAAAGTGTTGTGTTATTCAACATGATTGTAGGCAGTGATGACTGACTAAGGCTTTTGAGTTGCGATCGCTAACCTTGCTCCTTCCACCCGGCGAACCCGATCCATCACTGCCACCACTTGACCATGACCCACTTTTTCATCTGCATTGATAATCACCACTGCTTGCTGTTTGGAACCTACTAAGGCACGCACTTGTTCAGTTAAAGCATCAACAGTAGTTGGTTTGCGGTTCAGACTGATCTTTCCTTGGGCATCTACCGTAATGGTGATTTTGGTCGGCACTTGCTGTGCTTTCGACGTTGCCGCCTTCGGTAAATTAACTGGTAGACCTTCTGAACGGGTTAAAAACAGAGTTGACATGATAAAAAAGGTCAAAATCGCAAATATCACATCAATCATGGGCACAATGTTAATTTGCGGTGGAATTTCTGATTCATCTTGAAGGCGCATAAGCTTTTTCACCTCTTTCTTCGTAGTGACGGCGATAAAGTAATTCAAGTTCGCCACCATATTCTTGAATCAACGCAATTTGACGTTGATAGAGTCCTCGAAAAGTATTGGCAAACAAAAGTGTAAAAATAGCTACAACTAATCCTGATGCTGTAGACACTAATGCTTCACTAATACCACTAGTCACGCCTAAGGTTCTCGTACCTCCCACATCACCAAGGTTGAGAGATGCAAAGGAAGCTATCAAACCCAAAACAGTTCCTAGCAACCCCAATAGAGGGGCAAGGCTAATTATGGTTTCAAAGATGGTGTTAAATCGCTTGAGAATGGGAATTTCTGCTTGTGCTTCACTTTCTAGCGCCAAGCGAAATTCTTCAGGATTTGGTTGTTCCAATTCCAATGCTGCAAGAAAAATGCGTGCGATCGGTAAATCTGCATTTTTGTGCAACTTCTCCAAAGCACCAACTATATTATTCAATCGATAGAGATTCAATACCTCTCGGACTACACGACTTTGGCGGCTATTAACGCGATACCAAAAACGAACACGCTCAATAATCAATCCCACTGCCAACACCGAAAACCCAAGCAGGGGCCACATGACTACGCCACCTGCGGTAAATAATTTGCTAATTCCCATGTGATATTCCTAAAGCGCTCAACAACCCACAGTTAAACCAACAGTTGCTGCTGCACAAATGATATATATTTTCAACAAACATTAGAATACTGTGACAACAAAGTCAAGTATTTTTAATTCTTGCTGACATAAATTCTTTAAATTTTAACCGATATTATTTCTTGTAAACGTAGCAAAAATAGTTTGAAATAGTTATCATGGGTTCTGAACATTATGCATTCTTATATAATCTCATTTTATTGACTTTTGCATCAAATAGTTTTAGCTTGGAAACATTACTGAAAAGAGGTAGCAATAGGTTATGAGCTTTTCCAGCATTGCAGGGGAGCAACGACACAAAGAGGCCAAAGCTCTAAAATCCTTTTTAGCTTTCAGTCTCATTGGCTCACTTTCACTGCATATCTGTGCATTAGCTTCGGGTATTGGCAACTTTTTGGCTAGAGTGCCAGAGTTGGAAGAGGAACCTATTGAATTGACCTTCGTAGAACCAGAAGAACCAGAAGTTCAAGATACACCACCAGCAAGAGAAATAAAGCAACAACCTGCAAACATTGCTAAGGCTCCTTCACCTCCACCTATAAGGGAAACAACCCCGATACAAAAGGTTATTGAGACTCCCAAAACTCCTCCTAAAATCCAACCATTACCAGACAAGCCGGAACAGACGCGATTTGAGCCGCCAAAGCCTGTTGCTGACCAGCCTAAAGTAGTAACTGAAAAACCAGCCCAAAATATAAAACCAGAAACTACCTCTCCAAGTACAACTGCAAGCAGTGAGCAATTAAGACAGTCACTTAGCGATATTAGAGACTCAAGAGAAAGTCAAGCAAATAGTGGAGGTAGCTCTGGAACACAAACTACGCTCACAGGAAATGATTCTAGTTCTACGATTGCTGTTGGTTCTGGTAATGGTACAGGCACTCGATCTGGTAGTGGTTCCGGAACCGGAAGTAGCACAGGTAGTGGTTCAGGACGCAGAAAACGCGAAACATTTGCTACAGCACCAACTACTCCCAAACCGCCAACAGATTCAACAGGTGATGGCAATGGTCGTGCTGCTTGCCGTCAATGCGATGCCAAATATCCAGAACAGGCGAAAAAACGTGGTATTGAAGGCAGGGTAGAAGTAGCCGTAGATACAGATGAAAATGGTAATGTCACGAATGTAAGAGTTACTAAATCCAGTGGTAATCGTGAATTGGATGAAGCACACGCCAGACAAGCACGGGAGTGGAAATTAAAACCCACAAGCGGGGGAAGACAAGGTGTTACAATCGCTACTGACTATGCTATTCGAGGCTCACGGCGTCACCGTGAAGTTAAAGAAAGGCAAAGACGAAGAGAACAAGAGCAAAGAAATCAAAATACAGCTGCTACCACTACCAAGAATACAAGCAACACTACACGCAGACAACAAGTAGAAACTTCAGTAAATAACACAGACGCTCCTAGCAGAACTAGAACTAGGCGACCACGCACACTGACAACATCGCCAGCAACAACTTCTTCTTCACAGCAATCCGATGTTAATCGTCGTTTGCGTCGTAATAGTGCGGAAAGCAGTTCTGCTAGTTCCAGGCAAATAACCCCAACTAGACTAAGAAGACGCGAGCAAGTTACACCTAACAATAATGCCAACACTAGTGAAGTCAGGAAACCATCTCAGCGTCGGAAGCGGAGAACAGCAAATACATCCAATAATAATACTGGGAATAGGTTACAGGATGCTTTACGCCGCCGTCAACAAACTGCACCAACTGTAACACCTGCTGCGCCACCTGCACCCAGTGGTACACAGCAGTAAAATTTTCTTCAGCCCATCCCACAAAACTATTAAAATCATCCCGCAAACATGCGATGCCACTTTTAAATACAATCATCAGCTTTTTTTAGAGATAATTAGACTTAAACGAAAAAAGCCTACTTGCGATCGCTATGCAGATGTGGCACAGGTAATCAATAGCAGATTTTCACATCATTGCAAAGGGTGTTGTTACTTGAGCCTCTTGATGTGAGTTATAGAGTGCAGCTTTATCGCCGCTCCTTCAAAGGCTATGATGCCTTTATAACTATCATCTCGCTAAGTACAAATACAAATATGACACAAGCCATATCAATCAATAACAACCAGCGATCGCAACTTGAGCTTCTTTCCATACCAGAACGCCAGCTGTTGGGCCCCGGTCCCTCGAATGCTCATCCCGCAGTTCTGCAAGCAATGAATACTCCACCAATAGGGCATCTGGACCCAGCTTTTCTAGAACTTATGGATGAGATTCAGTCGCTACTACGTTATGTATGGCAAACAGATAACCCCCTGACAATTGCCGTTAGTGGTACAGGAACAGCTGCAATGGAAGCAACAATTGCCAATGTTACAGAACCAGGTGATGTAGTTCTGGTTGGTGTAATGGGGTACTTTGGTAATCGTCTTGTTGATATGGCAGGACGATATGGTGCAGATGTGCGAACTATTACAAAGCCTTGGGGACAAGTCTTTTCATTGGATGAGTTGCGAACTGCCGTACAAACTCACCGTCCAGCAATCCTCGCTTTAGTTCATGCTGAAACTTCTACAGGTGCACGTCAACCTTTGGAAGGAGTTGGCGATTTGTGTCGTGAATTTAGCTGTTTGCTGCTAGTAGATACAGTTACAAGTTTGGGTGGCGTTCCCATATTTTTAGATGAGTGGGGAGTTGACCTAGCTTATAGCTGTAGCCAAAAAGGCTTGGGTTGCCCACCTGGAGCTTCCCCTTTTACAATGAGTCTGCGTGCTATGGAAAAATTGCAAAAGCGCCAGACCAAAGTGTCTAACTGGTATTTGGATATGACATTGTTGGGGAAATATTGGGGTCAAGAACGCATTTATCATCACACAGCACCCACTAATATGTACTATGCACTCCGGGAAGCACTGCGTCTAGTGGCTGAAGAAGGATTGGAAAATTGCTGGCGGCGTCATCAAGAAAACGTAGAGTATCTCTGGCGGAGATTAGAAGATATAGGTTTGTCCTTACACGTGCAGCGAGAGTATCGCCTGCCAACCCTAACTACAGTCCGCATTCCAGAAGGGGTAGATGGTAAAGCGATCGCACGGCAGTTACTCTTAGAACATGGCATTGAAATAGGTGGTGGTCTTGGCGAACTAGCTGGTCAAGTTTGGCGTATTGGTCTTATGGGTTTCAATAGCCGCAAAGAAAACGTGGATAGACTCTTAGAAGCACTGCGGCAGGTTTTACCCAAATAGTATATGTAGGTGTAGTACTGGCGAGTGCTGAACCTTCTTATAAGGAAAGGTTAAAAGGGAAATTTTCAGGGAAAATATGAGAAGTTAAAGGTTAATGGGTATTTCACCCTTCCCCGTTCCCCTTTCACCTTTCCCACAATTCTGTAAGAAGTCTAATTAAGTTAGACTGAAATAAGTAGCAGACCCAGACAGCGTGACTGTGCTTTGAAAACCACTGCACAGTTAGTCAGGATTGTTGAATAAATAATCCCGGATATTGATTCATGTTGCATCGCTTATCAAAACAGGGACTGATTTGCATCACTCAACCAAATCATGCTTGGCTTGCAGGTCAAATAGCGCAAGTTTGGGGCAATGAAAATTTTGGTCAATTCCTCCCTAGAAAAGAAGTTTGTCTTTGTGCAGAACAACATGATATTGGCTGGCTACTTTGGGAAAAAGCACCTACACTAAATCCCCAAACTGGTTATCCTCACAACTTTACAGAACTTTCTACTCAAGCACATATAAATATCTGGTTAAATGCCAAACAGTTTGCGCTGCTATTAGGTAGATATGTAGCGTTGCTGGTTTCGCTGCATGGAACAGGACTATATGAAAGATTTACAAGTTGGCAAAACTCGCCCATATCTACTCAAATTGTCCAGGATTTCCTCAAGCAGGAGTATGCCTTTCAAAAGCAACTCATTGCTGTTTTGCAAAAGGATGAATACTACGCAACCTATGTGACACCAGAAGTCATCGAACGTAATAGAAAATTGGTAGCAACATGGGATGCGTTATCAATAATCTTCTGTCAGGGATTTACCAGTAAGCAGCAAGTTCTTCAGCAAGTACCCACAATTAATAGTGAAAGTACACTGCGATTGACCTTGTTAGAAGACCAAGACAACCATCAGCAGGTAGCGGTTACTCCTTGGCCATTTCAGCAGGATGAAGTCAAACTGGTCTATGAGGGACAACTTCTACAACATGCCTTTAACGATGAAAAAGCAATGCGAGAAGCTTTGATGGACGATTGTTGGGTAACTCTCAGTACTACCTTAAAGCCTGAGTAGAGAAAGGGAGAAAGGGTAAAGAGATGAAAGCTTTTTCTTTGCCCTTCTCCAGAATTTGCAGGCAAGAGTAATGTCTCATACCATTCTCCATAAATAATGAGCTACACCCTTCCTGTTGCATAATTACCAGATTCGTGGTTTTTATCTCAGCATTTTCTGCATAGTGTTGCAGTTCATTCTAGAATTATTAGCCATCATGCTTTTTGGATAGTTAACTTGCTTTTGATTTTTTACTTGACTTTTTTGAAGTCTTTGATTTCCCACGTGTTACCGTCAACTGAGGCTTTGATGGCTGAGTTTTGGATGGTCGGCATCGTTGGCAAAACAATGGTCTAGAAGGATAGCAAGTGCGTTCAACTACCTTGTTGCATCCTTTACAAACGAAACGATAGACTTTTTGCCTAATGATGCGGGTGTGAGCCTTAACAAAAACTTCCTTACTTTCCACCTGTTTGTTCCTTTCAACAAAAAAACGAAACTGCTATGACTGATTTGTCTGAGATTCTTAGGTTACTCGAAGCAGAACGCGATCGCTACGTCTTGGAAGCTGCTGATTTAGAGCGCCGCTTGTCTGTGGTTCGCAACCAGATGAATGCCCTAGAAGCTCTAATATCAGGGTATGTTACGGAAGAAAAGATGCATCATATCCACAGGCGCTTGCCTGAGTCATCTACACAGGCATACCTTGAGGATAGACATCATTCGGTTCATCAAGAGGAGGAAATAGAGACTCTCGAGCAAGAACAAGAATTAGACCACAAGCTAAATACACTCTTAACCACATCGCCATCTACCTCAACACTGAATTCGGAATCTACTACTCCTTCACCACAAAAACCAGACATCTCTGACATTCCCAAACTAACAACTCCCAGAAAACCTGGCACTTTACCTCTATTACCTGAATTTCAGGAATACTCCATACAAAATGCCATCTTAATTTTGATGCGCCACAAACCGGATCTGCATTTTCACATAGACGCCATTGTACGTGACTTGTACGGCGATCAATTAACACCAGATCAATTTAAAACTGCAAAAACAAATGTCGGAAAAATGCTTTCTACAGGAGTGCAGTCGGGTATGTGGTACCGGGTATTGCAGGGTCATGGTGTATACACGTTGAAATATGAAAAAGGGATTACAAGTAAACCCCCACATAAAAGATGATTTAGAGGAGTAATTTAAGGAGTGAGTTTTCAAGAGCTTGAGTCAGAAGCCTCTCACCATGCAATTTGGCTTATAACAGCCCCAACTAAAACCGCACCATCCATAACATATTCGTTTTATACGTAGATAGCGAAGCCAGAAAAATCAGAAAAGGGGTTGCACAGACAAAAAGTTCTGCTATAGTAATCAAGTGCCAAGGCAAAAAGCCAAGACACACCGAACCATAGACAAAACAAGTGGCTAGCAGCAAGAATTTAGAGCAAGGAAAAAAAGAAAAAGATTTTCTCTAACCCCTTGACAAAGCTAAAAGAGCTTGTTAACCTAGATAAAGTGTC